>CALLZZ010000202.1 GCA_937858235.1 uncultured Clostridia bacterium
TTGCCGTGACGCAGATCACATCCCGAGCCAGTTCACCAATCTTTCCCTCCTGGCCCTGGAGCACCAACTGAAGCACATAACGAATATTCTGTTCATTGATGGGTTCTCCCCGCGTACACAAGGACAGCAGCCCTTGTACGGTCTTTTCCGCATGCATCACCTGTTCTACATCACCGGAAATTTTCAATTCCTCGTCTCGAATAACGATTTGAACATGAAGCTCCCGCTCAATGATCCGAATGTTCTCATCAAATGGCCCAAATAAACTGGCCGCCTCTTCCATACGCTCCAGACTAATGCTCTGTTCTGCCACGCAAGTTCATCTCCTGTATCGGTACATCCGCACCCGTTTTAATCGCTGCCCCCCGACTCTACCGTCCATCCAATTTGCTCATTGCAGCTGGCCTTCAGCGTTACAGTCAGAATGCCGTCCTTCTCTCCTGTCTCCCAGGCTTTGGACAGCACTTCTCCATCTGCCACAGCCTCCTTCACCGCCCCATCCAACTGATCCTTCAGGTATTGCTCTGCGCTTTCCTTGGTCAAGGTCACCGAAGTGGGTTCATAAGCAGAAGTCACCGTTTTGATCCAGCTGATGGGCAGTTCCAGACCGCCGGGCAATGTCAGCGTGTATTCATAACTTATTTTATCATAGTTATCATAAGAAATGCTACTGTTTCTATAAAATTTGATCCGGCGATCCAGAATCCGCAATGCATATCGGGTTTTCTTCCCTTGATCGTTCCCCTTTCCGATAGAAGAGAGGGGGATGGAACGCTGCATGATCCGCTGTGTGATGGCCCATACCTCTCCTTGCGCCCGCAGCTGACGGCTGGAAAACACCTCGCCTGTACCACCTTTCTCATAGGTAACCAGACCAGAAATCAACACCTCTCCTTTTAACACTGCATCACCTTCCTTTACCATTTCCTTTCCAGCCAAAGCACCTACCTCCAGCACCACACCATCCCGTGTAGCCACCACATCCGCCGCCTTATTCTTGTCTACGATCTCGGGCTTTTTCGGTGCCTCACGCACCAACACCTCCGCCCGAACTCCCTTAATATTGATGGAGAGAAATCCAATTTCCTTCATTTCCAACAGCGTTCGATTAACCAGATCCCGTTCGTTGACACCAGGGCCGTAGCTGCCGATACCAAACCCCAAGCGGTTTAGCTCCGAAACAATTTCTGACCGTGGTATCGTCTCATTCCCCGTAACATCAATGACCAGAATAAAGCGGGACAGGATGCAGGCAGCTAGGATGGACAACACCAACCCGGCCAACAGCGCATACCGTTTTCGAAACCGGCTGAGAAAGGCAGGCATTCCGCGCCTGCCTACCTCCTGCACTTGGCACATACTCCGGCTGGCCAACTGTTCCGCCCGACTCCGATCCAGAATGGCTAGGGTCACCCGCAATGTGTGGGGGTCTGGCTGCTCCACCTGCCAAAAGGAAATGTTCTCCGCGGCACAAATATTTAAAAAGCGTTCCGGAAATGCGCCGGTCAGTTCCAGCCGAACGAACCCACGCAGATAGTTAATCACCTTCTGCATCCTGTTTCTCCTTCCTTACTCCAGAAGCACTGCCTGTATTTTTCCTGTAATCAGCAGCGCACCGGCACTCATTGCTTTTAATTCAAGCTGTGTACCTTGGATGCGTACCATTACATTTCCGCCACTGACCACCACTTCGTCTTCCCGGTAGGATAAAATACCCCGGTGGTTCTCCATCCGCAGCTCTCCTTTTCCTATCAGCTCAATCCGCGGCAATCCGGCCACCACGTCGCCCGGCAAATCAAAAGCCTGGGCAGTCCGGGCTAGGAGTCCTAATCGTTGTTTCTGATCTGACATGTACTCGCCTCCAAAATAGAATATGCATCTTCCGTCCTGTTTTTGCCTGATCTTCCCCCAGACCGGTCTCGGATGGGAACTTTTTCTTCCACTTTTTCGGCTTAGTCCCACATATGGGATTATGAAAACTTTTTCCACACTATATGTTGCGTTCCATCTGCACTTCTGGTATACTGGTCAAACACACACGACACTAAATACAGTCCAAGTTGAGGAATTAGTACCATGATTTGAACACGAGATATGGAGGTTTTTCTGTTGAAAGTCATTAAGCGAGATGGTCATACCGTCGATTTTGATCGCACAAAAATAGTCGTCGCCATCCAAAAGGCCAACGCTGCCGTAGATCCAGCGTTTCGGGTCACCCAGGAAGAAATCGACGTCATTGCCGACTCGGTGGGCTCCCTCCACCGTCCGCGCCTGTTGGTGGAAGACATCCAGGACATGGTGGAATGCAAGCTGGTGGAAACCGGCAAATACGAGCTGTCCAAAGCATACATGATTTATCGTTACACCCGTTCCCTGGCCCGAAAACAGAACACCACCGATGAATCCATTCTGAACCTGCTCCACAATGCGAACAAAGAGATGGCAGAGGAAAACTCCAACAAAGATACTACTGTTGCCTCTACCCAGCGAGACTACATTGCCGGAATCGTCAGCCGGGATCTAACCCGCCGAATACTCTTGCCCGAACCAATCTCCCAGGCCCACGATCAGGGTTTGCTCCACTTCCACGACGCTGACTACTTTGTTCAGCCTATTTTTAACTGCTGCCTAATCAACATTAGCGATATGCTGGATAACGGCACTATGATGAACGGAAAGCTCATCGAAAGCCCTAAGAGCTTTCAAGTAGCCTGCACCGTCACGACCCAGATCATCGCCTGTGTGGCCTCCAATCAGTACGGCGGTCAGAGCGTAGACATCAGCCACCTAGGTAAATATCTTCGCCGGAGCAAGGAAAAATTCCGCCGAAAAATTTCCGAAGCCGCCGAGGGTCAGATTAGTGACGAACTGCTGGACGCGCTGGTTCACGAACGGCTGCACACTGAGCTGTCCAACGGAGTACAGACCATTCAGTATCAGATCAACACGCTCATGACCACCAATGGTCAGTCTCCCTTTGTCACCCTATTCCTCTACATCCGAGATGATGATCCCTATATGGAAGAAAACGCGATGATCGTAGAAGAAGTCCTGCGCCAGCGTTTGGTGGGTATCAAGAACGAAAGCGGGGTCTATGTCACCCCCGCCTTCCCCAAACTGGTCTACGTTCTGGACGAAAACAATAATCTTTCCGGCGGCCGCTTTGACTATCTCACCCGCCTTGCGGTAAAGTGCTCCGCCAAAAGAATGTATCCCGATTACATCTCCGCGAAAAAGATGCGGGAAAACTATGAAAACAACGTTTTCTCCCCTATGGGCTGCCGCAGCTTCCTAGCTCCCTGGAAGGACGAAAACGGCAGCTACAGGTTTGAAGGACGATTCAATCAGGGCGTGGTTTCCATCAACCTGCCCCAGATTGGTCTGGAGGTTCGGGGTGACATGGACAAATTCTGGCCGGAATTTGACCGTCGCCTGGATGTGTGCCGGGAAGCTCTGATGTGCCGTCACAACGCGCTGAAGGGTGTAAAGTCCGACGTCAGCCCCATCCACTGGCAGTATGGAGCATTGGCTCGTCTGGAAAAGGGTGAGACCATCGATAAACTACTCTACGGCGGATACTCCTCTATCTCCCTGGGTTACATCGGCCTGTATGAACTTACCTACCTGATGACCAATAAGAGCCATACCACACCAGAAGGTCTGCAGTTTGCGCTAAAGGTAATGCAGTATCTGAAGGACACTGTCATGCGCTGGCGTTCGGAAACCAACATTGGCTTTGCCCTCTATGGTACACCGGCAGAATCTCTGTGTTATCGCTTTGCTGAAATCGACCGTGAACGTTACGGCACCGTGAAAAACGTCACTGACAAGGGTTATTACACCAACTCCTATCATGTAGACGTGCGAGAGGACATTGACGCCTTTACCAAATTCCAGTTGGAAAGCCAGTTCCAGGCTATTTCCAGCGGCGGCTGCATCAGCTACATAGAGGTGGCCAACATGAACCAGAACCTGACTGCTATGGAGGATGTCGTCCATTTCATTTTCGACAACATTCAATATGCAGAATTCAATACCAAGAGTGACTACTGTCAGGTTTGCGGCTACGACGGAGAAATCAAGATCAATGACGACTACGAATGGGAATGCCCGGTCTGTGGCAACAAGGATCACCGCAAAATGAACGTAGTACGCCGCACCTGCGGTTATCTGGGAGAAAATTTCTGGAATGTAGGGAAAACCAAAGAAATTCGCTCCCGGGTCCTGCATCTGTAATGCGCTTCCCTACCAAGAAACCCAAATAAGGAGGCCACCGTTATGAACTACGCTGCCATAAAAAAACATGATATTGCCAACGGTCCCGGTGTGCGGGTCTCCCTCTTTGTCTCTGGCTGTAGCCATCACTGTGACGGCTGCTTCAACCCAGAAACCTGGGACTTTCACTACGGCTCCGCGTACACTTCCGACACAGAGGATGAACTTCTGGAGGCACTGAGCCCCGCTCACATTCGTGGGCTCTCCCTGCTGGGAGGGGAGCCAATAGAGCCGGAGCATCAAAAAGCTCTGCTGCCTCTGCTTCGCCAGTTCCGCAAACGCTACCCAGACAAAACGGTCTGGTGCTACACCGGTTACGATTTTGAACGGGACATTCTCGCCGGCCGTCTGGGGCCCTGGGAAATCACCCAGGATCTGCTCTCCTATCTGGACGTGCTGGTGGATGGTGAATTTCATCTGAAGGAAAAAGATCTCACCCTTCGTTTCCGCGGCAGCAGAAACCAGCGGGTGATTGACGTACCCAAATCTCTGGCTGAAGACCAGATTGTTTGGTGGAATGACGAATTCGATATCGGTATCCCCAAATAGTCTCTGACAAAAGCGTGCGGTTCACAAGAAATAACCGCACGCTTTTCCCGTCTATTTTCAGTCCGTTCGCATATACTCGGACGAGGTGGTTACTATGATACACTCCCGTCCCCGTCACATCTTAAAATTGATCCTTTCCAGTTCCCTTCTGCTGGCCTTTTGTGCGGGGCTTCTGCTTTGGCCCAAGACTGCCGCAGTTGCCGCCAGAAGCGGGCTTGTGCTATGTGGTGATTTAATTATTCCCTCCCTATTCCCC
>CALLZZ010000203.1 GCA_937858235.1 uncultured Clostridia bacterium
AAACCTCTATGATGTCGATTTTACTTTGAGCTGGGGATTAATTGTGCTTTTTACTCAGACGCAAAAAGCAAGATAATGAGATTTCCGGATTATGAATAGAAAAGCTGTGAACATGAATTGGCAATTCCAGAAAGGCACCTGAGGAATTTTTCAGAAAAGTCAATGGAGAGAATGGCGACGGGTGTCGAGAACAGAGAGAGTCCACCAGCCGCTTTTGTTTATCGTGAGGGGGTATCGGGAAATGACGACCCGATATCGTTTTAATTTGATTGGTGAATGAATCGACGACTTACGGTAACACTCGCAATTTTGTCAATCCCTAATATATTATACGCGTTCAAAGCATAAATAACTTTTGATTAGTTAGGAAGAGCCTAACTAAATTAAATTTCATCTAATTTCTCTTTCAGGTTATCAAGTGCCTCGAATACTTCCGTCTTGCTTGTGACAATTCCTTTTATCTGTTCGTTTATTCCGGCTTCAAATTCACAAGCATTTTCAATGAATCTGTCCTCTTCAGCAGTCAGAACTATTCCGCTATTCCGTTTATTATACAGTTCATGTCTAGCGAGATCACTTTTTATACCTTCGTCTTCGAGTCTCCCGACTTTGCTTTCGTATTCCTTTACCAATTTATCAAAATCTGTTGTGTTCCATTCCATATTTTTTCAACTCCTTACAGCCTAATTTTGTGCTTGTGGTGGTGGCAGGAAATTGCCTACTATGATTTTAACTAGATTATAGCAGCCAGTTTGGTTATTTCGTTAGATTGATACCGTTTTGCATGGTTTAATGCTTTTTTTATTGTATCCCTCGAGCAGCCAAATTCGTCTGCTAATGCTCTCTGTGATATCTTAGGGTTGTCTAATGTCTTCTGATACACTTTTTGCGCAATTTCAATGTGTTTAGGTGGTTGCTTCACCTTCCCCTCAGCTATACTGTTTGTAGCTTCCTCAACAGTATCTAAGCAGTCCTGAGTCATTCTCTTTCTTATTTCCGTTCTTCTCCTGTTGTATTCTTCGTGTAGTGGACCTTCAACGAGCTTGAACATACACCTTGTATATTTTACTCCATTGTCACACACAAAGGGATATATGGTCTTATGAGCTTTATAAATTTCTTTTACCTCTGAGAGCTTGCCAATTGAAACATTCTTATGGAATATCTGAGTAGTCATTTCAATCTGAAAGTGTGCCAGCTTCCTGGGAACCTTGTCTATCAGGAAGTCGTCAGGCATTGTAAGGATAACAAGTGTGTTTGAATCCCTAAAAGTCTGAATTATTTTATTGAATGCCTTATTTACTACGTTCTGGTAGTCCCTGGCGCCATAAGAAGCCCCTATGTCGTCAAGGATGAAAATATTATACCTTAGTTTGTCTATGTTTTTGACAATTGGAATTATAGTGTCAAGTTCCATGATAGCACAATTGTCAATCGTAAAGTAGTCTTCTGGTTTACCGCCTTTGTGTTTAGCTATCCATTTAGCCGTCTCAGTTGCGATATACAAAGCAGCGTTACTTTTACCCATGCCTTGTTTTCCTACTATGTTCAAAATTGCGTTCTGGTTATGTCTGCTTGTGATCCTGGACCCGAAGAGCTCGCCGATAGTAAGCCTATGTTTATCCTTGTTGATGTAGAGCTTCTTAACCTCTCTTAACGGGTCCACTTGTTCGTTATGGGCATTTTCAGCATGTTTCTGAAGCTCTGTAAAGTCATTGCAGGAAAACTCGCATTTATCACATTTCCAGCTTTTTTCCTCCTGCAATTTCAGGATTCTTTTTAAAATTGGATTGTCGTCCATGTTAATCTCGGTAATTGCCGCGCTCACATCATCACCGCCAGCTGAGTTTCAAAGCCGTAATACCTGTCAAAATACGTTATAAGCTCGCCGAATATCTTTTTATTTGTCTCTATGATTGCTTCATGTCTATCCGTAACGGCTAACGATTCTTTTTTAGTTATTTTGTTCATCTTCATCTGTTTTTGAATCTCGATATCCACCAAAGCCGTTTTTGCCTGTCTCATGTCTTCCCTGTCTTTCGGGTCAATCATCCTATTAATCAAAATATCCACGTAATAGTCAAGCTGCCACTGTAGCGTGTCTTTATTTCCGCAGTCTGCAGCAGAGTTTATTTTATAAAAAATGTTAGCTAGGGATTTGATGTAATCGTCCTTAGCATCGTATTCCGGACCTCCTACGTTGATCATGTCCTCGTATTGTTCAGGCATTTTCCTTTTCCCTCCTTTCATCAGCTTCTATTGCAGATTTTAAATCTGGAAAAACCTCATAGTCCTCATAATCTGAATCCTCGTATCCAACTTCCTGATAACCATCGTCTGTTATTATCCATGGCATTGTTAAACCCCTCCAAATATTGCAACTGTAATTAAACTTCCAGAAATTGCCATGACCCAAAAAATCATTTTTGCAATTTCAAAGCTCAAATATTCTAACATGTCCATACTTCCCACATCCAAACATACCACACACACCAGAAAAAATTCTTTTAACGTACCACAATAGAAAGAAAACGAATTACGCCACTTCAGTGAGCATCTCCTTTCGGAGCTCGGCTAATTTCCGGCCTTGCATCCTTTTCGCCTCGGAAATCTGGTTAAAAGGGTCCGTTCCGAATCGGAAGGGATGCAGCCAGCAAGTGGTAAATTCATTCGTGCGTTTTCCACCATGGCACGCCTCTACCTCGGCAAACGATCCGCCGTAGCATGTCACGCACTGCTTTCTGATTATTTTTAGAAGCTCGGTTTTAGTAGTCATTTGAGAATCCCCCACTCTGTTAATCTTTTCTTAATGTCTCTAAGTTCGTAATCCGTAAAGCTCAAACTCTGATAATGCTTTAGACTCGTTACCGGGTCATGCCCTGCCCTGGAATAAATTTCATATTCATTGATCCCTGATTTCAGCATCCAAGACTCTATTGTTTTCCTCGGCGTCTTTGGCCCCACTTTCGGTTCTATCCCTGCCTTCTTGCTCCACCTGGCTAAATCTCTATTCCAGCTTGTGCGGTCAGGGGGTCTTGGCCCTGCAGTGAACTTTTCGAAGATATAAGGAAAAGCGAAAGGAAGTTTATCCACTGTCCTTTTGACAAGCTTCTGCTTTACCTTCTTTTGTGCTTCTTTAGGCAACACTATTTGATTCCTGTCTTTCAGATACCATTTTGGGTTATCGTATAGCCTCTGAATTTCCACATAACGCATTCCAGTTATGCTGTTTACTTCGAAAATTGCCATCATACGCGCCGGAATTGCCAAAAGAAACTTGTCGTATTCTTCGACGTTCAGAACTTTTGTACCATCTGCGGTAACTAACCCATTAACAATATTTTCCAACCACTCACCCCATTAATTAGTTAGGTTTTCCCTAACTATATATTGGACGTCATTCTATAAATATGTTGCTACTCTGTAAAGAAATAGAGTTTCAGGTATTCAAAAAGTCGATAGAAAATGGAAAAACAACAACTTTGTAATATAAAATGTTGCTACGAAAAAAACAGACGAAAGGAAGGTCTCGGTAATCATCGCGCAAAAAGAGCGTTTTTCAAAATAGGAGATTGTCAACGATTAAACGCGGTTGACAATTTCAAATTAAACCTTTTTTATATTTATTTTTGAAGTACGCAGGACCCCTTTCAAAAATGCAACTCCTTCCGTTTTTTCGGCCGCAGTCCGCGCACCACACTTCAAAGTGATTCGGAATGTATAACCCCTTGTTGTTTTTTTGATTTCACCCATCGTAGCGCCCGGCACCTTCGAAAACCGTTTTTTAAATGCATTTGCGTCCGTTTTGAGCTTGAAGGGCCCGGCTGTATTCGACGCTGAAATTATATAATTAAATTTATTCTTCATCTACACGTCCCATCCTTAAAAATGTAAAAAGTGGGATTTATTCCCCTCGGCTACGCAGCTTGTAGAGCGATCCGATTGCGATTCCTATAAACACAATCGTAATGACCACTTTTATCATCGTTGCCCCACTTGTCCACACGTCTGCACCTGTCGGAGATCCCGCAAAATCCCCAGCAGGATCTACCGGAAGAGCCTTGCTGACCTCTTCGCCCATGCCGGGCGCCAAATAGAAAATCACGACGACGATGAGCAAGCCTACTGCTAAGCCTATTACTCTCTGCATATCATCTGCCATATGTACAACCCCATTTATATATTTTTATGTCTATAAAATTATATTTACTTTGTTATAATATAGGTTCTCGAAGTTTAAATAACTTTCTGAAAAATTCTGATATACACCGTATGTCCCAAAATATATTAAGAAGTTGTAAATATGTCATTGAATAAGAACACAAAAAGAAGAAAGTTAATCTTTGTAATTGCCAAAGACAAAAGGAGAAAACATGATCTGTTGTGACAATTCCAAAAGTGATCATTCTCTCAGTAATTGCCACACAAAAAGGTGTCTACCGCTATCTTTCTCATGTATTCTCACGTATTCTCACGTATTTCTCACGTATTTCTCATTTATGAAATCGAATAAATTATTGATATTGATATTGATTTTAAAGAAAAATAGATAGATATTCTCACTTTTCTCAGTTAAGAGAGAGAAAAAAATATTCTCACCTTTCTCAGTTAAGAGAGAAAAAAAAATATGTGTTTTTTTGGAAAGTTAGTGTAATAAAAAAAGAGGTGTTTTTTTCTCTCTCTCTTAAAACTGAGAAACGTGAGAATATCTCCTTTTTTTAAAAGGAATAACGCATACACATATCGAAAAAGCCGAGATTGTAAAATGAGAAATACGTGAGAAATACGTGAGAAATCCGTGGACGATACCGATTTTATTTTTTGTTTTTGTGGAATCACGGTATTGATAGCGTTTTTGGTATTTTTGAGAAAAAAATGGAATAACGGTATTGATAGCGTTTTACAAAAAGTTGGAATCACAGATTGGTGAGAAATTCTCATTTTGGTGATTTTCTCGTGAGAATTTCTCATTGAAAAATTGAAAAAAAAGGAAATTTAATAAACTTCGTACTCCCATAGTGTAGCAATTCCTTCTTCGTATAAATCCCAGAAATTGTCGAGCTTATCAAGGCACACGTATTCCCTCCGTTTCGTAACCTTGTAGCCAATTTCGCCTTCTGATACGTCTTCTTTCTCAACGGTCAACCCCTTCACTTTCTCCAATAGTCCGCCGTACTGTGTTTTCGGGTTGCCTTTGATAGTACGGCACACTGTTGAGTATGGGATATCGGTTTCTCTTGCAATGTCTTGCGCGGTCGCTTTGTGCTTTGTGATCAGGCACTTTAGTATTTTTGCTTCCTTCTCTGTATATTTTGCGATCGAAGCTTCCTTCTGCGCTTCGAAAAGTTTTTTAGCACTGTGAAAATCAGCTTTCGAGGCAATCACGTAGCCGTTTTCGTCCTTTTCACGTTGCATGAAATGTATTACTGCGTACCCCTTAATCATATCGAGAAACATGTTTAAAGTCCGGCTGTCTCTGTTGTCGTGTACTTCGATACATTTCGCATATGGGATTATAACCCTAACCATATGGGACTTTATTTCGTCGTATATATACCTGCACACCAGCACGTCATGGTCAACGTCCGTTAATCCATGTTCTCCGCTTTTGGCGGCATCCAACTGTTTTTCGGTGATATCGTTTTTATGGTCTTGATTGGTCGACGTGTTGTATTTAAATTGCCTGCTTAATAGCTGAGTCGACGACTCACTGTCAACGCTGTTAAGCCACCAGTTAGTACGTTCTGGTATGATTAATTCAATACCTTCCTGGTCCTTAACAGACATATGGACGGTTTTTTCTTGGTAATTTGTCGTGGCTCGTTTAATCGTCTGTTCTAAATCAGCGCTTGGGACGGTATCGTCTGAAAACACTATCATACCCGGCTTAATGTTGGCATAAAACAACGCTTTCGCGCTTAATGTTGATTCTATTTTGTGTTTTCGACGTACCATGTGTAAATGTGATTTCATGCCGTGGCTTTTTCCGCTTCCTGGATCACCATTGGAACCTATTTGTAAACCGTCTGTATTAACGCATGACTGACCGGCAATTGCTAAGCAACAAGCCTCTTGTAAGATTTCGTCACCGACGTGTATTCTCTTCACAGTGTTTATGATAAACTGAATTGGGTTTTCCTTTTCGAGTATTTCGAGCGCTTTCGTTTTTGCTGCGGTTTGGATGTCTTCGCTAATGCCTTCCTCGTCGAAGTCGGTTTCACGCGCTTTTTTTGCCTCTTCCTTGTCCTGTTCATCCAATTGCTCCAGAACGCGCTCCTTGTTGCTTTTTTTCCGTCTGTCTCGTTTTGTTGCAAGTTCGTTGTACCGCCTGGTGAGTATGTCAATTGCTTTTTTACTGAATCTAAACCGCTCCCCAATGTAGTATTCTATTAACAACATTGCTTCGGATTTGTCAAGTTTTGACATGTAGGACAAGATTAGGAGTTTCGCGGTTTCGATGTTGTCCACTTCGTTTTCCTTTACTTCGATCTGGTCAATTGTTCGGACAATATCGAAGAACGTGTAACGATGCCCGTTGTTTTTTTCTGCAATTTCAGAGGACACGTACATCGCCCCCAATAGCCTTTAAAAAGTCAATCCATCCACATGTGCTAACCTTGCTAATGTATTCGATTTTCCGGTCTTCGTTCTGTACAAAAAACTTGAAACCGTCTTGCATGACGGATACGACTAGGTCATGCAACTGTTTTAAAGTCTCCATTATGTCATTTTCTATCATTTTATTTACCCCCTTTGAATAAAAGGCAACTAAAGCGAAAAAGAGTAATCAATATTTTTAAATACTCCGTCGTCGTATTTTATATTGAGAACTCAGCGCCTCTGTTGCATTTCTGGGTTTTCATGTGCTGGGCATTGGTTGCGCATTGCCCCGCACCCTTGCTTTTAACTGCTTTTCTAATTTCTAAACAATGTTCTCGCTTGTTATTGGTTTCCATCTATCCACCGCCCCTTTTTAATGACGGTGTACGCGTTTTTACTTCTACAATTCGTGCACAAAGTTCTACCTCTTATTTTTTGCCTGTTCGCTGGTACGTGCACGCTTTTACATTCTTCGCATAAAACCGTATCCGGTGCCTTCATTTTATATTTTCTTTTAAATGTGTATATTTTAATCAACTCCTCGATTAATTGGGAAGTTTTCAAATACCTCGGTCAGCACATTTCCAACAAATGCGCTCCGGCTACAAAATCCCCTTGCAATCTCCAATTTCTGGAAGGTCTGAGGGTCAACATACGTTACGACCTGCTTCAGTCCATTCTTTGTACTTAACTTCGGCATTTTCTTTCACATTCCTGATTTTTCATAACTGCGTCTCATTATATAGTATATTGGTCTGAAACTATTTAAAACTTTTGGAGAATGTGAGCTAAAGCTATGAGAAAAAAGCAGTGAATGTCGTTTTTGCCTTCAGTGGCAGGTCTGAAAAGCTTTGATTAGTACTATTTATGTACCAAAAGTACTTAAAATGTACGATATTTTTCTATATTTCATGAAATTCAAAAGAAATATCTCGGCAATTGTCACAAAAAACCCATTTAGCGGCAAACGATACCAAGTCCCTTTGAAAAAAAGAAAAGTTAGATAAAATCTAATTTAATTTGATCGCCCGTTTACGAATTTAAAAGTTTTTCTATTTGCTCATTGCCTTCTGCTTCCGATAATTCCCCCGTATCGATTTTAAACCCGATTTTTAAAATCCCTTTTTGTAATTCCCCGTCTTCCTCGGTGATTGTGCCGGATTTCATGGCAATATCGATGTTCAAAAAGTCAGACTTTAGTTGCCTTTCTGCCATTCGTTTTAATCTAATTTCCACACTTGCGATTTCTTTTCGCTCCACGATGTGCCGCGCTGTTTCTGCCCTTAACACGTCGTTCTCTCTGACAATTTTCTGATATTCTGGACTTGTTGCAACGTCTAAACTTTTCTCGATTGTCAGATACGGTGCATACTTGATGTATTGTTCACGGAGCTTCTCAGGGCTTGCTTGAAAATATGCACGTCTCGTGCCGTCTAACGTGTGCCCTAGAGTGAATTCGCAGAAAAAAGAATCACATCCGGAATTAATAAGAGTAGAATTATAATATTTTCTCATACAGTGACTTCTAATAGCGTTATACGCCCCCGATTCTGTGTTCTTCCTGGCTTTTGTAGAAATTGATCTATACATTTTTATAATAGAGTTCTCAGATAGTTTTCGAAGTTCTTCGTTATGGGTTTCTATGTATTCGTCGGGCACGCTTCGGACAATAAATAAGTAACTTTCTTCAGTGGTTCTTTGCTTTTCAAGCTGGTTTTTCCTCTTCTGTCCTTCTGCCTTTGCTTCCCTGTCCCGAAACGCCAAATAATCCAATATCACCTTTGAACACTCCGGACTTAAAAACGTTATAAATCGCGTGTTTGTTTTCTGTCTCGTAATATGTAAAGTCACTATTTTCGTTTCCGAGTCATATCCTGCTTTAAAATCTTTTAATTTCAATGCTCGTATTTCATTCGAAGCAAGTCCGCTCGATATCCCTGTCAGCATCACCGCGCGTTCGAGCGGATCACACACTTTAAGGCATTCTTGAAGGTCGGCTTTGTCAGGCACTCCGTTATTGCAGTCTTTTGTTATTGCCCTCCGGCGTTCTCCCTTTAATTTCGGAACTGGTATATCATACGACTCATAAAAGCTTTTCACGGCCGCAATCCGTGTCTGCACTGTCAGATCTGATAGCCCCTTCTCCTTCAAAAATTTTCTAAATCCGATTAGATAACCTTTCAACTTTCTTTGACGTGTTAACATCCCGGCTAAAATTTCCTGCTCTGCCTCTGTGATGAGTTCACCCGGTGTCATATTTGTAAATTCTGTATACTGCTGCATCGAGTGTGTGTAACTTCTCTCAGTATGTTTCGCTGCGTTGATGTTGTCGATCCAAAGACGAATAATAGAATCTATACGCAAGTCCCCCAAAATCATGACAATCAAAGTGTATTATCTCGCTTTTTGCATATATATTTTGCTTTTTACCTGGTATATTGACAGGAGCTTCTGGCTTGA
>CALLZZ010000204.1 GCA_937858235.1 uncultured Clostridia bacterium
GTTAATTTAAAGCGCCCGGCATGGTGGTTCACGGGGATGAGATCGAAAAGGTAAACACCCTCATCAATCACATCCAGGCCTATCTTTACCAGAAGCGGGAGTGGAACCCCTTCCACGAGCATGCCTTTACCCCCGCTCTCTGCAACCGGATTGACCGGAACACCGGCGGCATCGTCATCGCTGCCAAGACTGCGGAAGCGCTCCGGGTGATAAACCAAAAGATTCGGGATCGGGAACTGGTCAAGCTCTACCTCTGTCTCGTTACGGGGCAGATGGAGCCACCAACCGGCTCCTTAAAAGGTTATCTCTGGAAGGACGAGGTCAAAAAACAGGTCTATGTCAAATCTCGCCCCGTCCCCGGCGCACGAACCGCAGTGACCAAATACCGCACGCTGACCAGCGGTCACGGCCTCTCTCTGCTGGAATGTAATCTGATCACCGGACGCACCCATCAGATTCGCGCCCAGCTAGCGGCGGCAAAGCATCCTCTGCTGGGTGACGGCAAGTACGGCAGCGAAAAGCTGAACCGGCAATACGGGATGAATCACCAGGCCCTCTGGTCCTGGTCTCTGGAGTTTCGTTTTACCTCACCTGCCGGTGCGCTGGAATATCTCAATGGACGCCGCTGGCAGGTCGCACAGGTGGATTTTGTCCAAAGGTATTTCCCTGACTATTCTCTCCAAACCGCCACCAATTACAACTGGACCGAAGGGAGACTTTATGACTAAAAAACGACTGGCCTTTCTTTTTTCACTGGTGCTGACGCTGGCACTGGCCTTCACCCTCACCGGCTGCGGCAAAGACACTGCTCTTACCGTCTATGCAGAAGGTGATTTTATCAAACAGGATCTGATTGCCGCCTTTACTGAGGACACCGGCATTGAGGTCAACTATCTGGTGGGCACCCGCACGCCGGCAGAGGCACAGGCAAAAAACGGTGCGGTCAGTGATTCCTCCGCCATTATGGCTGCTGAGGAAAATCCTATCAACATCCTCTCCGATCTCCAGGGCTGGAAAGCGGAAAATCAGGCTGCACTGGCAGAAAACTCGGAATCCGAAGGCATCTCCTGCGAGTATGACGTAGTCCTCACCGATCAGGCCACAGTGGCTCAGTTGCGGGACGATGACTGCCTGATGGATCTGGACGAAAGCGTCATCTCTAACGTAAAGCTCATCAACGAGGATTATCTTGCCCCCAACGGTGATACCATGCACAGCGTTCCCGTTCTCTGGGGCACCGCTGGGATCGTCTGGAATACCCAACTGGTTCCCTCTCATGTCAGCAGCTGGAAGAGCCTCTGGAACCAGAGTTACAGCAAGAAAATTCTCATGCCCGCTACGGCTCGGGATTGCTTTTCCGTGGCTCTGACTGTGCGGGGCAAGGATGTGAACACTACTGATGAAAAAACCATTCAGGCCGCTTACAAGAGCCTACAAAAGCAGGTTCCCCTGGTGGCCGGATACTCTGACGGCGCAGCCTACACAATGATGACTGGCAATGCCGCGGCACTGGCCGCTGCCTACTCCGGTGCCGCCATCGACATGATGAGCGACAACCCCAATCTGGCCTTTGCTCTGCCTGACGAGGGCAGCTGGCGCATTTGTTACTCCTACTGTATCCCCAGCGGCAGCGAACGGAAATCTGAGGCAGAACAATTCATCAACTACATGTGCTCCGCCAGCAACATGGCTAAAAACGCCGTCTACTCCAAATACTCCACCACCTCTGACAAGGCACTGGGGAAAATGGATCAGGCCTGGCATCAAAACCCTCTGGCGTATCCCGATGCGAGCATTCTGAAGCATGCCCCTCTGCTCACTAAGCTGGACAAAGAAACCGAGCAGCTGCACACCAAGCTGTTTCAGGAGCTTACAGGTCAATCCGGTAAATCTTAACCAATCATAAAAGGAGCCTGTTATGAGCATTCAAGTTGGACAGAAAGGCTTTGTTGAAATCGTAGTAACCGAGAATCTTACTGCACAGCATGCCGGTTCCGGTACGCTGGAGGTCTTTGCCACGCCACATATGGTTGCATTGATGGAGCAGGCCGCCTGGACCTCCATCCAGCCCTTCTTGGAGGACGGTCAGGGCAGCGTTGGGATCGCATTATCCGTGTCCCATGATGCTGCCACTCCCGTGGGTATGCGGGTGTGGGCAGAAAGCGTTGTCACCGTTGTGGAGAATCGAAAGGTATTCTTTTCCGTTACCGCCTACGATGAATCTGGCGTCATCGGCACCGGTACCCATCAACGCTTTATTGTTGACAACAAAAAGTTTTTCAACCGCTGCCAGAAAAAGCGGAACGGTTGAGGAGGCACACATCAACGGTGAGCACCTTTGTCTGCCCGGCTATGATGAGGATCACCCCACGCTAGAGATTTTCTCCTACGATGCATTAAATCAGCGGAGCCTCGTTCCATTAACGAAGGGAGCATTGCTCATCTGGCCTTCGAAGTGGATGATGTAGCAGAAACGCTGAAAAAGGTATTGGATGCCGGTGGACGTACAGTGTGTGAACTGGTTCACGCAGGCTATGAAGATGGCCGTCACGCAACCTTTGTCTATGCCCGAGATCCCCAAGGAAACATTTTAGAGCTGCAAAGTTGGGAATAACCCCTTTGTCGAAAGAAGCCGGTGCAGAATTTAGATCCTGCACCGGCTTCTTTGCGCTTTGTTAATTGAACTTGTAGATTTTCTGGGCCAAATGATACAGCCCCTTGCTCACTTTTCGTCCGCTCCGGCCAGGCAGCGTCCCGGCCATAGATAGGGAGCGATAGTGGAGC
The DNA here is from genome assembly GCA_937858235.1 of uncultured Clostridia bacterium. Taxonomy (GTDB): domain Bacteria; phylum Bacillota; class Clostridia; order Oscillospirales; family Oscillospiraceae; genus Onthomonas. The sequence continues at coordinate 2,785 of CALLZZ010000204.1, forward strand.
TTTCGGTACATGTCAGGATCGCGTTCCTTCAGATCCTTCCACAGTTGTTCCTTCTTTTCCAAATTTTCCGGCGTATCGGAAATGATCAGGAAAATAGAACTGATCATCATCATCATTGACAGGTACCGAAGCATATAGCTGCCCAGCTTAGGTTCAAAGCTGCGTACCATATCGTATCGGTAGAAGTCCAGCATCAGTTGGGTAACACGCAGTTGCTGATCCACCCGCTTCACCATTACCTGTTCATTGACGCTCTGGTCCTCCCGCCCGATAAAATACCGGTACAAATCTTCGTTCATGTAGTACATGGACTTGACATGAGGCAGCGGCTGATACACAAAAATGTTATCGACATAGAAGGTATGCTTGGGCAACTCCACGCCGCAGTCACGCAGCATTTGGGTACGATAGATCACCGAATGCATCAGCAGGTACTCCGACGGCTTCCAGTGCCCAATATCCTTCCAGAAAAAAATCTCGTTCTCCGGAAACACATCTTTGTAATTAACGACACGACTGGTGCCGTCATCCACATGCTCGTACACATAGTTGCAGATCATCATATCCAACGGATCCGGACCCTGGGCCAGCTCTTTCAGCTTGTCCAACACCCGTCTCAGAGCATCCTGATTCAGCCAGTCATCTGAATCCACTACTTTATAATACATACCAGTCGCATTCCGAATGCCCTGGTTCACACCTTCCCCGTGGCCGCCATTGGGCTGGTGGATCACACGAATAATCTCCGGGTATTGTTCCGCATATTGATCCGCAATCGCTCCGGTCTCATCCACAGAACCGTCATCTACCAGAATAATTTCAACATCTTCACCACCCTGAAGCAGAGTATCTACACAATGCCTCATATACGCCGCTGAATTGTAACAGGGAACGGCAAATGTAATCAGTTTCATTTTGTTCACTCTCCCAACGCTGACTACAGAATTCGAATTGGTTTGACTTATTCTAACACAGAGTACCAGGAAATAAAACCGTTTTCAAAAACCCTTCATCAAATTTTAATAAAAACTTTAGTTTAAGTTTTTTCTATATCCTTTTACCGTTTTCTCCTTATTTCGATAGTATGCCCTCTTCCCTTTGTTTTTCCCCACTGGTAAAAAAAGGAGCAGGCGAATGCCTACTCCTTAAACCACCATTTTGTTTTAGGGTTTCCGGATGATTATTCCGCAGTGATGTACTTGTCCAGAATGCTCTGAATGGTACCATCCTTCTGCAGTTCTGCCAGTGCTTCGTTGACAGCCTTTGTCAAACCAGCATTTTCCTTAGATATGCATGCTGCATAGTCTTCGGTAACATACTTGGTGTCTAGAATCTTCAGACCTTCGTTTGCCTTCACATAGGACTTTGCAGGCTCGTTGTCGATGATGACAGCGTCAATCTTGCCTTGTACCAATGCCATAACGGCATCGTTGCCCTTGTTGAATTCTACAACTTGATCCTTGCCGTAGTCACGCTTTGCATAGAGGTCGCCAGTAGTAGACAGCTGTACGCCAATCTGCTTATCCTTCAGATCGTCCAGGGTTGCGATAGTGGAGTCTTCCTTCACGATAACAGCCTGCACGCCCTGTGCGTAGGATTCAGAGAAGTCAATGTTCTTCAGGCGATCTTCGGTAACGGTCATGCCAGCAAAACCGATGTCAACCTTACCGGTCTGAACTGCCGTGATGATGGAATCGAATTCCATATCCTCAATCTTCAGTTCCAAGCCCAGCTTTTCTGCGATGGCACCTGCGATCTCAGCATCGATCCCAACAACCTTCTCGCCCTCATAGTATTCATAGGGGGGGAAATAAGCGTTGGTCGCCATGGTCAGGACGCCGTCTTTCACCAGGGTGTAAGACTGGTTGGTGCCGGCACTTTCCGATGGGGAAGCGTTAGCACTTGCGCCAGCGGAAGAAGCTGCATCGTTAGAGCCGCCGCATGCAGTCAGAGTCGCTAAGCACATTGCCAGTGCCAGAATTAATGTAACTGTCTTTTTCATTCTTCTTGTACTCCTTTTCCTCTTGCGTCAGATTAAGACTGGACGCCTGCGGAAGTGGTGGGAGTGCTACCAACGGCAGAGGTTGTTGCGTCCTTAGAACCACCACAAGCGGTCAGAGTTGCCAGGCACATTGCTGTGGCTACGATCAGTGCAAATACTTTTTTCATTTTTTTCGTCTCCTTTTGAATAATTATTCAAGTAATAAAACCTATCTGGATTCGCATACAAGCATACCAGTTTTTCACTATAAAATCAAGTACTTTTTGTCCTGCATTTTTCACAAAAAGCATTTCATTTCCGTACTTTTCTTGCTGTTTCTTTCACATCATTTGAACTCTATGCTGCATCTTTTCCGCCTCGTTCTGGAATCGACCGCTTCCAGCGATTGGAGCGCTCATACCAGAATCCAAGGGGTACAGAGACAAAGGGTGCCATCATACATGCCCAATACAATCCCATCAATCCAAAGAAATGATTAAAGGTAATGGCAAGGATCAACCGTGCCAAGATGCAGTTGCAAAAGCTGCTGAAAAACACAAACCAAGTATTGCCTACCCCTACAGCCAGGCCGTGGTAAACCATAAACACCGCAAAAAACAACTGTCCCAGAATGTCGATCCGCAGATTGATCACCGCATAGTGCTGGGTGGTTGCATCCGGCGTGAAAATAGCAACCAGCTGGGGGGCAGTCAGTTCCACGATGGCTACCAGCACCAGTGTCACCCCTACCGCAATCCCAATGGCTCGATAGACTACCTTACGAATTCGCTCATAATCTTTCGCGCCTGCACACTGAGCTACAATCCCGCTGACGGCACTGTACATCGCTGCGCTGAACAACTGGCAGAACTGGGAAATTTTCATAGTGACGCCACTGGCGGCGGAAACGTACACGTCGTAGGAATTGACGATTGTCGTAACAGCGATCCAAGCAATACTAACTACGCTCATCTGAATTGCGCAGGGAATTCCCATTTTCAGCATTGCCTTGGCCTGATCCAACTTTATACGCAGGTTGCGCAGCCGTAATCCAAACAGCGGCTGATTCCTCCAAACAAAGTACACAGCCAGCACTGCACTGACAATCTGTGCAATGACTGTCGCCCATGCCGCGCCGGCCACTCCCATGCCCAGACCTGCCATGAACACCAGATCCAGAACAATATTGATCCCCACGCCAACCCCGACACAGAGAAACGGCAGTTTGGAATCCCCTACCGCTCGCAGCGCTGCGGCGGCCCCGTTATAACAGGTGATAAAAAACATTCCCAACGCACAGATCCGAAGATACTGCTGTGCCTGCTCCAGCGCAGGCGCATTCATCCAGATCATGATCTGATTGGCCATCAGGTAGAGCATCAAGGCCACCACTACACCAATGATCAAGCTCATGGTAAACAGGGTAACCGTAGAATCCCGGCAGTCCTTTTCTCGTTTGGCACCATAGTACTGTCCAATTAAAATACTTCCGCCAGTGGTGATGCCAATGATCACCTGGGTCAGCAATGACGTAACCGTCGTGCAGTTCCCAATGGCCGACTGCGCATAGGATGATCCGCCAAACTGTCCCGCTATAATCATGTCTGTAATGTTATAGGTTGCCTGAAGCACATTCGACACAATAAACGGCACTGCATACAGCATGAGTGTACGTGTAATACTCCCCTTCGTTAAATCCTTTTGCCTGGCCAAATGACCGCCTTCCTTTCTCTTTCCGCAGAACCTCTAACCCGCCAGAAAAAGCCGTGTCCGAATCTGGGACACGGCCTGATTTCTACTTGCAATCCTTTTCGGTACCAATTGGCGCTTTTGTCAGTTACAACTCATCTATGTCAATAATCGTGCCGTTGAGTTCCATCCCCTGCAGGTCTGTCCCCACCAGATACCACTCATCACCATCCTTTTCCAGGGTTGTTTTTTCCCATCGAAAGGTTTCTGGATGATCCAGATCCGGCTGTATTTGATAGGTAATCGGTTGACCCGGCTTCAGGTTTCTGCAATGCCAGCCAAAACTGCGGACAACGCCAACTTCCCCATCATTGGGATTGTACCAGAGATTTCCTTTTTTCATGTTTTCTCTTCCTCCTCAACATGCCAATTCCCGCTAGGCTGCAAGTTTCTTTGCAACAGCAGAACCTATAAAATAAGCATACACCTTTATTATATGGTAACCTCTTTCCCACCTCAATAGTTACATTGCCCAAACCTTTCCCTTTCTATTTAGACACATTGCCTGATTTCCTTCTTTCTAGCGGAGCGTTTTTGACACTCCTTCCGTTTCTTCCCTTGTTTCCCTCCCCATTTTCGGCTCTGTCCACAGCGTGGCCAACCAACCGTAAACCGTCCTGACAAGGGACTGTATAAAAAACAGCTGCGAGAAAAAAGCCCGCTGGAAGTTGTGCATAACGGTTTTCAGCCAAGTTGCAATAAAACTCATTGCAGAGCACTACCTGTGTCGTTCATCGACCCTTTCCAGCTCCCGGTAACACGTCATACTTTCGTAAGAAAATCAAGCATGTCGTTTAAATGTGACCCAGCCGCGCAGCCTTCTCTCCCCTCTTTCCCTATCGAAAAACCTTCCTCTCCTCCCAGACGCTCCATCCTATCTCTGACTGTTTTTTGCAAAACTACCTCGACAGATGCACGCAATGCGTGTATAATACTGTAAACAGTTGATGGATACGAACGCAAAATCAAGAGGAAAAGTAATGAACAGTAAGACCTTCTTCGCCTTGTTGGAGGACGCTGTCGTCTCAAGTGACAAAGACGCGTATGTAGAAGAATGGGCAATTAGCAACGTATTCGAACCGGGCAAGAATGCACCCATAGCAATCTATGATGAGATTGTGCATGATTTGGATAACATATGGGACATCGCGCACATTACGTTTAAAGAACTGCTTTCCCGCGCAGAAATAACGATGACCGAGTGCTCCACAAGATTCTGCATTCCTTTTCGCACCATTCAAGATTGGTGTGCTGGACGGCGGACTCCACCACGTTATATAATCTTAACAATCGCAGAAATCGTTGGGGTACTTAACATAGAGATCGAATAACGAAACAAAAGGAGAACTAAAAATGGAAATTACAATCTACAGGGTAGCATCGGACGTCTCCAATGCAGAGGATTTCGTTGCCGTGGATGAACAGAGGGCAACTAGTATTGCCGCAAGCCGAAACACAGACCTATTATGTAGGGACTTCACCTTACCAGAAGGATGGGTAGTCTACGAAATCGACGAAGAGGAACTACTGTTCGACGCAGAAAAAAATCCGTACACTGTGCGCCTGCACGGGGATGCACCAACAACTCCCACAGAGTTCAATGTTATTGCAATTCCGATCTTTCAGGGAGCAGAACTGGTTCTTGAGCCGGCAAAATAAGCAACCCCAATTAATTCAACTATAGACTTGACCAGACCCTATAAGATAAATCCGAACACTTGTAGCCGATTTCTTAACATGGGCGTCAAATCGTCTGCTCAATACAACCTTGTCATTGCAGCCCTCTTCTTGGGGGTTGCTTTTTCTTTGTTGCTCCCTTCCTTGCGTTAACAATGTTCAACCGTTAGGGGACTACGTCAACGACTTCGATGCAGAGGCAATCCAAATTGGGGGATAGGTCAAAGTTGTTGCGTTCCACCATTTATTTTAAAAAAGAGAGGCGTACCATATGGCAAATTACGTAACGAACACAAGTGACAGGAACAAACTGATAGCGCTAATACTGTGCTGTCTCGGATTCATTGGTGTTGCCGGAATCCATAGATTTTACGTTGGAAAAGTAGTATCCGGTATCATTTGGCTATTCACCGGTGGGCTGTTTGGGATTGGCACGATTGTTGATCTGATTTCAATCTGCCTCGGCAGCTTCCGAGATAATGTCGGCGCACCACTAAGAGAGTGAGCCGATGGTGCGATGAACCAATTCATCAGAGTATAATGCAGAAATATAGACTCCTACCTATCCGCCTTTATGCGATCCTGTAGGGCCGGAGTTCTACAGAACTAAGGAAGAAGAGACGGTCTTAATACGCTTGGACATATCCGGCCAGCCGGGCAGACCTCCCCAGTATTGCCAACCGGAAAGCTTCTTGCCTTGATGAGGGTGATGCTTGGGAGGATGAAGACGGAAGAATCTTTACAACTGAGATCGGAGTGCTGATCAAGCACCAATCAAAAAAGCGAAGTGATTCACTGGATGCAATAAGCACCAAAACAGAATTCAGCCGGAAGCACATAAACAAGAAAAAACCGTGTAACCATTGAGATTACACGGTTTTTGTGGAGCTACTGGCCGGATTTGAACCGGCGACCTGCTGATTACGAATCAGCTGCTCTACCAACTGAGCCACAGTAGCAAAGAGAGAGTCCATTACAAAAACACAGTCACTAACTAAATTTCCATCTCGGAAAAAATCAATCATTATTGGAGCTTAGTGTACCACAGTTGGGAAAAAACGTCAAGTATAAATTCATTTGCACGCATCGCACTCTGTGTTATCTAAAAATCACAAAAGGCACCGGAACCTTCCTTCTTTGAAATAGGATTCCGGTGCCTTTCTTTCGATTGCAAGAACTGCGTCCAGATTGCATTACCGGTTGCAAATTACGCCAACCTGTTCCACACGATTGCAGTCGTCAACAAAAACCACTTTGGGCTTGTGCCGATACACTTCCTCCGGGCAAATGCGAGCATACGCCATAATGATGATTTTATCTCCCACACTGACGCAGCGAGCGGCAGCACCGTTCAAACAAATCACACCGGAACCCCGTTCTCCGGCAATGGTGTAGGTTTCAAAGCGACTGCCATTGTTTACATCTACAATCTGCACCTTTTCGTACTCAAAAATGCCTGACGCATCCAGCAAATCCTGATCCACCGTAATGGAGCCGACGTAGTCCAATTCTGCCTGTACCACCGTGGCGCGATGAATCTTTCCTTTGAGTATTTCTATCGTCATCGTTTTCATTCCTCCCAACTGAAATTATCAATCAGGCGGGTTTTCCCGATATACACGGCCATGGCCACCAGAACGGTACCGGAAAGCCTCTGGATAGGAGCCAAGGTATTCCCATCCACTGCGGACACGTATTCGATTTGAGCCAACGGCTCCGCGTCAATCAGTGCCAACATAGCGCTTAAAATCGTCTTTGCATCCCGCTGCCCCTCTGTGACCAGCTTTTGTCCCAGGGTCACCGCCTTGGACAGGCAAAGTGCTGCCTGCCGTTCCTGGGGATTTAAATAGATATTGCGGGAGGATTTTGCCAATCCATCTGGCTCCCGCACAATGGGGCAGCCTACAATCTCAACATCCATAGAGAGATCCCGTACCATACGCCGGATAATCGCCAACTGCTGTGCGTCCTTCTGTCCGAAAAAGGCTTTATCCGGCGTCACGATATGGAGTAGTTTGGAAACCACGGTGCACACCCCACGGAAATGGATGGGACGGGTTCGCCCGCACAACACCCTTGCCATATCCGAGTCATTTTCCACGTAAGTGCAGAATCCATCCGGGTACAGTTCTTCGGCTTCCGGGTGGAACACCATTGCACAGCCTGTACGCTCCAGCAAAGCACAATCCCGCTCAAAATCCCGAGGATAGGCATCAAAGTCCTCGTTGGGACCAAATTGGGTTGGGTTCACAAATACCGAAGCTACCGTGCGGTCACACTGGGCACCGCCGGATAGAAGCAGGCTCAAGTGACCCTCGTGCAGATACCCCATCGTCGGTACCAAGCCGACGGTCACTCCCTGCCTTCGCCATTCTGCTACCTGGGTGCGTACTTCGGCAATCGTCGTTGCAATTATCATCTTTGTCACCTCACCCTCGTTACAATTCTGCAGCCAACTGTGTCAGATACGCACAGGAACAGTCAGACTTAGCGAAGGTATGTTCTGCACTTGGGAAGGAACCGTTTTGCACTGCGCCCTTATAGTCCTTAAATGCCTGAGACATGATTTCTCCCACATTAGCAAACTGCTTGACAAACTTTGGAACGTAGTCGTTAAACATTCCCAGCATATCCTGATAGACCAAAATCTGCCCATCGCAGCCAGCTCCGGCCCCGATTCCGATGGTCGGAATCGCCAGCTTCTCAGAAATTAGTGCAGTCAACTTGGGCGGGACGCACTCCAACACCACGGAGAACGCTCCAGCATCTTGAACCGCATATGCATCCTGTAACAGTTGCTTTGCGGCTGCTTCGCCTTTGCCCTGCACCTTAAATCCGCCAAACGCATTGACGGATTGCGGCGTCATACCAATATGAGCTTGCACTGGAATGCCGGCATCCACAATCGCTCTGATCTGCTGGACTACCGCTGCACCGCCTTCCAGCTTTACCGCATTTCCGCGCCCCTCTTTGATCAGCCGTCCGGCATTGATCACCGCATCATAGACTGACGCCTGGTAGGACAAAAATGGCATATCAATTACCACCATGGTGTTGCTGCACGCCCGTGCTACCGCACTGCCATGGTGAATCATATCGTCCATGGTAACAGAAAGGGTATCTGGATAGCCTAACATAGTATTTCCCAAGGAATCTCCTACCAAAATGGCGTTGACACCAGTCCGCTCCATCAGTTTGGCTGTGGAATAATCGTAGCAGGTCAGCATGGAGATTTTTTCTCCTCTCTGTTTCATCTGCAAGAAGGTAGCTGCTGTGTTTTTCATAGTCTGCTCCTTTCAGTCCGTTAGGACTTTCTTCATGGTCATGTAGTTCTGTTCGGGATGCTTTTCCTGGGCAATGGAAATCAATTTACGGGATAACAGCTGATATAACCTTCGTTCCTCTTGGCTAGAGAAACACGCCAGATGCTTGGACACCGTCGATACATCGCAGCGCTCTACTGGACCGGTCAGGGCCTGTACAGGACCCACCTGACACAGATGGTAAAGATTGCTGCGCATCAGTGGTGCCAATGCTTCCTGGGCACCCTGCCGAGAAAACCCACAGCCTTCCAGCAATTCGATGCTTTCCTGCGCCAGTGCGCACATGAGATTGGAGGCAAATACGCAGGCCGCATGGTAGCGTACTTTCACCTCTGGTGCAATCTGCTGCACCCGGCATCCCAATCCCCGCATCAGCTGGCTAATCTCGTCCAGATGTGCAGGGTCTCCCTCCAGGCAAAAAAAAGCATCCGCCAGTTCCTTGTAAGCTTCGTACTTGCTGCTTACAGGGAATAGCGGATGTACAGAAAAGCCGCAAGCGCCGGTTTCCCCAATCCCAGGAAAGGCATCCTGAGAGGAAATCGCACCGCTGCAGTGACAGATCCATTTGCCATTGAGATCACAGGGAAGAAGCTGTTGATAAACTTCCGTGATTTTCCCGTCGGGAACAGTTAAAAAGAGCACGTCACACTGTTTTACAAACGAATGTAATTCATCGAAGGCTTTCGTGTTGGTAAAATTCGCTGCTTCTACTGCTGATTCTCGCTGCCGACTGTAGTAGCCGGTCACCGGAATGCCGCCCTGAACAAAAAACTTGCCCAGAGAGAAGCCAACTTTTCCTGCGCCGATTAAGCCAATTTGCATGTGCATCACCCTACCTTTTTGTTGGGTGACGGCTCTTGTTCCCACATTCTCATGGGGAGGTGTCGGTATGGTTTCCGATTAGGAATACTATCCGCATGGACACTATAGCATGATACTTTCTGGTTGTAAAGGATCATTTTATCCACCCTTACCCTGGAAACAGCCATTTCGCCTGTTCTATTCGCGCTCGATTGTACGCGCACAACGGACTATTTAGCCCTATTCCTCTCCGTTTTTTTGTGAAAAGTGACCATTTTTTCCCCTTCCAGACAAGTTATGAATAACACAAATTTCCAATCCTTCACCCGCTTTGTTTTCATAACAACAGCTTTTTTACGGTAAAAACGGAGTTATCCACATTATCCACAGGACTTTCCACAGCAATTTCCCCTCCATGCCCCCCCTACTTTTCCACTTTTTCCACGGATTTTCCCACATTCTTCATTTTACCAATCTATTCCACTCCTTTATGTGATTTACATAATTCCGCTTTGCTTGGCTATGGCAAAGGCGTCCACCGTTGGTGGACGCCTTTGC
>CALLZZ010000205.1 GCA_937858235.1 uncultured Clostridia bacterium
AACCTGGCTTTTTTAGTCAGCCTGCACCCCCTGTATTTGAGCCAAGCTTTATTGAATAGGATTTCTCATCAATTCTTTTAAATGATTTATTTGCCAGATTCTCTCGTTTTCCATTAATGGCACGACATCGCCTTTCCCTTGATTTAAAAGCTTGATTGCGCGTACATTGCCGTTCCCTCGGAATGCGTGGGAACATGGCAGGTAGCTATACAGTGGGAAGCTGCTCTCACGATTTGGGAATACGGTTTATCGTCTTTTTCCATCGCCTTTGCTAAAGCCAGGACCGTATAGGTATATTTTCTCGCGTCCCACATTTTTATTTTACCGTGAATCCATTTTTGCAAGGTGCTTACCGCCGTTTTGAGAACAGTCTCATTTGGATATTTTTCTTCGAATACCGGCAGAATCCGATTCAAGCAATCAATCGCCCATAATGCCAAAATCTTATGCTCGTTGGAATACTGTTTCACGGGTTTTATGATAGCAAGTAATTCGTCGTCGTGCTTTGCCAGAGAAAATTTGTTCATATCAACCATAAAAATCCTCCAGTCAAAACTACTTTTCCAGTTTTGCTTTATCACTGAAATGACTGTTTGCCGTCTTTGATGGGGCGAAAAGCAATCTTCCCATTTTTGTTGGTGCTTCTTACGTACAGCATAGAACAGTACCTCCTAAAATTTAGTACTACTATATATGCTCTGAAAGAGCACACCGTCAAGCGTTAGAACGGCCAATTCTGACCCTGATTTTCCAATTATTATAGCCTAATTATACAGTTAATTTTTCGGAATGACAAGTAAGTTATTTCAAGATTTTATTTTGCCGAAAACACAATATACTGAAATAATAAAACATTATACTACTACATATTGTGTCTCAACGTGGCTTGGTAGAGTAACATTGTTGACAGTCAATTTCTTTTTGGTCTGCTCAATTGTATTAGCTTTCTATATCCTTCATAAAATATTAGAAAGGATTTGAAACAGATAACTTTAAAATGGCCGAGAATAGTTGTTGTGCTTTCGTATGATTTTATAAATGTTACAGCACTTGGTGTCGTTTGAAACTGGTTTATTGTTTGACAGCACAGCCTGCAGGTTTCTCTTCGGAGAGCCTGCAGCTTGTTTTTTTATGTGCATAACGATGGGGTTGAATTTTTCGGTAGCCAGTGAGGGAGATACAACGAAACCGCTCCCTTGGAAGGAGCCGAAGGATGATGACCGATCATCAGAAAGCACAAATCATAAAACTCCGCGCGGCCGGAAACGGATACGGGAAAATTGCCAAATCGCTTGGCATATCGCTGAATACTGTAAAATCCTTCTGCCGCAGGAACGATATCAGCAGCAATTCCTCTGTTGAACCTGCCCTGACATATACAGGCGAGACGACCTATTGTGAGAACTGCGGGCGGCCTATCCGTCAGATTGAAAAGCAGAAGAAAAAACGCTTTTGCTGTGACAAATGCCGCAACGCCTGGTGGAACAGCCATCTCGACCAGGTGAAGCGAAAAGCGGTCTATGATTTCAAATGCCTGTACTGTGGCAAGGAGTTCCACGTTTACGGGGATAAGCGAAGGAAATACTGCAGTCACGCCTGCTACATCGCCGACCGTTTCAAGGCTGGTGGCGGCAATGCGTAAGGAAGAATTCCAAAACGAAAAGCTATACCAGACCACCATGAGCATTGCACGAAAAATGCTTCAAGAGGGCATCGTTTCGGAGGAAGAGTATCGTCAGATTGATACAATTTTTCTTGAGAAATACAAGCCAGTTTTCGGCACATTATTCTCGGATATTTCGTTGACTTCTGAGCCGTAAAGAGTGATGTATAGTATCGGAAAGGAGTGATTTCATGGCGAAAATCATAAAAATTGAACAGGCAGTACCGGTAATACAGACGAAAAAGAAAGTCGCCGCCTATGCCCGTGTTTCGATGGAATCGGAACGCATGAACCATTCCCTCTCCGCGCAGATCAGCTATTACAGTTCTCTGATTCAGAAGAATCCCGGCTGGCAGTACGCAGGTGTGTACGCCGACTACGGAATAACGGGAACACTCACAGCGAAGAGGGAGCAATTTCAAAAAATGCTTTCCGACTGCGAGGAGGGAAAAATCGATATCATACTTACCAAGTCCATCAGCCGTTTTGCGAGAAATACGGTCGACCTTCTGGAAACCGTCCGCCATCTCAAATCCATCGGCGTGGAAGTGCGGTTTGAAAAGGAGAAAATCCATTCCTTTTCGGAGGACGGCGAACTGATGCTTTCGCTTCTTGCCTCTTTTGCCCAAGAGGAAAGCCGCAGCATATCCGAAAACAGCAAATGGGGCATCCGCAAACGGTTCCAGTCCGGCGAGATTGGCGTCGCGAACAAGCGCATCCTCGGTTACCGATACGATGAGGTGCAGAAAAAATACCTCATCGTCCCAGAGGAAGCCAAATCGGTGCGGTGGATGTTTCAAATGTATCTTGACGGCGTTACCCTGCGGAACATTGCTGACAGGATGAACAGGGCGGGAATCCGCACAATTCGCGGATACACCTTCCAAGAAGCCACGGTACGGCAGCTTATTTTCAACGAGGTCTATGCCGGGGATATGAGGCGGCAGAAATGCTACATAGCCGACCCGATTCAAAAAAATAAAGTGAAAAATCACGGAGAACTGCCGCAGTATTACATGACCGACTGCCACGAGGCAATCATCGACCGCGAAACTTACGCCAAAGTCAAGGCGGAAATGAAACGCAGAGCTTCCCTCATCAATCCCACCTACTGCTTCACCGCAAAAATTCACTGCGGCATCTGCGGCGCGAATTATGCCCGGAAGAAAGGAATCGTGAAAGGCAGGACCTATGTGCATTGGATTTGCCGAAGCAAAAAAGAGACTGGCACAACCTGCTCCAGCATTAACTTTAGTGAGGAAGAACTCAAAAACATCTGTGCTGAAATCCTGGATCTGGATGCTTTTGACGAGGAGGTTTTCGAGAGCCGGGTCAAAGACCTTGTTGTTTTGAAGAATGGCGACGTGGAATTCCATCTTGTCGGCGGCGAAACAAAAAGGTGGAAAAACCTTCATCTGAATGATACAAGACACACCGTGACGCTGACCGATGCGTTTCAAGGGAAAATCCGATGCGCCAAGTGCGGAAAAACCTATCACCGGGTCAATTC
>CALLZZ010000206.1 GCA_937858235.1 uncultured Clostridia bacterium
GCGTCAAATACCTGGGAAAAAAGGGTGAACTGACTGCCGTATTGAAGCAGATGGGCAAGCTGTCCGCAGAAGAACGTCCGGTGATCGGGCAGATCGCCAACGAGGTACGGGAAACCCTGACCAATGCCATCACAGAGCAAAACACGAAGCTGGCGGAAAAAGCCCTGGAGGAGCAGCTGTCCTCTGAAACCCTGGACGTTTCCATCCCGGGTAAGAAAACCCCGCTGGGGCACAAGCACCCCATCACCTGCGTCATTGACGAGATGAAAGACATTTTCCTTGGCATGGGCTTCACCGTAGCGGAAGGCCCTGAGGTAGAGCTGGCCGAGTACAACTTTACCCGCCTGAACACCGATGAGGGACATCCCGCCCGGGAATGGTCTGATACCTTTTATTTAAAGGAAGACTCCTCCCTCCTGCTGCGCACCCAGACCTCGCCCATGCAGATCCGGGTCATGGAGAGCAGAACCCCGCCCATCCGAATTATCGCTCCCGGTCGTGTGTATCGAAAGGACGAGGCCGACGCCACCCACTCCCCCATGTTCCATCAGATCGAGGGCATGGTAGTGGACAAGGGGGTTACCATGGCTGACCTAAAAGGCACCCTCAACGAAGTGGTCAAGAGTCTCTATGGTGAGGAAGCTGTCACCCGGTTCCGCCCCCATCACTTCCCCTTCACCGAGCCTTCCTGTGAGGTAGACGTTCAGTGCTTCGCCTGCAAGGGCAAGGGTTGCAGCGTGTGCAAGGGCGAAGGCTGGATCGAGATTTTGGGCGCCGGCATGATTCATCCCCGTGTTCTGGAAGGCTGCGGCATCGACACCGACGTCTACTCCGGCTGGGCCTTCGGCATGGGACTGGAACGTCTGGCCATGAATCGGTTCGGCTTCCGTAACCTGAAGCTCTGCTTCGAAAATGACGTTCGCTTCCTGGAACAGCTCTAAGAGAGGAGTGTTGATATATGAATTTATCCCGTAAATGGCTGACCGAATTTGTTGACGTACCGGCCAGCACAATCAATGACAGAGATTTTTCTGAGGCAATGACCCTCTCCGGTTCCAAGGTGGAGACCTATGAGGATCAGGCTGCGGAATTTAAAAATGTAGTCGTGGGCCGCATCCTGGCCATGGAACACCACCCGGACAGCGATCACATGTGGGTCACCCAAATCGACGTAGGCGAAGAAACTGCCATTCAGATCTGCACCGGTGCGTGGAATGTTCACGTTGGCGATCTGGTTCCCGTAGCCAAGCACAAGAGCCTGCTTCCCGGCGGCGTAAAAATCACCAAGGGAAAGCTCCGGGGCGTTTCTTCTTTCGGTATGCTGTGCTCCTTGGCCGAACTGGCTGTAGACGAACGTGATTTCCCCTACGCTGCCATAAAAGCCGCCGCCATTCTGGGGGACTACCATGTTCTGAAAGGGGAAATCTCTCCCTTCCCTGAGGCTATTCAACCCGGTCACCCCATTTTCGGCAAAGTGGTTGCCGGCAAGGTAAAATCCATTGTCACCGCCGCCTACAAATCCTACTGCTGTACTGTGGACACTGGCCCCCAGACCATGGAGGTCATCACCGACTGCCAAAATATTCATGAAGGCGATCTGATTTCCATCCACAGCGAAACCGGTGAAATCCTCACGCCGGAGGATCTCCACGCTCAGCCCAAGGAGTTCCCCAACTGCATCAATGACGGTATCTTCATCCTCAATGAGGATTGCGAAGCGGGTGACGACATTCCTACCGTCCTGGGTCTGGACGATCATGTGGTAGAATTTGAAATCACCCCCAACCGTCCTGACTGCCTGTCCGTCATCGGTCTGGCTCGTGAGGCCGCTGTCACCTTTCAAAAGCCTCTGGTTCTCCATGAACCCATCGTACAGGGCAGCGGCAAAGAAGTCATTATGGATTACGCTGACGTCATCATCGAAGCTGCTGATCTATGCCCCCGCTATACCGGACGTCTGGTGAAAAACGTCAAGATCGGACCCAGCCCCAAGTGGCTGCGGGAACGGCTCCGCGCCTCCGGCGTCCGCCCCATCAACAACATCGTTGACATCACCAACTATGTGATGCTGGAA
>CALLZZ010000207.1 GCA_937858235.1 uncultured Clostridia bacterium
AAGAATATTCAAGTATTTTTATTATGGAGGCTGCTATGATTATATTTAATAAACTGGAATAGTCAAGAAAAGTGCAGTCTGCAAACACCCTAAAAGTGAAACAGATTCATGCGGCCTCAGGCAGCGTCAGCTGCCGATAGATGGCCGGCGGCCACCCGCCGGGATTCGAAGTATAGATCCGCTGCCTGTTGTAGTAGATCATGATGTAGCGGAAGATGATGGACTTCACCTGCTCGATGGGCATCTTTTTGGTATGGATGCGATAGAGTTTTTCCTTTTTAAGGGTGGCAAAAAAGCTCTCCATCCTGGCGTTATCATAGCATCTCCCAGTACCGCTCATGCTTTGAATGGCACCGTATTTAGACAGGGAGTCTCGAAAGGCCCCGCTGGTGAACTGGCTGCCCCGGTCAGAGTGGAGGAGCACACCACGGGAATTGCCGCTTTTACAGGCGCTCTCAAAGGCTCGGATGCACAACTGGGCTCGCATGTTATCATCCATGGCCAGTCCCACAATTTCCCCATTGAAGCAATCCAGAATGGGTGCCACATACAGTTTTCCGTCACGACAAGGTACCTCGGTGATATCCGTCAGCCACTTCTGGTATGGTGCATCGGCAGTAAAGTCTCTGGCAATGAGATTCTCTGCCTTCTGAGCGGCCGCATCTTCCATGGTGATGCCGTTGGGATACCGCTTTGCTTTGTGTAGCAAGCCATGCTCCCTCATCGTCCGATACACTGTGGAATAGCTGATATCTTCTCCTTGCTGGCGCAGAGCCAGGTGAATCCGCCGGGCCCCGTAATTCTCGTTCTCTGGGAATCGACTGAGGATTTCTTTTATCTTGACCAGAAGAGCATGCTGCCGCACCTTGCACTGTGTAGACTTTAGGCTCCGGTAATACCCGGATTCGCTCACCTTCAAAACCCGACACAGCTGCTGCACGGTCCATCTTTTGCGGTACAGGCTGATGTAGGCGTACAGCCGCACAACTTTTATCTCTTCCGGTCTCTGGCGAAAAAACCAAGTGCATCCTTAAGTATTTCATTTGCAATACGCAACTCGTTGACCTCACGCTGAAGCTCCAGCTCACGAGCGCTCATCCCATCGTCGGAAAGGTAGGGCCGTCCGCTGCCCACAAAGGCTTCTTCTCCATGCTCCTTTTTGCTGCGCCGCCAGCTGGACAGCGTATGGTAGGATAACCCCAGCTGCTCCGCTGATCGCCGAACACCAATTTCTTGTGACAGGCGTACCGCTTCTTCTTTAAACTGCTTGTCATATCGCTTCATTGCAAAACACCTCCCTTAAAGTATTCTATCAGATTTCGGGTGTTTGAGGTCTGCACTTTTATGATAACAGTCCAGTAGGCATTGTAACGATGCCTGTTGAGAGTCGTTATTTTGGCAAGAAAGCAACGCTTGTTAGAAATGCTGCTGCATTCGGTTTTTCGCTTATTGTCGCACTTGTGATGGGAGTCGTTTTATGAAAGATAAAATAATGAAATTAGCAAAAAGATACCAAATATTTATCCTGCTACTCGTCATCAACATTGTAGTGCTTGTTATATCCCCCAGCATGGGAAGAAAAGCATTCCAGCTTACAGGCTCTAATATGCTTGAGATGTTATCCGTCTTGCCACCAATCTTCATTTTGCTCGGACTGCTGGATGTGTGGGTAAAGAGAGAAACAATGATCAAGTACATGGGTGATAATTCTGGGATGGTCGGCGTTTTGCTTGCGTTCTTTCTTGGTTCAGCAGCTGCTGGTCCACTATACGCAGCTTTTCCAGTTGCCGGTGTATTGTTGAAAAAAGGCTCTAAGCTATCCAATGTATTTATTATGCTGGGGGCATGGTCTACTACAAAGATACCTTTGATACTCTTTGAAGCCTCCGCTCTTGGTTTAAAGTTCATGCTGGTTAGATTTATGATGGATTTAATTGGTATAGCTATCATTTCATATATTACAGAGAAATCATTGACACAGAAGGATAAAGACGTAATTTATCAAAAAGCCCAACAAACCGAGTAAGAAATATGCAATATTTTGATATAGGGAGGTAATCAAAATGGCTAAATATGTATGTTCCGTCTGCGGATTTGTCTACGGCGAGGCAAAGGGTATTCCTGAAGCCAACATTGCTCCGGGTACAACATGGGACCAGCTCCCCGAGGATTGGGTT
>CALLZZ010000208.1 GCA_937858235.1 uncultured Clostridia bacterium
AGTTCACGGGGGTGTTGGTGTAGATAATCTCCGTCCGATTGCCGAAGCGGTTGGAGTTGCCGGTGCCAATCCCAACCGCGGTGGTGTTCTCCTGCACCCCGTCCAGCGCCTCAACGCTGCCACTGAAGAAGTCGGCGAAATAGGACTGCTTTTTGAACACAGCCTGGAGCAGCTTCTTAAACTCCAGCTGATAGCTGCGGGCGGGCAGGTCGTTGTTGTCGCTGCCGCAAACAGCTGCAGGTCAATCTTGTATTCTTTCATGGTAGTTTCCCCCAAAAGTTTTTGGCCATTCTTCACTGGGTCTGATTTCCTCCTGTTTTAACGCCGTCAGGGCTTCGGCACGATGTCTACAAGCACTTCCGCCACCTGCACACACCCGGGGTAAGCGCCTGCAATACCTCTCATGCCAATCAAAAAGGAATCCGCCAGAAGCTTCACTCGCTCTGATGGATTCCCGTATTTGACAGTCGCCCTCCCGGACGACAGATTGCTATTTACTTTTGCATCAGTCAGCGCCTCCATGGACGCCACAAAGGTCTGCACCAGCGTCGATACCCCAGCGCAGACAATGTCATGGGCGGGCGGATCGTGTCCGGCGTGGCCAGTCACTGTAAATCTATCTGGGTAGATGATTATCAGAATCACTTCGCATCGCCCCTTCATAAAATGAGTATAAGAAAACCACCTTGCCGAAGCTTGGTGGTTACTTTATCTGTTTTCCTGCTGCAAAGGCCTTTTTAGCCTCGTTGAGTGACATTTGGTTGGCATCGCCTTTATAATCATGGTCGTCTAATTGGTGTGGGTCGTTTGCCCAACCACAAACGTCGCAAATACCATATTCGTCAACCGTAGTCCACCCGCAACATGGGCACTTAATCTTTGTTTCTTTCATGCTCATCTAACCAGTACCCCTAGTACCACATTACCACCTGTTCGTTTGGTAATGGCGATTCACTCGATAGTTTCAGTAAGCACCGTTTTGCATGATGGGCGTGTGCAACACACCACTCATATCCTTTCGGGAGATCAAACTGCATCTCTTCTGTATTTATGTCAACAGATACATAACCAGCCGTTACACTATCTTCAGGGAAAATGTCACACGAAATTACATTATTATTCTTTGCGATATTTTTTAATTTTACCATAGAATTCGTATGCTTCCTTTTCATAGCTATACTTTTTGCTCGTTAAAATATGTGCTTCATCTTGCGTATATCCTCGTGACATTAACTCTTTTTCCATAGACTCATGACGCAACAATGTCAAATCATGTGGTTTCGGTTTTCCGACAATTAAGCGCTGCCACGATTGGGCAATCATATAATCTGAGTCAAATCGCTTAATCCCACTATCCCCTAAATCATGCTCCTTCAAAAACAAATGGTTCTTAATTTCTTGGACAGCTTGTTTATCTAATCCGGTTGTCTCAGCAATTTTTGCAGCATCCGTTTTCATGCTTCACACAAGATTGTAATATCGCTCTGCGTGTTCATCCGCAGCTTTTCCATACGGATTACGTGCCCCAGTAATTGATTCCATTATACCAGTTCTAACAGCATTTGCAACTGTGTTTTTAGATTTTCCACTTGCCGCTTCTGCGCCTGCATCTCCGTGCATTTTTCGACTCTCTTCCTCCAGCCACTGGTCGAACTCGGCCCGATCCATATAAGCAGCCGTGGAGCACCGGCAGCGGGGGTACATGGGCGGTACGTTCTCTCTCAGTTCCATCTTCCCCCACCTTGAAATGCTTGCCATTCAGCGCTGCGCAGACCTCGCAGGCGCTTCCGATGGCCAGGAAAGTATATTCCTCGTAGTCGTTCCGCTCATAGGACTGCTTCTGCGCCTCGGTCTGCACACGGCAGAGCTCTGTAATCATCAGACGCACCACGTCCGACTAAGACACATCGAACTGCTTGCGAATATCTCTGGCCAGCACACGGGGGGTTCTGCCCTAGATCATACCGATTTGCAACTGCTTTACCAGCTCCGCCTTGAGAATGTCCTGATCCGTCAAAATTGCAGAACTCCAATCAGAAGAAGAAAAGCGCGTAACGTAAAAATTCCCCCACTACAAAAGCGTAGTGGCGGAGTCAATGCCTACTTTTGGCGGTGGCAATATTGCAAGAGGCGATAAGTGCCCAGCCGACCATTGCAGTAATATATGCTAGGTATTCCAGCAGCGGCCAGTGCGAAGAGAGCATCGAGGGACAGCTACGCGAATGTCGCGAGTATGCGCCAAACGCAGCCTCACTGTCATTGGGGAGTACACCGATAAAGCGCTCACAGGGCGGACAGACAAACGACCGGACTTCCAGCTTATGCTGCGTGACAGCGCCTTGGAACTGAAGACGCTGGGGCAAGCCGTCCTCGGGCTGAGAAAAGGGCCGGACAGCCGTTTTGAGATTGACCCGGCCACCACACCGGTGGTGCACCGCATCTTCGAAAAGTATGCATCCGGAGAACGTGCAAAAGACATCTACCGCCGCCTAAATGATGAGAGGTCCATACCCATTCACGGCGGTCAGTTCAACAAGAGCAGCGTTCGCAGAATCATCCAGAACGAGAAGTATGTTGATGTCTATGAATTCCGCGACATCCGCGTAGAGGACGGCGGCAACGGGAAAAGCGGCAAAGTGTATTTCTATTACACACCTGCAATGAACACCGTGCGCATAAGTGCAAGCAATCCAGGGTTCCGAAAGATCAGATCGAGAATTTAGTCATTGACGAACTGGTTGCCCTCATCAGCTCGGACGACTTTGTGAACGAAGTTGCCGACCGATGCATGAAGTACCAAGAGCGTGAGAAAGACCATGGTGCACTAAACGCCTTGGAAACTCGTCAGAAGGAAAATGCGAAAGCAACACAGAATATGCCCTCAGCCATCGAGACCGGAATTACCACCGAAAGCACCAAGTCCAGGTTGGTTGAGCTGGAGACTGAGCGTACCAGACTGAAAACCGGAATCGCCCAGCAGCTAATTGAGGAGCTGTCGCTGGATCTGGTAGAAGGCGCAATCAGCGCAGGGTCTTCGTGTTCTGGTTTTGCACCACCAAGTGCACCAAACAATAGAATCCGAACCTTTCACATGAAAGGTTCGGATTTTTCGTTTTTTACGTTATCCGGCAAACTCCCCCGCCTCACTCCAATGCCTGCTCATCTGAGAACAGGGCATCTGCAAAATGTCTTGCCAGGTGCTCCCTTTTTGCGGGGTGGTTGATGGGAAGGGATTCAAACAGACGCCGCGTGTCCCGTCCGGAATAGGCAAAGCCATCCTTCTTTTGCAGCTCTTCTGTAATCTCGCCCCTGTGCATCACCAGAATCCGGTCACTGATGCGCTTCACTGCATGGATGTCATGGGAAATGAACAGTATCGCCAGCTCGTGCTCTTGATTGATCTCTTTCAGCATCCGCAACAGGTAGTATTGCGTAATCACATCTAAGCTGGAGGTAATCTCGTCACAAATCAACAGCGTTGGCTTCACCAGAAGGGCTCTTCCAATGTTGATACGTTGACGCTCTCCTCCACTGAGCGCCAAGGGGTGCTTTTTGAGCACCTCTTCCCCCAAGCGCAATCGTATCAGCATCGCCTTTATTGCGGCTCTACACTGCGTTTTACAGCACCGTGTGTTGTACTTCATCGTCTCCATCAGGGTTTGCTCAATGGTCATCGTAGGATCGAAGGCCGATAGATTGTCCTGTAGAATCAGTTGGCTGGCACGATGAAACTGTTTTCGCGCTTTTTTCCCAACCTCCATCGTATTCTGTTCATTGAACAGTACGCGCCCAGAAGTGGGGCGTTCATAGCAGCACAGCAGACGAGCCAGGGTGCTTTTTCCACAGCCGCTCTCTCCTACCAGTCCCAGAATTTCTCCTTCCTGGATCTCTAGATTGATCTGATGCAGTACCTCCTCCTGCCGGTAAACCTTTCCCAGTTGTTCCGCCCTCAGCATCATAGTCTCTCCTCCTGAAAACTGGCCCTCAGCAACGCCTTGGTATACGCTTCCCGGGGATGATCAAACACCCGAAACACATCACCGGATTCTACCAATACGCCGTGATGCAGAACGATCACCTCATCCGCCAGCTCCGTCACCACACCAAAGTCATGTGTCACCGCCAAAATCGCAATCCCTAACTCATGGTTGATGGCACGGAACTCCCGCATAATCTCTTTCTGTATGCTGACATCCAAGGCAGTCGTGGGTTCATCGGCAATGATCAGGGAGGGCGCCACATAGACTCCACAGGCAATCATCAGGCGCTGCAACATTCCGCCTGACAGCTCAAAGGGGTATTTTCGCAACACAACAGTTGGATCTGCCAAGTGCAACCGCGTCATCACCGCTGCAATTCCAGCGTCAAACTCCCTCCTGCTCACCTGACGATACCCCTTTGCCATCTGGTACAGCTGCTTCCCCACCCGAATAGCGGGATGAAACGAGTTGATGGGGTCTTGATAGATTGAAAAAATATCCTTACCACGGAATGTGATCTGGCTCTCCGGTGCAAGAACTGCCCCTTCTGGCAGTATGCCCAATGCAGCTGCCATGGTAAGGCTTTTTCCGCTTCCACTCTCTCCCACCAGACAGGTAATTTTCCGATCCGGGACAGAAAAGGTAACGTCATGGAGCATCTCCTTCGCCCCGATGGACAAGGACAGGTGCTGCACTTCCAATACTTTTTCTTCTGTTTTCATTCTGATACCATTTCCTTGATTCCAACTACCGCAATCCGTTTATGAGGGTTCAGAAAACGATAGCCCAACGGCATTGCCTTTTTTTCCGCCTGATCCACGTCCTTTAAGGGATGAACCGTGACGGAAAAACCGGCCTCAGCTACCATTGCAGACAAACGTTTGGCGTTTTTGCTCTTCAGCATCGGGAGAGACTCTTTTAACGCTTCGTCGTAGTCTCCCTGGTGGGAAAAGGCATTGCGTTTCTCCTGCAAGCTTAACAGACACTTCCCAAAGAACACACTGATTCGATCAGGCAACCGGTTATAGTGCCAGTTTCCCTCCAGAATGATTAACTTCCCACCTGGCTTCAACACCCGTTTCCACTCCTGAATGGCCTGCTCCGGATGAGGCAGGGTCCAAACCAGATGCCGGTTGATCACCACATCATAGCGGTTATCTTCCTCCCCGGTCTCTTCTGCGTCACCGATGGCAAAGGAGACGTTACCATATCCGCTTCGCGCCGCCTTTTCCCGGGCCACAGAAAGCATTTTTTCAGACAGATCCAGTCCCTTGCACTGATGCCCCTGCTCCGCCAGCAACAAGCTGACAAACCCGGTTCCGGCGCCTACGTCCAGCACAGCGCAAGGCTTTTCCGGAATCAGCCGATCCAACAGACGCAGCCATTCCCTCTTCTCTCCCGCACTTTTCAAACCGTGGGCATAGCAGTTGTCATAGTTCTCATAAGCGCGGTTCCAATTGTTCGCAATATCCGTTTTAATGGTTCGATCATCCAGCATAGTGACTCCTTCACGATACGTACTTATTTTTGATATACTCTCCGGAAAAATTAACGCACAGGGAACTTACAATAATCAAAATCCCCGGGAACAACACCACCCACCACCGTCCGGTGAGAATGTAATTCTGTGCATTGCTGATCATATTTCCCCAAGACGGGATATTGACGGGAATCCCCACTCCCAGATAGCTCAGCGCTGTTTCGGTTACAATGCCACTGGCAAAGGTAAAGGTAGCGATAATGATGATGCTGGATAGGCTGTTGCGCACCATGTGCCGGAAGATGATCACCCGCCGCGGAAGGTTCAGTCCATGTGCCAGTATAATAAAGCTGGTCTCTTTCAGCTCCATGAACCGTCCCCGCATCACCCGAGCCATCGTCATCCAATTAGTCAGGCTCATCATCACGATCAGCCCCAGCACCTTGTTGGGAAAGAGCATCTGAAAGGCCAATACGATGATGGTGGTGGGAATGCTGCAAACCACATCCACAAAGCGCATCATCACATTGTCGATCTTGCCGCCTACATAGCCGCTGACGCCACCGTAAACTAAACCAATCATGAGTCCGGCGGCTGTTGTAACCGTTGCTACCGCCAAGGATACCACGCCACCATAGAGCACACGGGAAAACACGTCCCGACCAATGCTGTCGGTTCCGAACCAGTGGTGCAAATTCGGTCCTTGCAACACCTGTGCAAGATCCACCTCAGTGGGGCTGTACTGAACAAACAGTGGGGAAAGCAAACAAAGTGTCATGATGGCAATCAGCAGAATCACCCAAAGCTTATTATTCCAGCGACCTTTTTCCGTCCGCTTCATTCCGTCACCGACTTTCTGAGCTTGGGGTTCAGAGCCAAATCGATCAAATCCACCGCTAGCATGGACAGAATCACCACCAACCCAGTGATCAGAATTCCGCCCATAAGCACAGGATAGTCCTTGATTGGGATTGCATTTACAATCATATTTCCCAGTCCTGGATAGGCAAACACAGTCTCCACCACTACAAATCCAGAGAAAAAGGCAGGGACATGGGTGCCGACGTAGTTGATGAAGGGCACCAACGCATTCTTCATCACCCCTTTATAAAGGTCTCCTCTGGAAACATGGTTGGCTCTGGCTACCGTGACATAGTAGCTGTTCCACTCTTCCTTGATTCCCTCCTGGATAAACCGGGAAAAAGAGCCCACATGACTGAACACAATGGTAACAACAGGCAACAGCAAATGCCTCAGGTGATCCCCGATACCACCGGAAAAAATTGACCCGGTACCCGAGGAAGGCAACAGCCCCAGCTGAACGGAAAACACAAAGATCAGACTGATAGCCACCAGAACCCCCGGAATTCCATTGAGTACAATGCCGGTAACTGTGATCCCCCGATCCAAAACAGAGTTTGGGTGAAGCCCCGCCCATAACCCCAGCGCCATGGATAAAATAACGGTAACCAGAAACGATACTGCGAAGAGCAGCAGCGTATTGGGCAGCCGCTCGGCAAGGATCGTGTTAACACTCTTCCCATTGGCGTAGGAATTGCCCAGTCGGCCGCTGACCACCTCTTCCATCCAGTGGAAGTATCGCGTAAACACAGGTTGATCCAGTCCTAAGTTCGTATTGATGCGATCCCGTTCCTCCTGGGTGAGCTTGTCCATCTGTCCTCCATAAATGGCGGCAGCCGGATCACCCGGCGCCGCATTGATGAGGGCAAAGGCAAAAATACTCATCACCAAAAGTACAATCCCACTTTGAAGGATTCTTTTAATAATGTATCTTCCCATTGCACGCTGCTTCTTTACTTCAGCTCCCAGCGCTCAATATTCCAAAAGATCCCCGCTCCGTGATGACCCAAGATCTTCGTCTCATTGATACCAGAAACGCGATTGTTAGCCCCGTACAGGGCGGTAATATAACAGATAAAGTCATACGCTGGATCTTCTGCCAGTGTCTTCTGGAACTCAGCGTAGCAGGCTTTTCGTTCCTTCTGATCCACCGTAATCCGTGCTTTTTTCAGCACCTCGTCTACGGTTTTGTTGCTGTAAAATCCATAGTTTGCGGAGCCTTCCGTAGTGAACAGCCGATAGGTGTCGTTATCCGCATCAAAGGGGCTCCCCCAACCTAGAACAAACGCCTCGCAGCTGGGAATATCAATGGCGTTCCAATCCAGGGCATCTACCTTACAGTCGACCCCCAGCTTTTTCCATTCCTCTGCCAGGTACGTTGCCATGTTCACCCGCACCTCATCCGAAACCGGCGCAGTCAACGTAAAGGACAGCTTCTCACCATTTCGATCTAGAACGCCGTCTCCATCGCTGTCCTTCCATCCGGCTTCTGCCAGCAGCGCCTTTGCTTTTTCGACGTCATAGCTGTACTGTTCCACGTCTTCCTCTCGGAACGTGTTACGCTGTAACGGAGTGTACGCGGCCTCGCCATAGCCATGGACGATGGAGTTCACAACTGCCTCCCGATTGGTGGCGTAGCAAAGCGCCTGCCGCACTTTTACATCCTGAAACAGATCAGTCGCCTTAAAATTAAACATCACACAACGATAGTCTGCCGTGTCCAGTTTATAGACCATAGTATCTGTGTTCTGCTCCACCTTTTCCACCTGGCTGGGTTCCAGATAGGTCAGATCGACTTCACCTGTAGACAGCTGCAAGGCACGAACATTGTAATCCGGCAGGTTGGTGCAGACGATATTCTTGATTTTGGCCTTATCCCCATAGTAATCGTCAAACCGAGTCAGTAGCAGTTTGGAATCCGTTTCGTAGCGGACAAATTTGTAGGGACCGCAACCGATGGGATGCTGGTTGAAATCCGCCTTATTTATATCCTGGCCTTCGAAGCAGTGCGCAGGAACAATCCCAATGGTTAACTTGTCCAGCAAAGCCGGGAACGGTTCCTTCAGGGTGATTTTCAGGGTGGTATCATCCTCCTTTTCCACCTTGTCAACGAGGGTAAAGTCTTCTCTCAGGGAGGAATTAACCGTTTCGTCCATGACTGTTTGAATGGTAAACACAACGTCCTCTACCGTCAAATCGGTACCATCGTGGAACTTCACATCATCCCGAATCTGGAAGGTATACTCCAATAAATCATCGCTAACTTCATATTTAGTCGCAATATCACACTTGGGCTTGCAGTTTTCATCCGTAGTCATCAGCCCGCGGAACAGCATACTTCCGAAATACAGAGAACCCAGCATAGGGTTAAACTGATCATCCATAAACTCTGCACCGTACACCAGCGTATCCTTCTGATCCAGAGACTCAGCAGACGTCTGCCCTTGTACTGTGGACGATGTCCCATTTTCGCCGCCACAGCCAGTTAAAATTCCCAAAGTCATAACGCCGCTCAACAGAACAGCGGCAACTCTTTTCCACACCATCATAAATACTCCTTATTTATTACTTATTTTGTGACCGTCACAATGGCTTCCTTCCGGCAATCACCTTAGAATCCACTATTAGTATATTACCGTATCAAAGTCCCCTTCGGAAGCCCCCCTGGGGGATGTTTTTTCGCAAATTCCCATTTTTATCACTTCCCCCGGAATACTATAACTTCTGCTGACAGCAAAAAACAAAACCATGCGTTTCGTTGTACGCATGGTCTTGTTTTTACTTCCGGAACACAATTATGCTTTTTTCTTCAGCATCAACGTTAGGTTTTGACCAAGCTCACGATTCATTTCAGGCAACAGTCTGTCGAGTCCCTCAATGAGGGTCACATCGCACCCCAGGTCACTGTAAAAGGTTGTGAATTCCACGCCAATAACGCCACCACCAATGATAACGATGGAGCGATACAGGTGATCGCTTCCTTTGAGTAAGTCCCCCGGAGTTCAGCACGCCATGATCCGCTCCTGCAAATCGCGCAAAACAAACCGACAGCCCAGCAGTGCCTGCTCCAGCGCAGGTGCTGACTGCCAGTTCATCGCATCGGAATATGCCTTTTATGACTATCGCATAATGTTCCGCAATAACGCAAGTTTTCCCTCTGTGAAGGGCAGATAGCGAAGCGGAATATCCATTCTACTGCTTTGCTTAAAGATGCTGCGCTGGTGGGTGAAGGTACTAAAGCTCTCTTCGCCATGATAGCCCCCCATTCCCGACGCTCCCACACCGCCAAAGGGCAAGCGCGGGTTAATTAGGTGTAGCATGGTATCATTGACACACCCTCCCCCAAAGGAACAGGTATCTAAAATCGTTCGTATATTGGCTTTCTTTTCCGAGAACAGATACAATGCCAACGGCTTGTCCTGCGCCGTGATATACTCCGTGCATTCTTCCAGACTGCGATAGGAGAACAGGGGCAGGATAGGACCGAAAATTTCTTTCTGCATAATCGGGTCGTCAAAGTGCACGTCCTCGATGAGGGTCGGCTCAATATACCGCCGTGCATCATCGTAGCCGCCACCAATCAAGGTATGTCCGTCCACCAAAAGTCTTTTCAGCCGCTTATAGTGCTTCTGGGAGATAATCGTGACCATTTCGCTGGTATCTCCTGCGGGAAAGAACTCCGCCAACGCCGTTCGGTAGCACGCCACAAACTGCTCTTTCACCGCCTCATGGACAAACAAGTAGTCTGGCTCTACACAGGTTTGTCCTGCGTTGATGGTTTTCCCAAACGCAATCCGCTTTGCCGCCAGCGGGATATTGGCGCTTTCGTCCACAATGACCGGACTTTTCCCACCTAGCTCCAAGGTCACCGGAATAAGCTGCTGCGCCGCCGCTTCCATTACCGCCTTCCCCACCGCAACGCTGCCGGTGAAAAAGATGTAGTCCACCTTCTCTTGAAGCAGCGCCCCATTCTGTTCTCTGCCCCCTTCTACCACCGTGATATACTCTGGAGGAAACGTATCAGCGATCAGCGCCGCAATGGCCGCACTGGTGACCGGCGCATAGGCGGATGGTTTGATGACCACCGTATTGCCGCCAGAGATGGCGCCGATCAGCGGGACAAGGCAAAGATGAATCGGGTAGTTCCAAGGAGATATGATTAGCGCAACACCATATGGCTCCGAAGACTGAAAACAGAGTCCGGGCAACTGCCCCAGTGCGCTCCGCACCCGACGCTCCTTCATCCACTTGCGCAGATGCTTCTGGTGAAACCGGATCTCATCCAACACGATCCCGATTTCACACAGATAGGACTCAGTGGCTGACTTATTCAGATCCGTCTTTAGCCCTCGATTCAAATTGGCCTCATGCTTCAAAATTCCCTGCCTCAGCTTTGACAACGCCTCCATTCGAAAGGCATAGCTGCGGGTGGCTCCGGTGCGATAAAAAGTACGCTGACGCTTCACCAAATCAGAAATCATAATTGCCTCCTGTCACCGTATTCCTCCTTCCTCCGATAAAAGGAAAGAGTCCGCTTCTCAGCAGACTCTTTACATGCAACCTAACCGGAGGAGGAACTTATTCAACCTCAGCATTGGCCTGAACGTTTGCGTAAGAACGGCCATTGTACATGCCACATTCGGGGCAGATACGGTGAGGCATACGGTATGCACCGCAGGAGCATTTGACCAGGTTGGGAGCCGTCAGCTTCCAGTTCGCACGCCGCTTATTCCGTCTTGCTTTTGATACTTTACCCTTAGGGACTGCCATGAAGACACCTCCTTATTTCACCTTTGTAGGCAATTCACTCTTGATCGTCTGTCTGTTCCAACAGCTGCGCCAACACTGCCAGACGGGGATCCGTCTCCGGTTTACATTGGCAAGGGCCTTCATTTAGGTCCGCACCGCAAAGGGGACAG
The DNA here is from genome assembly GCA_937858235.1 of uncultured Clostridia bacterium. Lineage (GTDB taxonomy): Bacteria > Bacillota > Clostridia > Oscillospirales > Oscillospiraceae > Onthomonas. The sequence goes on from CALLZZ010000208.1 coordinate 11,241, forward strand.
CGCCCTTTACAGTCTTCGCTGCAGAGATGTTTGGTATCCATTGCGAAAATGAACTCATCGGTCATCGTCTCGTCCAAGTCCAGTTCTGTGCCGGAGAGCAGGATAATATCATCTTCCTCTTCGTTCTCCAGTTCTGTGGCCAGTAAGCGCTGAACAGGTACGGTCATCACCTGCTCAAGGGGCTTGCCGCAACTGTCACAGTTCAGATGCAGATTGCTGGAAAGGCTTGCCTCCAGCTCCAGCATCCCCGCGCGGTTGCGGACAACGCCGTTTACCGTTACCGGTTCGCATACGGGACGGGATCCGTAAAAATCCAGGTCGGAAAAGTCCAGTTCACAGGAAATGGGCAGCTCCGCACCGGGTACATGGATGATTTCTTTCAGATCTAGACGCATAGTACACCTCGCATAACGACACAAATTGTATTTTACCCCAATATGTTGTGTGTGTCAATGACTTTTTAATAGGATTGTCTTATTTCCGGTTTATTGTTATAATAGTAGGGATCGCGCAAGACATTATTTCGGGAGACATCATTTATGAAGGAATTTACCATTGGGAAAAACGATGCGGGACAGCGACTAGATCGCTGGCTGTCCAAAACCCTTCCCCTCCTCCCCGCCGGCTTGGCTCAGAAGTATATCCGTATCAAACGGGTAAAACTCAACGGCAAAGGCACGAAACGGGACACCAGACTGGTGGTAGGGGATCTGCTGCAATTATACATCAACGATGAGTTTTTTGATACCCCTACGCCGGAAAATGCTTTTTTGAAACTGTTCAAGCCCAAGCTTGACATTGTATATGAGGATGCACACATTCTTCTGGTAAACAAAGCGCC
>CALLZZ010000209.1 GCA_937858235.1 uncultured Clostridia bacterium
TCAGGTGGAAAAGGTTTGCGCGGTGGACATGTTCCCGGAGACGGGGCACGTTGAGACGGTTGTATCTCTCTCCCACAAAAAAGCAGATACACATATCAACATAAATGTAGAGTTTGGTGATGAGGAAGGACAGATTCCTATTGATGAGATAGCGAGAAAAGCTGAAGAATACAGACCAAGCGAAAGAGTAACCTACAAAATGATGCAAGAGTATATAGAAAGTAAGTATAATTTCATGGTGCACACAGCCTATATTGCAGAAGTAAAAAGAGATTTGGGTTTGCCAATGTATAATGCTCCAAATGCTGTAGAAGAATTAAAGAATGAGCGAAAGCATCCAACCCCTGAAAAGGTAGAGGCAATCAAAGATGCCTTAAAACATTTTGGCGTTAGCCAATAATTAAAATTGAATAGGAAAACAAAAAGTTGTATTATATTCTTATGGTATTATTGCTGAAAAATATTATTGGATAGTTATAAAGTAAAGATTATAAATACTATCTCTGGATGATTGTGTACTACATTATTCTTAATAATGTACATCAGTAGAAAAATGTGTCGTTAAAGTATATTGAGTTTCAACTAAGAGAGGAGGGTAATTTTGGGCAATTATGTTTTGTTTAGTACTATTATGAGTATCGGCGCTACACTGCTTATAAGTATAACTCTTATAAGGAAAAAACATTATGTTAGGGCTTTGGCAATATTTATATTCTTATATGTAATTGGACAGATTATGGGATATGGATTAGGAGTGGATATATTAAAAGCAGTAATTCCCTCTTCTTCACATCCAGAAAGTGGGGCTGCATATCAAGTAATAACAAGCACTGTTTTTCCTTTACTTCTTGCATTTATAATTGATTATATTTATAAATTATTAAAGAAATAGAAACCTGGATAGGTTTTTGCAATAATATAGTTCACATTCTTTATTTTATATGTTGTGTCCTAGTTATAATCATGAGTAATTCCATAACAAGAATTTGAGGGTTTTGAAGTTATTTTGAAAACAAAAAGTTGTTTGCTCTTATTTAGAGTAGGCAACTTTTTTATATAGATAAAATTGAATAATGCCATTTTAAAAGGAGTTAGTTTATATAACTAGCTCTTTTTTGTGCTCAAAATTGAAAGGAGGAAAAGAATTGAACGCAAAAATCATTGCCATAGCCAACCAAAAAGGTGGTGCTGGCAAAACAACTACCTGTGCTAATTTAGGCATAGGTTTAGATATGGAAAATAAAGAAGTAAAAAGAGACTTGAGATTGCCAATGTATGATGCTCTCAATACTGTAGAAGAACTAAAACAAGAATGGAAACACCCAACGCCCAAAAAGGTGTAAAAGTATAAAATTATACCACTTTGGTATTTTTATTTTACAATAAATAGGGAGCTTTGATTTTATCACAACGAAAGGAGGCTTAGAGTAGTTTGAAGATACTAAAAAACCGGATATTTCTAAGCGCCCTCTGTATTATTGTTGCAACAGCTATATCCTTTGGGCTTTTACCAAAGTTTTATGAGGATAAAAGTGCAACGATTATGGTACTTAGGGCATCAGAAGAGATTCCAATGGGAACGGAGATTAAAGATAATCACCTTACCATTGTGGAAGTGGGAAACTATGGTCTACCTGAAGGTGTTATCAACGATAAAGATACCGTTTTGGGCAAGGTTGCACAGACCAATATCATCAAGGGAGATTATTTCTTTCCACAAAAACTGGGAGGATTTCTTGTAAATGAGTTGTTAGACCGCATCACTAAGAATAACCAGCGCCTTGTTACCATTAGCGTTCCAAGTATTGCGGCAGGACTTTCCTCACACCTCCAAAACGGAGACATAGTAACTGTGGCAGTATTTTTAGAACAGGCATCAGATGGTCAGCATTCTTCTCCACAAATTATCATCTATCCCGAACTAAAAGGGCTGGAGGTTTACAGTGTAGAGAATGCAAGAACGCAAGATACCGCAGAAATGCGAGAACAGCAAAAAAACGGTCAATCACCTAATGGTGATACTGTTCCTAAAGCTGTTACGCTAATCGTTACCGAGGCACAGGCTGAAAAGCTTATCCAAGCCGAATATACAGGCAAGCTACACATAATTTTTGAGAAACGAGGTGTTATGAACTATGAGCAATAAAATCTATGCCGTTTGGGGTGGCAATAACAGCGGTAAAACAACCTTTGCAGTCAATCTTGCTTGCGCTCTTTCTAAGCGTGATGTGTTGGTGGGGCTCATTTCTACTAACCTTATCTACGGAGACCTACAAGTCTTTTTTGGTCAGAGTGTTCCTGAAGAAAAGGGGCTTTTTCAAGCATTGAACGATGATAACCCCAACATTGGAGATAAATTTGTTGACTATGAACAAAGCAAAAACCTATTTTTCCTATCATTGCCCACGAATTATACAGGGCTTCTTTGTGATACCGTAGACATTCAGGAAGTAGAAAGGATGATCAATGCTGCATCTTTGGTATTTGATATTCTTATTGTGGATGGAGCAGCAGATATGACTAATCCCATATCTGGTGTTGGCCTTTGGATGGCAGATAAGGTATTTACCCTGCATAAGCCATCTATAGCAGCACAAATGTGGCAAAAGGGTGTTTCAGACTTTGTAAAGGGACTTCATATTGCAGAGAAACAAACCCATATACTGCAGACCCCTAACGGTGAATTTGACGACAAGACCTATAAGAGCATGATGGAACTTTCCTTTGACTATGAGCTACCCTATGTAAAGCAGGCAAGTGAATTAGAAAATGCGGGAACTCCACTGTGTTTATTCCATGATCGACATTGCAGACGCTATAGCAAGGTACTGGAGAAAATTGCAGATGAAATCTACAGAGGTATAGAGTCATGAACAACAGATTTTCCGTTAATGACCTGATTTACCGAGCTAATAAGCGGCGTTCTGACAGTGGGGAAAGTATAAAGGCTCAGGATTACGGAGAAATTCTCGATAAGCTTCAGCGAATCATCGCCAAGAACCATTCAGCAGAGCTTGCTCAAGTATTGTATTCTGAAGAAGCCGAGGAAAAACTTAAAGACCTTATTATGCGCTACTTAAATAGTGAGCAGTTGGTGGCTAAAAACCTTAACAATATCTCCGAACTGGTAGATGCAGTGTATTATGATATGGCAGGTATGGGGCTGTTATCTCCTTATCTTAAGGACGGTGACGTAGAAGAAATAAACATCAATGGCTTTAGTGGAATTTGGGTGCTATACAAAGATAAAAAGGTGAGGTTAAATGAAATCTTCACCAATTCTGAAGCCTGCTCCAACATCGTAAGAAAGATGAGCCGATTCGGGAATGTTATTCTGGATGGCTCAAAACCTATTGGAAATAGCTTTATTGCACGAGGTGTTAGAATGTCAGGAGCTATCACACCTTGTGTTGACCAAGATGCAGGAGCTATTGCCTCCATCCGAAAGCAAAAACCCTCCTATATCACACGGGAAAACCTGATTGAATGGGATACAGCTACAGCGGAGGAATTGGACTTTCTCACCCTTTGCATTAACAATGGCGTATCAGTAGCCATTGCAGGAGCCACCGGCAGCGGAAAAACTGCCGATATGGGATACATTCTAAGCTGTGTATCTTTGGATAAGCGCATAGTCACCATAGAAGACACCCGGGAGCTATCATTGGCGCAGTTTGATGAAAATGGTGTGATGATAAACGATGTAATTCACCTTTTGACCAAGGAGGAACCTAATCCAATCACCATGTTGGATTTATTAAAGCTTTCATTAAGACTTCACCCACAAATCCTTATACCGGCTGAGATGCGAGGTAAAGAAGCCCTCACGGTGCAGGAAGCTGGACGAACAGGTCACACCATCGTCAGCACTCTCCATGCTAATAGTGCAAGGACGGCTTATGATAGAATCCTTACCATGTGCTTAGAGGCTGGGACTTCTTTGTCAGAGGAAAGACTTCTAAAGAATATTGTAGAAGCCTTTCCGATTATGCTCTTTAAAATGCAATTACCTGATAAGTCAAGAAAGTATATGGAAATCTTTGAAGCCAAAGGGGTACAAAATGGTGAAGTTATCGGCAACACCCTTTTTAAATACGTAGTTGATCATTATGAACGAGATGAGTCCGGGAAGATTACAAAGGTTGTGGGAAGCCATAAGCGTTTAGGTTGCATTTCCTCTACTCTTGCAGAAAAGCTGCTAATTGGCGGTGTTCCTAAAAAGGAGATCCAACGCTTTGCGGAAGGAGGAGCTCTATGAATCCAATTTATCTATCCCATGCTCTTGTTTTTGCATTTATCAGCTTTGCAATGTTCCTACTGCTAAAATTAAACCCCTTTATCATAGAACAAGATCCCCTGAAAAAACGCCGCCTATATTTAACAGGAACAAATCTGAAAATTACCGAGAAAATCGCTATCAGGTTTGAAACATTATTCCGGCAGACACGATGCACACACAAGAAATTCCTTGTAATGGTATTTGTATCAGTGGTAGGCGGCTTTATGGCCGGATTTATGCTGTTTGGCAATACCGAGCTGGCAGCGGTCATGGCAGGATGTATGCTTCCTGCTCCATACTTTTACCTAACTGTAAAAAGCTCTGGAGCAGCAAGGGAGCAAATCGAGGGATTAGAAAATACCATGTCCATTATTACCAATGCCTATGCTGGAAATGACGATATTATTAAAGCTGTGGAAACCTATGTAGAGGAAAAGAATAGATATATTCCAGCTCATTTAAGAACACCCACTCCTTTTGATGAGTTTGTGTCTGAAATCAGACTCATCAATCCTAGTGTGGAGCATGGTCTATACCGTCTATCCGCAAAAGTTAAAAACCGCTATTTTACCGAGTGGGTAAAAACCCTTATCCTCTGTTACCATGACAGAAGACTAAAGTTCGCTTTGTTTCCTATCATTAAGGCTATGAATGATGCAAAATCCATGCAAATTGAGAGTGACAGCATGATGGTGAGAGTATGGAGGGACTATCTTATGACAGCAGGTCTGATGTTTTCTATAATTCCTATGATGAGATTTTCTAATGCAGAATGGTTTTTTATCCTTACAAAAACATCCATCGGTAAATTTTTAATTATTCTCATGTTGCTGACTGCCCTTGGCACAGCCTTTTATGTAATGAAGGCTACAAAACCATCAAACAGATAAGGAGGTTTTCCGTTGTTTTATCAAGTTATTATATTTGTCCTGCTGACTGCGGCAGGATTTTTAATTTGCAGGCAACTTCTTAAAGTCCCAAAGATGAGTATGAAAAAGAACATCAAGCATCTGCAGGATAAAAAAGAAAAAACAGGGAGTCGATTGCTAAACCGATTTGTAATGCCCCTTGTAAAGCCCGTCTCCTGGCTAATTCCCCTTGACCCTGTAAAGGAAGCAAGGATGGCATCTACACTCCATCGCGGAGGATTAGAGCTTACCCCAAAGGAGTATTATGCAAGGGCTATTATATGCGCCATTTTTACACTGCCTCTTGCTCTACTATTGTTTGCAATCGGTGCTACCAATCTTATACCTATTGTGCTCACCTTTTCTATAGTGGTATATTTCCACTTTATGACCGACCTTAAAGACAAGATGAAAGAAAAAAAGATGCGCATTGAAATGGAGCTTCCAGGCTTTGTTCGCTCCATACTATATAAGCTGGACGACATCAAAGCTGACAGTAAAAAAGCCGTCGTACAGGTGGATTTAATTCAGATATTTGAGGATTACCTTAAGGTAGCCAGCGATGTATTCTACTATGATGTTTCAGTTTTAGTAATGGAGATGAAAGCAAAAGATATTGAAACCGCCCTTAGAAACTTCAATGAACGCATCGGCCTTGCAGAAGTATCCTTTCTGGTGAATGCCCTTATAGGACTTCACCGGGGAGAGCATCAAGGGGAGGCACTGGCGTATCTTGCAAGAGATATGGACATTAAAGCTAAAGAAGCTTTAAAGAAAAAACTAAATAAGCTGCCCCGCAGGATTAAGATTGCATCCATACCCCTTGTGGCTGTAACTCTTGCAAGCCTGCTCTATGTCATAGGCTCCCACCTTATAAAGTCAATGGGGGGCCTTTTTTAATGTGAAAATGGGGAGACCCTTTTCAAAATAAATTTTCAGGAGGTATTAACCATGCAAAACAAAACAACCGCAATCCAAATTACCGAGGGAAGGAGAGAAAATTCTATGAAGAAAAGAATGGCAAATGCTCTTTTAAAGGCAAGAAGTATTTTAACAAGTAAATCTGGTGACCAGATGACTGGTTGGCTCATTGTGGTACTAATTGTCGTAGTTGTGGGAGCTGTGTTTATGACACTGTATCAGGACTCCATCTCTACTATCTGGAACAGTATTGTTACCAAGATTACCAGTCTCTTGAACTAATTTTAGCCAAAAGGTAGTGGCATAAGGGGGAAATTCCCCTTTTCTAAACTAAAATCTAAAAATAAACGGAGGTATTTTCTATGTTTAAAGCAGTAAAAAGCAAAATGCAGGGTATGGCACTAAATGCAAGAAGGGTACTTACAAATCAATCCGGAGACCAAATGACAGGCTGGCTTATTGTTGTTCTGATCGTGGTAGTTGTAGGTGCGGTGTTCATGACACTGTATCAGGGATCTATCACACAAATCTGGAACAGCATTGTCGACAAAATTACTGGCTTAATAAGCTAATGACAGTTATTCCAAATGTATCCGCTGATGCGGGAGGTGCAAGAAGATGAACAAAAAGCACCGAGGTATATGGGGGAGGAATTCTCCCTCATTGCCTTTTATGAAACTACTTTTTAACAGGAAAGGCAGCAGTTATTTTGACTTGATGGTTAAAACGCTGGTGGTCATTACGCTCATGGTTACGGTCATGAGTTTTTTAAGTATCTTTACCACCTACCTCAATTTAAACCATATCTGCCGCCGTGTTGTCAGGGTAATTGAGCTTGAAGGACAGGTATCTGACAGGGCCTATGATGTTTTCTACCGGCTTAAACAGCAAACCGGTCTATCTCCAGAGATGACCGTCGAGGATGTAGAGTATCAGGGCGGCCAGAAAATCCAATTGAGAGATACCTTTACAGTAACTATGAAATATAGCCATCCCTTTACAATCTTTACACCGTCCTTTGCACCCCCTGTTAAAATTGATATCCCTATGCGGGTGAGTATCACCGGCATGTCGGAAAAATATTGGAAGCTCTTAGAATGAGAGCGCTGGAAAGGAGAAAAGCTGTGGGGAATTTTAAACGTATTTTACAAAACCGCAGGGGAGATACCTTTATATTCATCTTGATACTCGTATTCTTTATCTTAACCATATCCGCAATCCTGATTGAGTATTTCCGTATGGAAAGCCTGTATCAGCAAGTGGAATATGTACTCCAGAGAGGTGTAAACAGTTCTGTGGAATACGCCATGATGGATGAATATCGCAGGGACGGATATGCCCGACTGGATAGCTCCCTTGCGAAAGAAAAGCTTTATGAGTATTTTTACGAAAATATGAAGCTGGATGCGGGACTTAACAAATATTCTGATGAAGAATGGGTTTATGAGCTTGAAATCAAAAATATTAACGCAACTGATAATCCACCCCGACTGACGCTGGACGGGGTACTGAAAACCCGCAGTATTTTCAACTTTCTAACTGGCGAGGTTAAGCTTCCGTTTAGTATATCCAGCGTCAACAATAGAATTGAGGAAGGAGGTTTCTAATGAAATGCAAATTCATCTTTGTCATTCCCCTTATGCTTTTATGCTGCCTGTTCCTATCAGGTAAAGCCTTTGCTGCCCCGATTAGCGACATCGAAATAAGTGTTACTTCTCCCATAGACAGTCTGCAAAATGAAAGCGGCATGGTAGCCGTGGAGCAATTCCCAGCAGAGATCCCTATTAGGGTCATGGCTAAAGCCGGTAATCTTACGGATATTCAACTGGAATACAACGGTCAAAGCAAAAAAGTAACTTCGGAATATATCCTTACCGTTGAAAGCAAAGAAGCTTGTGGTCCCTATACTATTACAGCAAAAACAGACCAGAACGCAGTCCTTACCATTACGGCTAACGTCATATTCCAAGTCAAAGCTACCTATGACACCCGATACCGCATCATTGGCATGAATGTCAAAGAAATCTATGAGGGTGAAACATTGTTAAAATCTTTTAAAGAACCCCAGCGTATTGACATTGTGAATGCAAATATCGTTGCTGACTATGAAAAGGAGCGAATCGCTGATTGGATTGGTCGATATGACGGTGGAACTTATATCTTAAAGGGAAGCAATGTGGTAGAAATCTATGGTTTTAATTCCAGGAAACTCTATGGAACTTATGACACTGGTAGGGATTTTGAACTGCTGACCACCCATTACGGCTGGACACCTAAAGCATTGATTGCTTTTGAAACCATGAGAGATACAGCCCTATCCTATCAGGCGCCAGTGAAAATTGATGTGAAGGCCATCTGGTGCGATGAGAAAAAGCAGGAGGTTTATGGTAGAGTTACTGCTCAGGACAAGGGAGTACCAGAGTTACTCTACCCTTATCAGACTACATCCGTTACATTTACCAAGGATGATATTTTATTATCACGAAACTTCGTATACATGGGGCTTGAATGGGATTACACACCAGAAACAGAAGAATTTACAGATGGGGAAAGCAAGACACAGACCTCTATCACGCAAAAAATCCATTACCAAATTCCTACGATAGACTTCTATTTTAAGTTTAAGGCTCAGGATGGAAACGACTTATCGGTTATTATCCGTGCACCTTCCACAGTGTATCGAGGTGAGAATTATTCATTCACTGTGGCTTATATGAACAGTGGAAGCAGTGCAGCCTATGACGTGCCATTAAATGGTACGGTAAATGACGTTTTGATTGAAGAAATACCTGAAGTGCAGAACTTTTCGGCTAATATAAGCAAAACCTATACTATCAAGCGTACTGCCGATACTGCCGCTGATGAAATCCATCTATGGGCTAATATTGGTGTACCAGAAGGCTTTATCGATGGAAATCTTTCCAATAACACAGCCACGGCAGTTATCAAAGTGATTGACCCTGAACCAGAGCCACTCGACGAGCCGGATATATCGGATAAGCCCGATGATCCAGTAAATCCACCAGATGAGCCGCCTGCTGTTCCAGAATTTTGCGACCTTACGACAAGTATTCTTGCTCCCCGTACAGTCTATGAGTATGAAGATTACAGCTATATAGTGAGCTTTACTAATAATTCTGACATAGAACTAAAAGCCGTACCATTACAGGGGAAAAACAATGATAATATCTTGCCTGAAATTCCTAAAACAGCAAGTTTTAAGCCCCAAGAAACAAAATCTTTTACTATCACAGATACAGCAGGAGGTGCAGGAGAAATTTATCGCCTATGGGCAAATATAAAAGCACCAGAAGGCTTTAGGGATGAAAAACCAGCTAACAACACTGCTGTTTCGAGTATTACGGTGATAAAACACCCCTTTGATGAACCAGATAACCCCGAAAACCCTGACGAACCGGACGACCCGGATAATCCAGATAATCCTGATGAACCTGACAACCCAGATGACCCAAGTGATCCTGACAATTCACCCGATGACCCTGATGATCCGCCCGATAATCCGGATAATCCCGAAAACCCACCGGACACCCCGGACGATCCTGAAAATCCAGAGATACCCCCGGTAGTAAATCTCTGCGACGTATGGGTAAACCTATCATCGCCACCTACGGTGTATGAACGGGATGAATACAGCTTTACTGCATATTTTGCCAACTCCACAGATAAGGAACTATCTGATGTTGGCCTAAATGTCACTATCAACGGTAAGGTGGTTTCAACTATACCGCCTACAGCCAATTTCAAAGCCTTTGAGAAGAAAGCATTTCTTGTTACAAGCATAGCAGGAGCAAAAGGCGTACCTATCAAGCTATCGGCACAAGTGTCACCACCTAAGGGGTATAGGGACATCAATACAGATAACAACCATGTTTCATCGCAAATCATGGTATTGGAGCATCCTTATGATTTGGATGTGCAAAGAATCACGCCAGATGAGTACAAGGAAAATCAGTCGGTCATTACCACTGTCAAGGTATCAAATAAAGGAAGCCTTGACTTTACTCCGGGGCAAAATGTCACCGTGCTGTTTCAAATTCCTGAACTGTCTTTGTCAAGGCGTATTGAGGCAGTAGTAATGGAAAGGGATACATGGAATGTTGTGTCCATACGATGGGATACACCCAATGTGCAGGCTGATAAAGATATTACATTGATTGCCATTATCAACCCTGAACAGTCATTAGGGAATGAAGGCACTAATGATAACAACACCTATACTCAAAAGGCTGTTATACAAAATGTATCCTATGAGGAACCAGAAGAAAGCCGGATATTACCCGACCCACCGAAGAGAAATGAACAACCCAAAGTTACATGGTGGGAACAACGATACGAAAATAATAAGTTTGTATGGCGACAATTCTACGCTGAACTAAAGGTAAGCGCTACGCTGGATTATGATACAAAAGCAAAGGGCTACTTAAAATCGGGTTACGGCTATTTTATCCGTGTTACAGCCACGGTAAGTACCAACTATGACAGGTCAGAAATGATAACTGCTCCACAGACAGCAGAAGTATATCTACCTGAATACCGATATGAAACTGCCATTCCTTTAATCAAGGAAGGAAGCCAATTTAATTTTAAAGAAAATCCATCATCACCTTTCCGTTACAGAAAACAGTATATTCCAGTGTGGTTCCCGGATAACAAAGATTATATCGTACAGCTTCTTGTAACTGATGTACACACTCCTGGAGGAACACTGTCTAAGTGGATTACTGGAGGAGAACTTAAAATCAATGTGGTAGATAGCATGTATTCCGATGATGTCACTACGGGTAATTGATATGGCACTGCTATTTTGTGCCATTCCTATACTGTGGGCGGCTATCACAGACTTTAGAAAGCGGATTATTCCCGACTGGACATGGATAGCTATTGTCCTATTTGGCGGTATATCCGCTTTTCTTTTACCCCATCCTACGTTACCCCAACGGATTGTGGGTTTTTTACTGCCGGGTGTCTGCCTATTTATCCTTGCTTTAAAATACGGCGGTGTGGGCGGTGGTGATATTAAACTTACGTCGGCAATAGGCTTTTGCTTTGGACTATACGGTCTTGCAGCCATTCTCTTTTTCGCACTGCCTCCTGCCTACATTTATGCAAAGGCAACACGGCAAAAAAGTGTTCCACTGGCTGTATTCTTATGTATCGGATTTTTTGTCTATATGGGTGTTCTTTATATATTGGTTTAGGTAAAAATATTGAGCAAATTTAAGGTTAAGAAATAATAGAGAATGTCGCTTTTTACTGACATTCTCTTTTAAAATTTAAAAAGTAAAAAGCCATTTTCTTTATTGAAAAATAAAGTGAGCGGTTTTTTGTATGAAAGGAGGAACAAAATTGAATGCAAAAATCATTGCCATTGCCAATCAAAAAGGTGGCGTTGGCAAAACAACTACCTGTGCCAACTTAGGCGTAGGTTTGGCTATGGAAGGAAAAAAAGCCCTGCTAGTAGATACAGATCCGCAAGGAAGTCTGTCTATCAGCTTAGGATACCCACAGCCAGACAAACTTACGACCACTATTGCTACAGTAATGGGAAAAGTGATTACTGATACTCCCCTTGAACAAGGAGAGGGAATTTTACATCATCATGAAGGAGTGGATTTACTCCCTGCCAACATTGAGTTATCCGGTATGGAAATATCATTAGTTAATGCCATGAGCCGGGAAACCATTTTAAAACAATATCTTGATACCATAAAAAATCAATATGACTATATTCTTTTAGATTGTATGCCCTCACTTGGGATGCTGACAGTAAATGCTCTTGCTTCAGCTGACAGTGTGATAATTCCTGTACAAGCAGAGTATCTGCCTGCAAAAGGTTTAGAACAGCTTTTGCAGACCATTGGAAAGGTACGTAGGCAAATAAATCCTAAGCTAAAAATTGACGGTATTCTATTAACTATGGTAGATAACCGTACTAATTTCGCAAAGGACATCAGTACCTTGGTAAAAGAGACATATGGAGGCAGTATAAAGATATTTGATGCTGATATACCTCGTTCCGTGAAAGCTGCAGAAATAAGTGCAGAGGGAAAAAGCATCTTCTCCCATGACCCAAAAGGCAAAGCAGCGGATGGGTATCGAAATTTAACCAAGGAGGTGTTGAAAATTGAAAAGCTCCGCCAAAAACATAAAGCTGACATCAGTCGATGATTTGTTTTCTACTGAGGAAAGCAGAGCCGATGAGAGTCGTGAAAAAGTAGTAGAGATACCATTGACAGAATTATTTCCTTTTAAAGACCATCCTTTTAAAGTGATAGATAACGAGGAAATGCTTGATACAGCAGAAAGTGTAAAGAAATATGGTGTACTTGTACCTGCTATTGCAAGACCTCGTAATGAGGGAGGTTATGAACTTATAGCAGGACACCGCCGTAAAAGAGCATGTGAGCTTTCAGAACTTGAAACAATGCCTGTAATAGTCCGTAACCTTGATGATGATGCCGCCATTATTATTATGGTTGACAGCAACTTACAAAGGGAAAGTATCTTACCAAGTGAACGAGCCTTTGCATTTAAAATGAAGTTAGAGGCTATCAAACGACAAGGTGCAAGGACGGATTTAACTTCTGTCCAAGTTGGACAGAAGTTAAATGCAAGAGATGTTGTAGCAAAAGAAGCTGGTGCAAGTGCTATACAAGTACAACGCTATATTCGACTTACTCATCTTATTCCCGAAATACTTTCCATGGTGGATGAAAAGAAAATAGCCTTTAACCCTGCTGTGGAGCTGTCCTATCTTAAAGAAGAGGAACAGAATGACTTGCTTGAGGCAATGGATATGGAACAGGCTACTCCTTCACTTTCGCAGGCACAACGGTTAAAGAAATTCAGCAATGAAGGGAAATTAACTCTTGAGGCAATGAGTGCAATTATGAGCGAGGAAAAGAAAGGCGATTTAGATAAGGTTACACTTACTGGAGACACTTTGAAAAAATATTTTCCAAAGTCATACACCCCAAAGCAAATGCAGGATACCATAATTAAATTGCTTGAGGGATGGCATAAAAAACGCACGAGAGAGCAGGAACGCTGAAAAAATATAGGCGAGAAAGGAAGTGATGATTATGGCGGTTTTCAGAGTAGAAAAAACCAGAGATTATACGGTAATGGCTAACCACCATTTAAGAAATACAGAGTTATCTTTAAAAGCGAAAGGCTTACTTTCCCTTATGCTTTCTTTGCCTGAAAATTGGGACTATACCACAAAGGGACTTTCTCATATATGCAAGGACGGTATCGATAGTATTAATGCAACTGTTAGGGAACTTGAGGCAAATGGCTATGTTATTCGCAGACGATTACGTAACAAAAAGGGACAGCTTACCACCACAGAATATACAATTTTTGAGCAGCCACAAACCATTGATAATAGTATATCTCCACCTAAAGGGGAAAATCCAATCTTGGATAATCCAATGTTGGGAAACCCAATACAGGGAAAGCCTATTTTGGAAAAACCTAAACAGGGAAAACCTATCTTGGAAAATCCCCACCAATTAAATACAAATATATTAAATACTGATTTATTAAATATGGAGGTATCAAATCCTAATCAATCAAATCTGCATCAATCAAGTAGAGAAAGGCAAAAATCGATGAGATATGATGAGATTGGATGTGACAGCGTAGAAGAAGTAAAAGAAATGGTTTTAAGGAATTTGGAATATGAGTATATCAAGAATGAGCATAATCGTGAACGTTTGGATGAAATAGTAGATTTAATGGTGGAAACCCTCTGCTCTACAAAAGAAACTATCAATGTTGCAGGAGATGAGTATCCAGCAAAGCTTGTAAAGGAGAAGCTGTTACGGATAAATAGTTTGCATATAGACTACGTATTTGAATGCCTTGGCAAAACCACAACATATATTCGCAATATCAAGCGATATTTGCTGGCTACACTCTTTAATGCACCATCAACCATAGATAATTACTATTCCGCACTTGTTAATCATGATTTATACGGCAAACCCTAAAGACGTTTTGTACCTGATTTTCAGGAAATTTCAAAACGTCTTTTTTTGTACCCAAAATCACGAAAGGAGATTTTTAATTATGAAAAGGCCAATGGCATATATTACGGCGGCTTGGAGCAGTAACGAATTTGAAAACACCGAGACTGCTGCAAAATATTGTAGGCAGATTTATGATGCAGGTTTTACGCCTATGTGTCCTCTTTTGTTTCTACCACTCTATCTCAATGATGAAATTCCACAAGAGCATAAAGATGGTATAGACATTTCAAGGGATATGCTTCGTCGCTCCCGTGTTCTGATTGTATGCGGTGATGCTATAGATGAAAATGTGAAAAACGACATTGCTATAGCAGAGAGGCTACGGATTACCGCTACTACCCTTGAGGGAATATTGACGGTAAAAGGGACATGGTCGATCTTAGATGGCAGTTGAACAGAACGTATGAAAGGAGGCATAGCTTATGCAGGAAGATGTAGAAAATAGAACTGTGACACTGGCAATCACTACTACAAAGCTGACAGGCAGTGTGCTTAAATCGGCTATACTTAAATTTTTAGCAGCACAAAAGAATAAGAGCAGAGATAGTCCCAAAATTCCTCATGGTAAACAAAGTGTAAAAGACCTTGCAAAGCAAAATCAAGGAATGAACAATATTGAGATTACTGACAAGAACATCAAAAGTTTTGAGAAATCAGCAAGAAAGTATGGTGTAGATTTTGCAGTTAAAAAAGATAAAAGTGTGAAACCGCCCAAGTATCTTGTTTTTTTCAAAGGAAGGGATGCGGATGCCATTACAGCTGCATTTACTGATTTTACAGCTAAAATGGTGAGAAAAGCAGAAAGACCTTCAGTAATTGCACAGCTTAGAAAGTTTACAGAGCTTGTGAAAAGCACCGTTTCTAACAGGGTGAAAAATAAGGACAGGGAGCAAAGCCTATGAATATGAAAACAAAAAGACTCCTTATCGTAAACATTCCTTACCTTTTCCTTGCCCTATTGTTTACCAAAGCATCGCAGGCATGGAGATTAGCCACAGGATATGAGGTCGCTGACAAGATTTTAAACCTTATGGATGGTTTTGAATTGGCCTTTAAAAACCCTATGCCAAGTCTATATCCAAACGATTTGCTATTCGGAATAGCTGTGGGAGTCATTCTCCGTCTTGCAGTTTATTTAAAAGGTAAGAATGCGAAAAAATATAGAAAAGGCATTGAGTATGGCTCTGCCCGTTGGGGGAAAGCTGAGGATATTCGCCCTTTTGTAGATCCCGTATTTCAAAACAATGTGATACTGACCCAAACGGAAAGTCTTACCATGTCAAACCGCCCCAAAAATCCAAGAGATGCAAGAAATAAAAATGTACTCATAGTAGGCGGCTCTGGTTCAGGTAAAACAAGATTTTGGCTGAAACCAAATCTTATGCAATGTCACAGCTCTTATGTAGTCACTGACCCAAAAGGCAGCATTGTAGTGGAATGCGGGAAGTTATTACAGCGTAAGGGATATAAAATTAAAATTCTTAATACCATTAACTTTAAGAAATCTATGCACTATAATCCCTTTGCCTATATTAAAAGTGAAAAGGATATATTGAAATTAGTTACAACTCTTATCGCTAATACCAAGGGTGAAGGCAAAGCAGGCGATGATTTTTGGGTGAAAGCAGAAACCTTGCTTTATACAGCACTAATCGGATACATCTATTTTGAAGCCCCAGAACATGAGCAGAACTTCTCCACTCTTATTGAATTTATAAATGCTTCAGAGGTAAGAGAAGATGACGAGGATTTTAAAAACCCAGTAGATTTAATGTTTGACGGATTAGAGGAAAAAGACCCACAGCATTTTGCCCTTAGACAGTACAAGAAATATAAGTTAGCAGCAGGAAAAACTGCAAAGTCCATTCTAATATCATGTGGTGCAAGGCTCGCTCCATTTGATATAAAGGAACTCCGTGAATTGACTGCCTATGATGAAATGGAACTGGATACCTTGGGAGATAGAAAAACTGCCCTATTTATAATTATCAGTGATACCGACGATACCTTTAATTTTCTAGTATCTATGGCATATACACAGCTTTTTAATCTTCTCTGTGATAAAGCCGACGATGTATATGGAGGCAGATTACCTGTTCATGTACGCTGTTTAATTGATGAGGCTGCCAATATCGGACAGATACCAAAATTGGAGAAACTGATGGCTACTATTCGTTCAAGAGAAATTTCTGCTTGCCTTGTTTTACAGGCACAAAGCCAACTAAAAGCTTTGTATAAAGACAATGCTGATACTATTATCGGCAACTGTGATAGCATGATTTTCCTTGGAGGTAAAGAAAAAACTACCCTCAAAGATTTATCAGAAACCCTCGGGAAAGAAACCATTGATATGTTTAATACTTCCGACACCAGAGGGACGCAAAGAAGTTACGGGCTAAATTATCAAAAGCTGGGAAAGGAGCTTATGAGTATGGATGAACTTGCTGTTATGGATGGGGGCAAGTGCATTTTACAGCTAAGAGGTGTTCGCCCGTTTCTCTCGGATAAGTACGATATTACAAAGCATCCAAACTACAAATACTTATCTGATTATGATAAAAGAAATACCTTTGATATAGAAAAATACCTATCCACAAAATTAAAGCTAAAGCCCAATGAGGTATACGATGTTTATGAAATCGACCTTACGGACGAGAAGGAAACCGCTGATTAGGCGGTAATTTTTTTACTCAAAAACAAAAACAAATTTTAGGAGGAAAATATTATGGAATTTTTTAATTCAGCAGTAGATGTATTGCAGACATTGGTTATCGCCCTTGGAGCAGGACTTGGTATTTGGGGTGTTATCAACCTTTTAGAAGGTTATGGCAATGATAATCCTGGAGCGAAATCACAGGGTATGAAACAGCTCATGGCAGGCGGTGGCGTAGCACTGATTGGCATGACATTAGTACCACTTCTTTCCGGATTATTCGGTTAATAGGTAAAGTCTTATGCAATCCATCATCGACAAAATTACTGAATGGCTAAAGGAGATTTTAGTCAGTGGCATAATGGGAAACTTGTCGGGGATGTTTGATAACGTCAACCAAAAGGTAGGCGAAATCGCAGGTGAGGTAGGAATGACACCGTCAGCTTGGAATGGCGGTGTCTTTTCTATGATACGTAATCTCTCCGAAACCGTAATTATTCCCATTGCCGGCATGATTTTGACCTTTGTGATGTGCTACGAACTGATACAAATGGTCATGGAGAAAAATAATATGCACGATATTGACACATTCATGTTCTTTAAATGGATATTTAAGACCTTCGTTGCTGTAATGATTATAACCAACACCTTTAATATTGTGATGGCTATTTTTGATTTGTCACAACATGTTGTATCAGGTGCGGCAGGGGTGATTATCAGTGATACCACTATTGATATAACTTCTGTCATAGTAGATATGGAAACCAGACTGATGGAAATGGAGCTTGGTCCCCTCTTTGGATTATGGCTTCAAAGTATGTTTGTGGGGTTAACCATGCACGCTCTTTCTATCTGCATATTCATCGTTATTTATGGACGAATGATAGAAATTTATCTGATGACTTCCATAGCACCGATACCCTTTGCCACCATGTCAAACAAGGAATGGGGAAGCATGGGACAAAACTATTTAAAATCCTTGTTTGCTCTTGGATTTCAAGCCTTTCTCATTATGGTATGTGTAGGTATTTATGCGGTGTTAGTACAATCCATAACCGCAGATACAGATATCATGGGAGCTATATGGACTTGTGTAGGATATACGGTACTTCTATGTTTTACCCTGTTTAAGACAGGATCACTTGCAAAGAGTATTTTCAATGCTCACTAAAACGAAAGGAGAATTTTTATGGCATATGTACCCATACCTAAAGATTTAAGCACTGTAAAAACCAAAGTAATGTTTAATCTTACTAAAAGGCAGCTTATCTGTTTTTCTTTTGCCCTTATAGTGGGTTTACCTTTCTTTTTTATCTTTAAGAAAAATGCAGGAACAAGCCTTGCGACACTTATAATGATTTTTGTTATGTTGCCATTTTTTATGTTTGCCATGTATGAAAAACATGGTCAGCCATTGGAAGTCCTTATAAAGCATTACTTTGAAGTTAGATTTTTAAGACCAAAACAAAGACCATATAGAAATAATAATTTCTATGCCATTCTCATGAGGCAGAATCGATTGGATAAGGAGGTAAAGGACATTGTCACAAGCAAACAAAGCAAACAGAACAAAGCTTACAAGAGCAGATAGACAGGAAATTAATGCTGCTATTCTACGGGCAAGAGGAAAAGATAAAAGAGAAAAATCAGCACAGGATACAATCCCATATCAGCGTATGTATCCTGATGGTATTTGCCGTGTAACGGATAAGCTCTATACAAAAACAATTCGTTTTCAAGATATTAACTATCAGCTTGCTCAAAATGAGGATAAGACAGCCATATTTGAAAGCTGGTGTGACTTTCTCAATTACTTTGACAGCTCTATTCACTTTCAGCTTTCTTTTCTTAATATGACCGCCAATGAAAAAGACTATGAAAGCAGTATCCACATCAAGCCACAACAGGACGAATTTGATAGTATACGAACAGAATATGCAGAAATGCTTCATAATCAACTTTCCAAAGGAAATAATGGGCTAGTAAAAACCAAGTATCTAACTTTTGGTATTGAGGCAGACAATGTAAAAATTGCAAAACCCCGTTTAGAACGCATTGAAAATGATATTTGGAATGGGTTTAAAAGGTTAGGTGTCTTGGTGGATTCCCTTAATGGAAAGGAACGTCTAAGACTGTTTCATCATATGCTCCACATGGATGGAAATGTACCATTTCGCTTTGAATGGAAATGGCTTGCACCATCGGGACTTTCTACGAAAGACCTTATTGCTCCATCTTCCTTTGAGTTTCGTGATGGTAGGACATTTAAAACAGGAGATAAGTTTGGTGCAGTTTCTTTTTTACAGATACTTGCACCAGAACTTAATGACCGTATATTAGCAGATTTTTTAGATATAGAAAGCAATCTTATTATAACCATGCACATTCAATCAGTAGATCAGACGAAAGCTATAAAGACTATTAAAAGAAAAATAACAGACCTTGATAAAATGAAAATTGAGGAACAGAAGAAAGCTGTCCGCAGTGGTTATGATATGGATATAATACCCTCTGACCTTGCTACCTATGGTGGTGAGGCGAAAAAGCTCTTACAGGACTTACAAACCCATAATGAGAGAATGTTTCTCTTGACATTCCTTGTAATGAACACCGCTGACACCAAACAGGAGCTTGAAAATATTGTGTTTGGGGCAGCTGGCATTGCCCAAAAGCATAACTGCACACTGGTGAGATTAGATTTTCAACAGGAACAAGGCTTTTTATCCTCTCTTCCTCTTGGTTTTAATCAAGTGGAGATACAGAGAAGTCTAACCACATCTGCAACGGCGATTTTTGTTCCCTTTACTACACAGGAGCTGTTCCAATCGGAGGGAGAGGCACTGTATTACGGACTAAATGCCCTGTCTAATAATCTCATTATGGTAGACCGTAAAAGGTTGAAAAACCCTAACGGCTTGATTTTAGGAACACCAGGCAGTGGTAAGTCCTTTTCCGCAAAACGTGAGATAACCAACATCTTTCTTATCACCACAGATGACATCATTATTTGCGACCCAGAAGGAGAGTATTTTCCCCTTGTAGACAGATTAGGTGGACAGGTAATTAAGATTTCTCCAACATCTGGGGATTATATAAATCCAATGGATATCAATCTTAATTACTCCGATGATGAAAGTCCCCTAACCTTAAAATCGGACTTTATTCTGTCCTTGTGTGAGCTAATTGTTGGGGGTAAAGAGGGATTACAACCTGTGGAAAAAAGTATTATAGATCGCTGTGTAAGATTAATTTATGCAGATTATTTTGCTGACCCTGTACCTGAAAAAATGCCTATTTTAGGAGATTTGTATGATGCATTGGAAAATCAGGAGGAAAAAGAGGCACGGCACATCAGATCTGCTCTTGAAATCTATGTTACAGGCTCACTTAATGTATTTAATCATCGCACCAATGTAGATATTACCAATCGTCTTGTCTGCTTTGACATTAAGGAATTAGGCAAGCAGCTTAAAAAATTAGGTATGCTTGTGGTACAAGACCAAGTCTGGAATAGAGTAACAATTAACCGTGCAGAGAAACGCGCCACTCGCTACTATATGGATGAGTTTCATC
>CALLZZ010000210.1 GCA_937858235.1 uncultured Clostridia bacterium
GTTCTGGCTGGCTTTGCCCGGAAAGGTTGACGATAAAAGATTGACATCCAGACAACAATGTGTTACAATTTGGTTACAATCTATTTTAAGGAGGTGCATACATTTGGCTGATACGAAAAGCAGCCCGATCATGTTTAAGGGTCATCCCTTGCGCAGAAAGGATAATATCATTTATTACGGCAGTATGGCCGACAAATATATCATCCTGCTTCAGGTTCATGATACTTCCAACTTGGACGATCTGAGTCTGGCTACCAAAGTTTCTGTGCAACTGCAACTCACCGCCCCCGATCTGAAATCCAGAGATCGCGTGGTACGGAAAAGTGAAAAGGGCAGCCTATACGCTGCAATGGACTTGAGTGCTGTCTGGTTGGACCGGGCCTTGGCAAACACTTAAAAGCTGTTCGTCTTTTTCCCCGATACAGTTAGAAATCACGGAGGTTCTAAATGCGACGACTGACTAAAAAAATCACTTCTATTATTTTGCTTGCTTCTTTTATTGCAAGTCTGAGTTCTATGGCCCTTGCAGCCGAAACCGGTACGGTTACTTCCGACTGTGTTCGGCTACGTCGGGAAGCTAACACTTCTTCTGACCCCTTGGGTATGTTGGCAAGGGGCGACAAGGTCTCCATTCTGGACAGCGAAGACAACGACTGGCTGAAAATTTCCTACACTGACAGTGAAGGTTCCCACACTGGCTATGTTTCCGCTGAATTCATCAAAACATCCGACTCCGCTAAGTCTAAGAAAAAGACGGAGCAGGATACCACTGAAACCAAAAAAGAGGATTCCGACACCAAAGAGACCACCAAGAATACCCAGACAGCCGCAGCCGACACTTCCGATGTGTCTCTGGGCTCCGGTACCGTTATCGACAACGGTAAAAAGTATTCCGACATCAATATCCGCGGGGATAAAAACGAGGATGCCAAGGTAGTCTGTAAGGTTCCCGTCGGGGACAGCGTTGAAATTCTCGCCAACAAAGATTCCACCGGTTGGTATCAGGTTCGTTACACTGACGCTGATAAAACCGTTTTCTCCGGCTATATGCGTGGGGAATACGTAGAAACTACCGTTACTACCACGCCTTCTACCGCAGCTACCGTTGCCGCGGCGAAGAAAACCCACACCATCGTCAACATTCGGGCAGAAAAGAACATGGATGCTGACGTCGTCTATCAAGTGCCTATCGGCGAAACCCTGGATGTCATTGCGAATGCAGATGAAGACGGTTGGTATCAGGTCAGCTACACCGACTCCTTGGGCAAAACCTACAACGGTTACATGCGTGAGGAGTATGTGGACGCTGACAACACCACTGCTGCTAAACTCACTGGTGTCGTAAAGACCAAGAAAAAGTTCATCTATATCCGTGCTGAGAAGAGCCCCGACGCTAAGGTTGTCTATAAAGTTCCCCAGGGCAAAACTGTTACCTTGACTGGCTCTATGGATGCCGATGGCTGGTATCAGGTTCGCTATAAGGATTCCAAGGGTACCCACAAGGGCTACATCGTTGGCAAGTACATAAAGGTAAACAGCATCGCTACCGGCACAATTGACACTTCCACCGCTGTCCTGCGCACTACCGCCGACAGCGCCTCCGAAATGCTGGCCGTCATTCCCCAGAACAGCAAGGTTTCCATCCTGGCTGTGGTGGGTGACTGGTATCAGGTAGCATATGACCAGCAGATCGGTTATGTGGACGGCAGCTGCGTTGCTTCCGAAGCCATTTCCAAGAGCAAAGGCTACGGCACCGTCACAGTGGACACCCTCCACCTCCGTGCCTCCAGAAGCACCGACGCCAGCGTCCTCACCAATCTGGAACAGGGTGATACCTTCCAGATCAACAGCAGCAAAAAGGGCTGGTACGGCACCACCTTCAACGGTGAGGACGGATTTGTTAAGGCGGAATATGTTTCCACCAGCGACACCGTTTTCTCTGGTTACATTCAGGTTGCCTCTACTTCCCTCAAGCTTCGTACCGGCGCCGGCACCAATTACGACACCTTGACAGTTGTTCCTTACGGTACGCTGCTCAGCGTGCAGGATTCCATTGGCAGCTGGTACCAGGTGAAGTACGAGGATACTATTGGTTATGTGTGCGGCGATTACGTCTCCGCTACCACGGAAGCCGGTTTCAAGGCTTACCCCGATTTCGCTAAGATTTCCGCTTCTTCCCTGGCACTGCGCACGAAGCCCGCTACCGATGCGGAAAAGATTTGCAGCATCCCCAAGAGCACAGTTGTGGCTGTCTCTGGGATGAAGGATGGCTGGTACAAAGTAGTCTACGGTACCCAGAATGGTTACATTGACGCTTCCTACACCAGCAAGAGCAAGGGTCCCGCTACCGTTATTCAGACGGAAAGCGACACCACTTCTCCTTCTACCGCTTCTGTCTCTGACAGCTCTAGCACTACCTCGAACAGCTCTAGTAGCTCCAGCAGCTCCAGTAGCTCTAGCAGTTCCAAGACGGAAACCAGGAAGACGGAAAGCTCTTCCCCTTCCACTAGTTCCGGCAGTGGTTCCGCTGTTCTGTCATATGCACAGCAATTCGTCGGTAACCCCTACAAATGGGGCGGCACCAGTCTGACCAATGGTTGTGACTGCTCCGGCTTTGTCATGGTTGTTTACGCACGCTTCGGCAAGAGCCTGCCTCACAGCTCCTCCGCTGACCGCAACGTTGGTAGAGGCGTCAGCACCTCTGACATGCGGGTGGGCGACATCGTATGCTACAGCGGCCATGTTGGTATTTACGCTGGCGGCGGTAAGCTCCTCAGTGCTCTGGGCAAAAAGTACGGCATCACCTACTGTAGCGTCAACTACAAGAAGATTCTGGCAGTACGCCGTCTTGTCTAATCACAGTTCAAACTTTATAATAAAAAAACCGTCTGCGGAAGCAGACGGTTTTTTACGTTACGGAACCATTTTACGATTCGTTTCAGTCATCAAATTTCAATTCTTCTACGGTTTCTTCTGCGGCCTGCTGCTGCTCCGGAGCTGCCGCAGGCTGTGTGGGCAGGTCCTCTACGTTCATCTCAAAGACAATATCATCGCTGGGCAGATCCGCTTTCTCCTTTAGGTCCACAATTTTCGCATTGTTGGCCAGGATCGCTGCCTTAGATGCTTCGATCTGTTGGATAATGTCGGCAAATTCCACGCTGGGTGCCATGCCATGGGTCATATAATAGCGCTTGCCCAGTTCTGCGTATGCCTTGCGAATGGTTTCTTCCTCACTCAGGTTCGCTGCCTTCAGCTTCGCTACGTTCGCCACCTGAGTCGCTTTGTTCATGCCCAGCTGTGCCCAATCTGCACCCTTCTGTGCCAGATCCTCTGTCTTCTTCTTGAAGTTATTAAAATTGAATGCCATGTTCTAGTACCTCCTATCAATGACACTTTGTTTACCCTCGATGTCTTTATTTTACCTGCTTTAGATTCATAAGACAAGGGCTTCTTGTAGGGTTTCATCCAATTTTAATTTTCTCTTCATGTTCTTTGTGTTTTTCGGCAAATTATTTCCATTCTGTGTACAACAATAGAAGAAATCCCTGTAGAACGGTTTCGTGCTCTAGAGGGATTCTGCTTATAATCCTTAAAACAGACCAGTAATCATACCGTCTTCATCAATATCAATTCGCTCTGCGGCAGGTACTTTGGGCAGACCCGGCATAGTCATAATGTCGCCAGTCTGTACCACAATGAATCCTGCGCCTGCCGATACCTTTACCTTACTGACCGATACCGTAAAACCTTCCGGACGCCCCAGCTTGTTGGGATCGTCGGTCAGAGAGTACTGGGTCTTCGCTACGCAGATGGGCAAATCACCGTAGCCCAGCTCCTCCAGCTTGGCGATGGACTTCTCCGCATCGCCGGAGTAAGTGACGTCGTCGCCACCGTAGACTTTCTGAACGATCTGCTGAATCTTGGCCTTGATGGGCTGATTCAGCTCGTAGCTGAACTGGAAGGTATGAGGCTTCTGACACAGACGCAGCACTTCCTCAGCCAGCTCCAGGCCGCCATCGCCACCCTTTTCCCACACTTCGCTCATGGTCATATTGACACCCAACGCCTCGCACTTTTCCCGGATCATATTCAGCTCCGCGTCAGTGTCCTGGGTGAATCGGTTAATGGCGACCACTGCGGGCAGACCAAAGACCTTCGTGATGTTTTCCACATGCTTCAGCAGGTTGGGCAGACCCTTTTCCAGCGCTTCCAGGTTTTCCGCACCCAATTCCGCCTTGGGTACGCCACCATTGTATTTTAGCGCCTTTACCGTGGCCACGATCACCACTGCGCTGGGATCAAAACCAGCAGCCCGGCATTTGATGTCCAGGAACTTCTCTGCACCCAGATCAGCACCGAAGCCCGCCTCAGTGACCACATAGTCTGCCAGTTTCATGGCAGCGTCTGTGGCAGAGATGGAGTTACAGCCGTGGGCGATATTGGCAAAGGGGCCACCGTGGACGATAGCAGGATTGTGCTCCAGCGTCTGAACAAGATTGGGCTTGATGGCATCCTTCAACAGAACGGTCATCGCACCTTCTGCATTCAAATCATGAGCGGTCACCGGCTTGCTGGCCCGATTGTAGCCGACGATGATCCGCGCCAGCCGCTTTTTCAGATCCATCAGGTCGGAAGACAGGCAGAGTACTGCCATAATCTCAGAGGCTACGGTAATATCAAAGCCGTCCTCACGGGGAACGCCCTGCATCCGGCCGCCAATTCCGTCAATGACATTCCGGAGCTGACGGTCGTTCATATCCACACAGCGTCTCCAAGTGATATTTTTCACGTCGATATCCAGTGCGTTGCCCTGCTGAATATGGTTGTCCAGCATAGCTGCCAGCAGATTGTTCGCCGCTCCGATGGCATGGAAATCACCGGTAAAGTGCAGGTTGATGTCCTCCATGGGAACCACCTGTGCATAACCGCCGCCTGCTGCGCCACCCTTGACGCCAAACACCGGACCCAAAGAGGGCTCCCGCAAGCAGAGTATGGTATTTTTGTTCAACTTCGCCATTGCGTCAGCCAGACCTACGCTGGTAGTGGTCTTACCTTCGCCGGCAGGTGTGGGGTTGATCGCGGTAACCAAAATCAGCTTGGCCTTTCTGGGGGCATTTTGCAGGGGACGAATGTCAATCTTCGCCTTTACTTTGCCGTAATACTCCAGCAGGCCTTCATCAATGCCAGCCTTCTTTGCCACCTGGTCAACGGGAAACATTTCTGTGCTCTGAGCAATCTCAATGTCAGTTTTCATGTTCCAATTTTCCTTTCTAACATATAAAATATACACAGCATCTGAATCATCACAAGGCAAAAAAATACCGATCATCCAGACCCCTTCATTTGGCCCAGACGGTCGGCACATTGACCCGTGGCAGTGCCCGCAAATCAACTGTAGCAGCCATATTACGGCCACCAGACCATACTCCCTGTGGTTCAATCCACTCCCGTCAGTCATACGATCCATTTGCATCATACCAACTTCGTCCTTTTTTGTCAACGGCAATCCCAACAAATTAGAGCGCCGAAATCAGGCGTAAATCATCCTGTTTCCGACGCTCTTGTTATTCCACTGTTAGTTGACCTGTGCCATGGAATCCACCTTGGTGTCATTCTCGTTGGCATCTGCCGGCTTTTCCTGAACCACTTCGTCCATGGTAATGTTCCGAGCCTTATCAATGATACAGGCATAGGTCTTGCCAATGCCGAATTTGATCTGGTTCCCGTCCTTGTCGTAGAAGCGCTGCTGATCCTCTACGTCCCTCTTTTCCCAGGTGATGGGAATACATTTTCCGCCGCAGGCATAATACCCGCTCCCTTTGCCAGTCAGCACCACGGACAGATGTCCCAGCGCGGACGCTTCGTTTACTGAAATATCGGTCTGAAGGATTATCACGTTTTCCACATGGATCTGTTCTCCGGTGACTTCGTCAATATACGGGGAGCCAAATTCGCTGACACCATAGGATCCAGTGCCCTCATCGTAATCGAACAGCGTATGCTTGTACTGGGACATGACCACGTCAATGGACTTGGCAGAGTTGCCGTCCTCAGGGGTGCCATCCTCTACAAACTGCTGGGCAGTGGTGTACTCAGGCTTATGGGTAGTGCGGATGGTATCCGTATTCTTGGCTAGGAACGCCTGAATGTTGTCCGAGTGGATATACATCGTATTTTCCAGGGCGAAGCCTGCATTCAACCGCGCCTCACTGCGCTTGAAGTAGCTATAGGCACAGTTAGTACCGTGGTTCAGACAGTCAATGTCGTTAAAGTCTGCCCTTTCCATGTACTTTTTAATGATAACGTAGGCCTGATTGCTGCCGCCGCAGTGCGTCAACAGGGCATCCTGCCCCACTGCCAGCCGGACAAAGTAGGGACGGGTACTGCGCACAGTGCCGATCTGCCCTACGTCGGTGACATCCTGGAATAGCGCCAGAATCCGGGTAACTCCCCCCTCTTCCGGCACCTCGTAGAACATGTCCGCCTTGGAGTTGCCGGACTGAGGCAGCGCCCCCTTCACGTTATTCAGCATCACGCCTACCGGACAGTTGCGGGAAATATCCGTCTCCGTCTCCTCACCGGTCAGGGGGTTTCGATACCCTTCCAGACCCGTAGGCTTGGACTCTGCCGCCGGGGTTTCCTGGGTCTTCTGCGAACCACGTTCTTCCCCTTGTCCGCCGGTAAAGCTACAGGCAGCCAAGGAAAGCATCAGGCCAAGTGTTAACAGTAAACTTAAGATTCTTTTCATCCTTGTATTCTCCATCGTGCACGTTGTTTTGGGTTCACTTCTTCCATTTCCTTTTATCATATCCAATAATTTACTGTCTGTCAAGACGAACCGTGTCCCCCTTGTCATTTCGACATTTTTCCGTTATACTGATTAAATAAACAGTTCTACGGTAGGAGGTGATTGTATGTCACGTGGATTCATCCGCAATCCGTTGGATGTGCGGCTGTTAATACTCTACATTTTAGACCGTTTGATTCTGCCCGTTACGCTGGCAGAGCTAACCGATCTGGCTCTATGCGACGAAGGAATGAATTACTTCCAGTTTGCGGATGCTTTGGGCGCGTTAACTGAAAACGGTCATATAAACCGGTTCGATGACGGTTCCATCTCCATCACAGATAAGGGGCGCTCCAATTCTGCCATCTGTGCCAAAGAGCTGCCCTACTCGGTGCGCACAAAGTGTGACCGGAACACTCGGGCTTTAAACAAAACGCTCAAACGCAGAGACCAGGTTCGCGCCACCGTTACCCCCGCGCCCAGCCGGGAAAGCCACACGGTAGAGATGATACTGGACGATGATGCCGGTAATCTCATGACACTCAAGATGACTGCCCCAGACCGCCTTCAGGCGGAACTGCTGGCGGAGCGTTTTCAAGACCGCGCAGAGCAGGTCTATCACATCACCCTCGCCACACTCCTGGACGAGGAGAAAGGATAACCTATGGCGCTCTCCTCGATTACTCTGTTGGGTTACCCACTCCCTCTTCTCTTCCTTTATTTCATCTGGTACTCCTTTTTGGGCTGGGTTATGGAAACCACCTATTGCTCTTTTAAGAAGCGTCACTTCGTGTTCCGTGGCTTCCTGAAAGGCCCCATCTGCCCAATTTATGGCTTCGGCGTTCTGATGATGGTACTATGGCTGGGGCGCTTTACCCACAACGTATTTCTCTTTTACGTCATTGCTACTGTAACCATGTCCGCTTGGGAATACCTGGTTGGCTGGCTGCTGGAGGTCACCACCCACATAAAATACTGGGACTACTCCAACAACCGCTTTAACCTAAAGGGGCGGATCTGCCTGGGTACTTGCCTGTACTGGGGAACTGCTGCTTACGCCGCCATTTACTGGATTCATCCTGCAACCATCCGGCTTCTTCAGCACCTTACCCCCTTCGCCCAAGCTATTCTGGCTACCATTCTCTTGGCAGTCACCCTGGCCGACACCATCTGCACCATCCGGCGTCTGGCGCTCACCTCCGGTTTCCTACGCAGAGCCGAACAGGTACGCAAGGAACTGGAACACCAGCGAGATCAGCTCTGCGAAGCCGGCCTGCAAAAGTTCCAAACTGTACGGCTTCAGGCTGCTCTGGCAAAACTGGAGCTGGAGCAGAACCGATTCCTTCAGGAGGTGGCACATCACTCCGCCCGGTTCCGTGCCCGCTACACAGTGATGTCTTCCCGGAAGTTTGCACCCTCCTTCCAGTTGGTGAAGGATCATGCCGCTGGGCTGCTGCATGATCGGACTGCCTATTTTGCTCAGATCAAAAAGCTGCGCAAAGAAAAAAAGCAGTAATCCTGTTTTTATGCCAATTACACAAGAAGCGCTCTGTTTCAAAAACAGGGCGCTTTTATGCATCGTATTGATATATTTTGGCACTCGCCTTGCATCCAGAGATCACAGGAGCGGCGCAAACACCCGTAGCAGACTACGGTACAGCCGCTTGCCCCAGTTTAGCTGTTGGATCTCCTCTAGCTGTACCTGCTGGCTCACCGCCTGGGTTGCCAGGAAGTCATCCTGGATCTCCAGTACTGCACTAGACTGATACATCCATACGGCACACTCAAAGTGGAGGTACAGACTCCGGTAATCCATGTTGATGGTTCCCACTACCGCAAACTGACTGTCTACCACAAAGGCCTTGCTGTGGATAAACCCGGGCAGGTATTCATACACTTTAACCCCGGCTTCCACCAGTGGGCCGTAATGGGCTCGTGTCAGCTCAAACACCCGTCGCTTATCCGGAATATGGGGCGTAATGACTCGCACGTCTATCCCCGATTTTGCTGCCGTACACAGGGCATCTGTCATAGCGTGGTCAATAATCAGATAAGGGGTCGTAAAATAGATCGACTGGTTAGCGCGAACAATCAAATTCAGGAATACTGTGGCGCTGACTGCTTCATCGTCCAGTGGGCTGTCCATAAAGGGCTGTACCAAACCATCCGTGGGGTAGGATTCCTCCAGGTGAATAGATGGCAGATATCGGCTGAAATCCGCTGCTTCCTCCTCGGTGACTCCCCAGGAGGACAGAAACATAACGGTCAGATTCCACGCCGCTTCCCCTTTCAGGCAGATCCCGCTATCCTTCCAGTGTCCAAACCGCTCGATGCGATTGATATACTCGTCAGCCAGATTTACGCCGCCGGTAAAGGCCGTATGCCCGTCAATGACACAGATTTTTCGGTGATCCCGGTTATTCAGCCGCATGGATACCACCGGTCGGAAGGGATTGAACACCTTACAGGCAATCCCCTTCTTCCGCAGTGTGGTCGGGTAGTGCTTTGGCAACGTCATCAAGCATCCGATGTCATCGTACAGCACCCGCACATCCAATCCCGCTGCCGCCTTCCGCTGCAGAATCTCCAGAATCGTATTCCACATCTCTCCCGGCTGAATGATAAAGTACTGGAGAAAAATGTAGTGCTCCGCCTGCTCCAACTCCTTCAACATCACAGCAAACAGCTCTTCCCCCAAGGGGTAGTATTTGGTCAGGGTGTGAAGGTGGGGTGGATACAGACTGCCTTTGGTGATATACCGGGACTGAACTTTGGCGTTTATGTCCCCTGCGGGAAGTAAATTGGTGATTTGACTGCCGTCACCCATGGCCTGCTGCTGAAGTTCCTCCAGCTTCCGGAGGCGTTTGCGGCTCCGTTGGCTAAGCCGGTTTCCACCGAAGAGCAGGTAGAGCAGGCCGCCAAATACCGGCAGCGCCATAATCGGCACAATCCACGCAATTTTATAGTCCGGGTGGTTGCCGCTGGCGATGATCCAGATCACCGCCACACAGGTAAGCACAATACAGACCGCATAGAAATAGACAAAATAGTTGGAAAACACCAGCACCATCGCACCCAGTACTGCAATCTGTAACAGAATAAACAGAACGTCAAAGAGCAATCGATGGGTCAGCAGTTTGGCGATCCTCTGAAACACGGATCGTTTGGTATCTTGTAACCGATCGTTTGTGTTCTCGTTCATTTTACCACCACGTTCTCCTCTCCCAACAATTCCTTCAGCTCCTGAACCAACGAAGTATGGATCAAACAGGGCATTCCAAACCGTCTCTTTGTATCCTCACAGTAGACAACTATCTGCTGTTTTCCCGGAAACAGCACCAGAATTTGCTGAATCTTTTTCATTGCCGGATGCTCCAAACTGGACAGGCGCAGGTAGATCTTCTGTGCCTCCCGCAGAATGCCTTTTCGAGGTGGTTCCTCCGGCTGCACTGCTCCTGCCTCTCTCAGCGGACGGATTCGGTCACAGAGCAGCTGGGGTGCTTTTTCGTCCCGTGCCGAAATTTTCCCCTCCGCGATAATTGCTTTTCCCTCGCTCAGGTAGTTGCCACACTCAGACAGGGTTCTGGAAAAAACCAACAGCTCCATAGACCCCGTATCATCCTCTAAGGTCACATAGGCCATCAGCGCATTATTCCGGGTGGTCTTGGTTTTCGTCCCCGTTACTACCCCGGCTAATCGCACCTTTTGCTCATCATAAAACTGCTCCGGACCGGTTTCCTGCCCGAAATCCCCCACGATTGCCCCCATTTTGCTGGCTCGCGCCTGCTGAATCTGCTGTCGGTACTCATCCATGGGGTGGCCGGACAAATAGAGTCCTGTGGTCTCCCGCTCCATGTTCAGCAGCTCCGCTTTGGTAAACTCCGGCAGATTGGGCAGTGGCACCTCTTCCGCAGGTGCGTCCTGCTCCAGGCCGCCGAATAAGTCCACCTGCCCTTCCAGGTTCCGCTTCCGGGCGGCGGCAATGCCATCCATCACCGGATTCAGCACCTTCAGCAACTGGCTCCGCCGAACCTTCTTTAATCCATCAAAGGCACCGCATCGAATCATGTTTTCCAGGGCACGCCGGTTGAGATCCCGATCATACATTCGGTCACAGAACTCCTGAAACGTGCGGAATCGTCCACCCGCTTCCCGCTCCGCTACCATCTGCTCAACCAGGCCTCGGCCTACTCCTTTCACCGCTACCAATCCAAATCGAATTCCCTCTTCCACCACGGTGAAGTTGGAGCCAGATTCGTTTATGTCCGGCGGCAGCAGCGGAATTCCCATTTCCCGGCACTCGCTGATATATTCCGCCACCTTCCCCGAGGAATCCAGTACGCTGGTCAGCAGTGCTGCCATGTATTCCTTGGGGTAGTGGCATTTGAAATAGCCCGTCTGATAGGCCACTATAGCGTAGCACACCGCATGAGCCTTATTAAATGCGTAATTGGCAAAGTCGTAGATTTCGTCATAAATATGTTTGGCGGTGGTCTCTGGAATCCCGTTGGCGATACAACCTTTGATCTCCCGCTCCGGGTCTCCGTAAATAAACGCCTCCCGCTCTTCTTCAATCTGCTTGACCTTCTTTTTCGAGATGGCGCGACGCACCATATCTGCTCCGCCCAGCGAGTACCCTGCCAGCTGCTGGAAGATCATCATCACCTGTTCCTGATAAACGATACAACCGTAAGTTACCGCCAGGATCGGTTCCAGCTTGGGGTGCAGATACCGAATCTGCGCCGGGTCGGTTTTGCAGGCGATAAACCGGGGGATAGACTCCATCGGGCCGGGTCGGTACAGGGCAATGATAGCGGTTAAGTCCTCAATGGAGGTGGGCTTCATCTGGACGCAGACCCCTGTCATTCCTCCCGACTCCATTTGGAACACCCCAGCGGTGTGTCCACTGGCGATCATCCGGAAGGTCTTCGGGTCATTATCCGGGATTTGATCCGGATCAAATTCCGGCTCCCGCTGACAGATCATCTGCCGGGCATCGTCCAGCACCGTCAAGTTCCGCAGTCCCAGAAAATCCATTTTCAGCAGTCCCAGTTCTTCCAGCGTAGTCATCACATACTGGGTCACCATGCTCTCATCGTTCCGAGCCAGTGGGACGTAATCATACACCGGCCGCCGGGTGATCACCACTCCTGCCGCATGCTTGGAGGCATGGCGGGGCATCCCCTCGATAGCACGGGCAGTGTCGATAAGGTTGTGAACCGTCTCGTCCTCCTCGTACCGTTCCCGCAGTGGCTTTGACATCCGCAAGGCATCGTCCAAGGTGATGCGCAGTGTGGAAGGCACCTGCTTGGCCAACTGATCCACCTCGTTGTAGGGGAAATTCAGCGTCCGTCCCACGTCCCGCAGGACTCCCCGAGCCGCCATGGTACCAAAGGTGACGATCTGTGCCACATGGTCGCTGCCGTACTTCCGGTTAACGTAGTCTATGATCTCCCCACGACGGCGGTAACAGAAGTCCATGTCAATATCGGGCATGGTAACCCGCTCCGGGTTCAGGAATCGTTCAAAGTATAGGTCGTACTGCATTGGGTCCACATCGGTGATTTCCATGCAGTAGGACACCATGGAACCGGCAGCGGAGCCTCGTCCCGGCCCCACTGGGATGTGCTGGCTCCGGGCGTAGGCGACAAAATCCGCTACAATCAGAAAATAGTCCACAAACCCCATGCAGCGGATCATGTCCATCTCGTAGCGCAACCGCTCCCGATAGCCCTCCGGCTCTTCCGGGTAGCGCTTTCGGAACCCCTGGTCACACAGCTCTTTAAACAGCGTATCCCCGTCATAGCCCTCCGGGTACTGGAATTCCGGCAGGTGATGCTCGCCAAATTGGAAGGTCATATTGCACTGCTCTGCAATCCGTCCTGTATTGTCCAGAGCCTCCGGAAACGCCTTGCACCAGGTTTCCATCTCCTCTCTGGATTTTAGGTAAAACTCTTCTGTTTCAAACTGCATCCGGTTGGGATCATCCACCGTTTTCCCCGTTTGGATGCACATCAGCACATCCTGATACTTGGCGTCCTCTTTCGTCAGGTAGTGGGCATCGTTGGTGGCAACCATTGGAATTCCTGTCTCTTTGTGGAGCCTTTCCAGCCCCTCCAGCACCCTCTGCTGCGCTGGAATCCCGTGATCCTGCAGCTCCAGGTAGTAGTTTTCTTCCCCCATCAGCGCCTGCATCATCAGGGCATGTTCTTTGGCCCCGGCATAGTCCCCTGCCAGCAGCTTTTTGGGTACCTCGCCGCCTAAACAGGCAGACAGCGCAATCAACCCCTCATGCCGCTCCCCCAGCAGCTCCAGGTCAATCCGAGGCTTGCCGTAAAACCCCTCCAGATTGGCCTGGGACACCATATAGGACAGGTTTCGATACCCCTCCTCATTTTTGCACAGCAGCACCAGATGCCGGTTGTCAGAATCCAACTCATGAATCCGGTCAAATCGGGTGCGGGGCGCCACATATACCTCACAGCCGATGATCGGTTTGATGCCCTCTGCCTGGCAGGCCTTATAAAAATCCACGCAGCCGTACATCACTCCGTGATCCGTAATGGCTACCGCCGTCTGTCCCAGCTCCTTGACCCGCTTTACCAGACCCTTGATCCGGCAGGCGCCGTCCAACAGCGAGAACTCCGTATGCACATGGAGATGAACAAATGACATGAATTTCTCCCCTCTTTCTGCTGCTTCTCTCAACCATTTAGTATAGCATACTCTTCCAGAATTACACTAGTTCTTTCGCCAAAAAAGTCCCGCCGTTGGCATTTTCCAACAGCGGGGCACATCGTTGCAGCATATTCACCGTTTCCGGTCATCCCATCTGGTTTTCTGCTTTTCCCAGCTCTAACAATTTTCGCAGCCGATGGTTCAGGCAGGATTTCGTCACCGGCGGACTGCACAGCTCTGCCAGCTGAACCAACGACAGCTCTGGATTGGCCACTCGCAGCTCCGCTGTCTCCCGGAGTTTTTCCGGCAGCCCTGCTAACTCTCCCCGCTGCTCCAGTCTGCGAATGGCTTCGATCTGGATCTGAGCAGCCTGAACGGACTTGTCCACATTGGCTACATCACAGTTTAACCGTCGATTCACTCCGTTCATCAGGTTTTTTTCCACCTTGGCGTTCATCACTTCCATGGCGGCCAGGGGTGCTCCGATGGTCGTCAGTACGTCCGCAATGGCCTCGCTCTGTTTGAAATAGGTGATGTAATTGGATTTCCGGTTGGTTTCTTTCGGGTGCAGCTCCAGCTCCGGCAGCAGTGCTTGCAGCTCTCGGTGGACGTAGTAGTGGGTGGTAGCGATCTCCAGATGATACCGCTTTTTGGGGTCAGTCACAGAGCCCCCTGCCAGGAATGCCCCCCGCAAAAAAGCTGCTTTAGACAGCGGTTCCTCCAGTGCCGCGTAATTGATATGCTGGAAGACTGCCGTCTCTACGCTGTATCCAAAGGTATCCAGCATCCGGGCAATCTTTTTCCGGTCGCTGCACAGAAAGGTCAGCTTTCCCTCCAACTCCCCCTCTTGGGGCATCTGGTCAAAGGTGATTTCAAAGGCACGCTGGAACAGCTTAGGCAGCCGCTGAGCAAAGTCTGGGGACCGGGTGGTAATCCGTACCTCCCAGGGGGTAAAGATGTTGCAGAACAGCAATACCCCATAGGCCTCTGCCTGTGTACACTCCAAGTGGCTCAATCGCTCCCGGCACAGTTCCGCCTTGGTTTCGGATGAAAACGACATGTTCTCTCTACTCCTTGCCATCGGAACCTGCGTCCGATGGCGCTTTTATTTCTCCCGGATGTAGCGAATTCCGCTGTCCGTCCAGGTTCGGACACAGTGTCCCTCAATGAGGTCCATAATTGCCCGGGCCAGCTTCACCGGATCGTGTCTCGCCCGCCCCATATCCTTCTCATCTGCCAAGTGCTGGCAGGTCAGCTGTACGCCCAGTTTGCTGATCTCTTCCCGGTCAATCTGAATGGGTTCTGCTTTTTCCGTCCGGTACCGCTCCACCACATGGCTGGGCAGCTCCGTGGAATTGGCCAGGCACAGGTCTACCAACCCCGGCTGGGCGTGGGCAAACAGCGCCTTTAAGTGGTCGGACAAGGTATAGCCTTCCGTCTCGCCCTCCTGGGTCATAATGTTGGCGATGTAAATCCGCAGCGCATGGGACTGGGTAATGGCCTCTGCCACCCCGTCTACCAGTAGATTGGGGATCACACTGGTATAGAGGCTTCCCGGTCCCAGCAGGATAATATCGGCGCGACGAATGGCCTCCAACGCGGACGCCAGCGGTGCTGGATGCTCCGGTTGCATATGAACCCGCGTGATCCGACAGTTCTGGGCCTTCTTGAAGGCTGAAATCTTAGATTCTCCCGTCACTGAGGTTCCGTTTTCAAACTCCGCCACCACATTGACATTTTCGTTGGTCACCGGCAGTACCTGACCGGTAATGGCTAAAACCTCACTCATCCGAGCTACCGCCTGGTCAAAGGAGGGCGAAATGCCGTTCAGCGCCGCCAGAAACAGATTTCCAAAGCTCTGCCCCGCCAGGCTTCCCTCTTGAAACCGGTAGTCCAGCAAATACTCCATAATCGGTTCCGCGTTGGCCATGGCCTGGAGACAGCTGCGGATATCTCCCGGCGGCGGCATCCCCAGATCCTGGCGCAGCACACCGGAACCGCCTCCGTCATCGGCGACCGTGACGATGGCCGTCAGATTATTCGTGTAGTATTTTAAACCCCGCAGCATAGTGGACAGACCAGTACCGCCTCCCAACGCCGCGACTCGTGGGCCGCCGCCCACTGGAATTTTAGAATGACTCATCTCATTTCCGCTCCCGGGTCATATCTCGATGGCTCTCCGATACCTGGTATCCAATGGTGCGGATCTGTTTCGCAATGGCGTGGCTCATGGCCACGGAGCGATGCTGCCCACCGGTACAGCCAATGGCGATCACCAGATTGCTCTTTCCTTCCTCTTCGTATAAAGGGAGCAGAAACCGGATCATATCTTCCATCTTATTCAAAAACGTCGTAGTTTCCTCATGACGGAACAGGTAGGTTTTTACCGGTTCCTCTAGCCCGTTGTGCTGCCGCAGTTCCGCCTTGTAGAACGGGTTTGGCAGGAATCGAACGTCCAGCACCAGATCTGCCTCCAATGGCAGACCATACTTGTATCCAAAGGACTGGACATTGACATTAAGGTGCTGCTGACTGGTTCCCTCCCCAAACATCTGGAGCAGGACACTGCGCAGCTTGGCGTTGGTGCTGAAATTGGTACTGTCGATGATATAGTCTGCCTGCGCCCGGACTGGGCACAGAAGTTCCTTTTCCCGCTCCACAGCCTGGGAGAGTGAAAGATTTCCCACCGCCAGGGGATGGTTCCGACGGGTTTCCTTGTAACGCTGGATGATGGCCGGGGTAGAGGCTTCTAGAAACAGCAGTTTACAATCAATTCCCATCTCTTTCATGGCGTCCAGGGCAGTAAACAGCTCGTCAAAATTCTTTCCGCCTCGGATGTCGCTGACCAGGGCTACCCGATCGTAATTGCGATTGCCACCGCTGATGCACAGCTCCGCAAATCGAGGCATCAGAGCCGCCGGCATGTTGTCTATGGTATAAAAGCCGGCATCCTCTAAAAATTCCCCTGCCTTGCTTTTTCCAGCGCCGGACAGACCGGAAATAATGATCGTTCGCATCTCTTTACACCCTCCTGGCCAATTCTTTCTCGTTGTTTCTTTTTCCCCAGTGCTTTCTCTTCCATCAGGGCATACGTTTGACTTCCATTTCCAAGCTGACTCCGGTCTCTTCCTGCACAATGGCACGAATCTGATCGGTCAGCGCGATCACATCGGCACAGGTAGCGCCGCCTCGATTCACTACAAAACCTGCATGTTTTTCGCTGACCTGGGCACCTCCCACCGTCAGTCCCTTTAACCCACACTGGTCAATCAGCGCCGCGGCAAAGCCCCCCTGGGGGCGCTTAAAGGTACTGCCAGCACTGGGAAACTCCAGCGGCTGCTTGCTCTTCCGCTTCCAGGCCAGATCTCCCATTCTTGCCTGAATTGCTTCCTGTTTCCCCGGGCTCAGCCGGAGCACGCCGCCAATGATAATCTCTTTTCCACCGACGAAGGAACTGGTACGGTAACCCAGACGCTGCTCTTCACCCCTTCGAATACCTTTTTCGCCCTCTGGCGTCAGATAGTGGGTTTCCACCAACACATCCTTCAGTTCCCCGCCGTAGGCACCTGCATTCATCATTATGCCTCCTCCCAGGGTACCCGGGATCCCCGAGGCAAATTCCAACCCGGTCAGATTGTGCTGGAGGGCAAAGGCTGCCACCTGGGACAGCAGCACACCGGCACCGCAGTAGATCGTGCCTTCCGGCAGAATCTCCAAGCGGTTCAGACCCTTGGAGGTTTTAATCACAAAGCACTCTGTCGGCTCGTCCTGACAGAGCAGATTGGTTCCATTCCCCAGGATATAAGGCAGCACTTCCGCCTTTTTCACCTGCTGAAGTATGGCAGTCAACTCGGCCTCCGAGGCTGGAATTGCCATCAGGCGGACGGGACCGCCAATTTGAAAGGAGGTATGCCCGCACATGGGCTCCCACTCCAACAAAGTCAGGTTCGGGCAGGCAAGCTGTAATTGCTGTTTTAAATTCTCGTAACGGTCCATGCTGTGGCCTCCATCTTATAGTCATACAACTTTAGTATATCAGATATTCCTAAAAATTAGAATAAGAATCAACAAAAAGAAGGACGGGAAGTCCCCCCTTCCCGTCTCTCTTTTTACTGGTTCTTTTTATACTTCTCGTAGATGCTTACCAGACCGTCCAAAATCAGGCCGCCATCTACCACGTCAATGGCTGACGTGTTTTCCGAAATCAGCCGAGCCAGGCCACCGGTCGCTACCACTTGGGCCTTATCCCCGTTCCGGAGCTCTGCCTTTGTATTGCGAACCAGGTACTCAATGGCCCCGATGTACCCTACAACGCCACCGATCTGAATCTGGCTCACCGTATCCATACCCATGAAGGTAGGCGGAACCGCCAATTCGATTTGGGGCAGCTGAGCGGTACGCTGGAACAGAGCGTTCACCGAAATCTGCAAGCCTGCCAAAATACAGCCGCCTCGATAGCAGCCGGCTTCATCAATGGCGTCCAGCGTCGTCGCCGTACCAAAGTCCAGCACGACCAGCGGCGCTCCGTATTTCTCCAGCGCTGCCATGCAGGCCACGGAACGATCCGCACCCAATCCGGAATAATCCACACCCTCTGGATAGCTCAGGCTTGGGAATACATGCTCGTTTACCACAATGGGCACCCGGTCAAAGTATTTGATAATTGCATTGGTCAGAGCGTGCATAATGCCAGGCACTACGCTACAGATAATGACGTCCTTCACCTCTACCGGATCAAATCCGAAGCGATGGAAGTAAGCCCAGGCGTTAAGCCCTAACTCATCTGATGTTCTGGTCACGTTGCTGGTCAATCGGAAGGTACCGATGAGTTGTTTTTCTTTGTACACCCCGAATACTATGTTGGTATTCCCAACGTCAATCAGCAAAAGCATACTATGTCCTCCTCAGAAAAGACTCGTTTGATTTCTCCTTTGATCTTCCCCTGTTCCATATGCAATACCCCATAGGTGGGTGGGTTCCGCCCTACCGTTCCTGGATTCAGCACATGGAGGCTGCCACGCTTTTCGTAGTGAACGCAATGGGTATGCCCACAGAGGACGATAGCCGCTTCCGTATCCTGGCCCAAGTGTGTCAGTTCCTGATATCCCCGTTTGACATCACGGCTGTGGCCGTGACAAATCGTAACGTTACATTTTTCCAACTCCAGCGTCCGCTCCAGCAGCGCCCACGGCTGGTCGTCACAGTTGCCGGGCACCTGCTCGATGGTTAGCTCCGGGTACATCCACCCCAGCTCCTGTGCATCTTCCCAATAATCCCCCAGGTGCAGCACCAGATCCGGTGCTTCTCGTTCTACCACCGTAATCATATTGCTCAGATTTCCATGGGAGTCCGAGAAAACAATTACCTTCAATCAAGTCACTTCCTGTCTCCGCGCGCATATACTGGCAATGAATAAAGGGGGCATTCTTATGAACAACTCATCCCGTTCCAATCCACTCAATTCTCGGGACGCTGAAGCTCTGCTGAAGGACAAATCCGCGCTGAAAAACCTGCTGGGTTCACCGGAGGCAAAACAGCTGATCTCCATGCTGGCCACCCAAGGCACCGGCAAGTTAAAATCTGCCGCAGAGCAGGCAAAAAGCGGCGATCCCGCAGCGCTGGTGTCCATGGTCAACGGAATCATGGAGCAGCCCGGAGGCGCAAAGCTGATTCAGCAGATCGAACAGAAGTTTCCCGGCA
Organism: uncultured Clostridia bacterium; assembly: GCA_937858235.1. Taxonomy (GTDB): domain Bacteria; phylum Bacillota; class Clostridia; order Oscillospirales; family Oscillospiraceae; genus Onthomonas. Next base: position 19,166 of record CALLZZ010000210.1, read on the forward strand.
AAAAAACCTGATTCCTTTGGCGTTGGGAAACTGAGAACAGGAGGAGTCCATGGATGATTTTGAAGAAAAACTGAATTCCATCCTCGCCTCGCCCGAGACGATGGGGCAGATTATGGCGCTGGCAGACTCCATCACCGGTCAGCCCGAGGAGAAACCTTCTGGAAACGCTTCCACTTCGGTACCGGCAACTGTCTCCACCCCCGCCGCCTCAGTCAATCCTCTGGCGATGCTCCAAAATTTGGATCCGGCGATGCTAAAAACCGTTGGCACCCTCTTCCAGGAGTACAACCGCTCCGACGACGAAAAATCTGCGCTGCTTCACGCACTGCAGCCCTTCCTGCGGGAGGAGCGGCGAAGCAAAGTGGATAAGGCCATCCAGATCACCCGGCTGTCCCGGGTGATCCGCGCCGCGTTCCAGATGTTCCGGGAGAACGGTCATGTATAATCGTTACATCCCGCAGGATGGTTACTCCCCTGTGGAACACGGCGGACACTCCCATTCCGAGCCGTCCGATGGTAACCGTAAATCCTCTCCCTTCTCCTTCCTCTCTTCCCTGCTGGGAGGAGGCGGAGGCGTTCTCTCCTCCCTTCTGGGAGGTGGAGGCAGCAAAAAGGAAAAGGGGGACGAGAAATCCTCCGGCTTATCCGGGCTTCTGGATAAAATAGGACTGGGACGGTTGGACCGGGGCGATATTCTACTATTGCTGGTGCTCATCTACCTCTTCCGCGAGACAGATGATGATGAATGGCTGATTATTCTCGCTCTGGTTCTTCTAATGGGGCTGTAGCCGGTGGAACCTTTCCGCACGCTTCCGGATCGCTGCCTTCTTGCTGCTCCGATTCCGGTTCCGTCTCTGGTTCCTCCTGCTCCGGCTCCTGTCGTCCCCGCAGTCCCTTACCCATGGCAACCACCGCCAGACTCAGCACCACCAGCAGGATTAGGCCTCGGCTCAGTCCGCTGGCTGCGGTGACCACAGCCGTCAGACCCAGAATGGCCGAGATGCCGTACAACACTGCTACCGTCTGTTTTTTGGAAAACCCCATGTCCATCAGACGGTAGTGGACATGCTCTCGATCCGCCTTAAAGGGACTTTCTCCGTTCCGAAGCCGCCGGATTACTGCAAAACAGGTGTCAAAAATAGGAACGCCCAGCATAAAGAAGGGGATGACAAAGGAAATAATCGCATAAAACTTAAATAGCCCCTGAATACTGGCAATCGC
>CALLZZ010000211.1 GCA_937858235.1 uncultured Clostridia bacterium
GTTCCGCTTATTTTATACCACTTTAATGTATTAGTCAACCGTCTTTCTCTCTGGCAGAAAAAATTCACAGAGCCGCCGAAGAACCCCGGCGATTCTGGTTGCTTATCCGTTAAATTGTGCAAAAAAGGTGGCGCGATCCACATTGTTGGATCGGTTGAACCGGAACAGCTCCATCAGTTCCTCCCGATCGCCGACAAGCTGATTGACCTGCCCGGTACAGGTAAACAAGATGCGGTACCCCTGCCGCGCCAGCACTTCCCGTGCCTCGTCGCAGAAATAACCGTAGGGATAGGCGAAGGTAACGGGACGTATCCCGGTGGCCTCGGTGATCAGCTGATCATTTTAAGGTGTCCACCTCTGTCTGAGCGTAGATGCGATACCCGTTGGAAGCGATTCATGTCAGCTTCAGCAGGCTGATCTCATCGTAGTACCGTAGGGTACGGATGCTGGTCCCGGACAGCCCCGCCAGTTTTTTGATGGTATATTCCATGTGACTTCACCTCCCAATCCCTACTGTAAGGGTTAACGCAGCGGTAATGCCAAGGAGTTTCCACAATTTTTTACATTTCCACTTATTTCTCTCGGAACGTTCCCTAACGCGTCCCATTCCGTCACTAAAACAGGGTTAAATTTCCTTTTTCAAGTCAATGCTAAGGGAAAGACCTGTCTTTTCTGCCCAGAAGCATTTCTCGCCTTCGACATACCACTCCTTGACAGGCCTGGGGATTTGTGCTAAGGTTATCACCGTTAACTTTGGTTATCACTGATTACCCCCCCACATTATCCCACCATATTGAAGGAGCTTACGATTATGATTTTTAAAACAATTGCCGAACTGATTGCAGAACACATTGATTGCGACCCATCTGAAGTCAAAATGGAAACCACATTCGAATCCCTAGGCATCGACTCCCTGGACACCGTAGAAATGGTCATGGAACTGGAAGAACGACTGGGCTTTGAGCTGGATTTGGATCGAAAGGTCACTACCGTCGGTGAACTGGTAGCCTTCGCCGAAGAGAAAAATCCCAACAAATAAGAGGAGATTGTCATGATCAAAACGTCAATCTGTGACCTACTGGGGATTGAGTATCCCATCTTTCAGGGCGGCATGGCCTGGATCGCAGACGGAAAGCTGGCGGCAGCAGTCTCAATGGGCGGCGGTCTGGGGATCATCGCAGCAGGCAACGCCTCCGCCGATTACGTCCGGGAGCAAATCCACATCGTCCGCCAGCTGACAGAAAAACCCTTTGGAGTCAACGTGATGCTGATGAGCCCCTCGGTAAATGAGGTAGCAGCAGTGCTGGCGGAGGAGAAGGTTCCTGTTATCACCACTGGTGCCGGCAATCCTGGCAAGCATATGAAAGCTTGGCTTGCGGCTGGCTGCAAAGTAATCCCTGTAGTGGCCTCGGTGGCTATGGCTAAGCTGATGACTCGGCTGGGCGCTGCGGCGCTCATTGCAGAGGGTGGCGAAAGTGGCGGACATGTGGGCGAACTGACCACGATGGTTCTGGTTCCCCAAGTCTGCGATGCCACCAGTCTGCCGGTTCTCGCCGCTGGCGGCATCGCGGATGGGCGTGGCATTGCTGCCACCTTTATGCTGGGTGCCTGTGGGGTACAGGTGGGAACCCGGTTCCTGGTGGCCAAGGAGTGCTCAGTGCATCCCGTCTACAAAGAGAAAATCCTCAAGGCCAGCGACATTGCTACTATCACCACCGGTAAACGGTTAGGTCATCCTGTGCGCAGCTTAAAAACTCCCTTCTCCCGTGACTACGCCAAGGCAGAGTTCAGTGCTATCTCTGACAAGGAGCTGGATGGTCGGGCCGCCGGCGCACTGCGTCTGGCAGCCAAGGAAGGTGACGGGGAGCACGGCTGCTTCTTAGCAGGTCAGGTAGCGGGAATGATCCATCGGGAACAGCCGGCGGCAGAGATCATCCGCGAAATGTTCGCACAGGCAGAGCCACTTCTGAAAGGAGCCTATCAATGGGTAAGATAGCATTCGTATATCCCGGCCAGGGTGCCCAGTACCCGGGTATGGGACTAAACCTGAATGAGCGTGACCTGTTCGCCCGATTCACCTTTAACCAGATGGATCAGGTGCGCCCCGGTACATCGGATCAGTGCTTCTACGGAGACATGGAGACTTTGACCCAGACCGTTAACACGCAGCCCTGCATTTTCGCGGTAGAGCTATCGGGTACCAATGCACTGCTGTCTCGCGGGATTGTTCCGGACATGGTCGCCGGTTTTTCCCTGGGCGAAGTGGCAGCCCTCACCGTCTCCGGGGCGGTGGATGTTCCCACTGGCCTTTCCATGGTCACAGAACGCGCCAAGCTGATGCAAGCAGCATCGGAACAGGTGGACAGCGCTATGATCGCCGTGATGAAGCTGGACGCCGCTAAAGTAGCCGAACTCTGCACAGCCCATCCGGAAACCTATCCGGTGAACTACAACTGCCCCGGTCAGACCGTGGTAGCGGGTAAAAAGGACCAGTTGGGTGCCTTAAAAGCGGATATCAAATCTGCTGGTGGCCGGGTAATGCCCCTAAGGGTCTCCGGTGGCTTCCACTCTCCCTTTATGACAGAGGCAGCCGAGCAGTTCGGCACTTATTTGCAGGGGGTGAACTTCGGCGACTTCAAGATGCCCCTCTATTCCAACTACACCGCTCAACCCTACGACGGGGACGTGCGAAACCTGCTCCAACAGCAGATCTGCAACCCGATTCAGTGGCAGACCCTGGGGGAAAACATGATCGCCGCCGGCACAACCACCTTCATTGAAGTTGGCCCCGGCAACGTACTCTCCGGACTCATCCGTCGCATCGACAAGTCCGTACACACCTATCATGTGGAGGACTGGGAGAGCCTGGATCAGACAGTAAATGAGGTAACCGCCCATGTTTAACAGCCTGAAAGAAAAGACCGCCATTATTACCGGCGGCTCCCGTGGCATTGGCCGCGCCATTGCCCTGAAATTTGCCGCCCTGGGCGCCAACGTTGCCATTGTCTACGCTGGAAACGAGAGCGCCGCCCAGAGCGTCTGTGAAGAGGCCACTGCTCAGGGTGTAATCGCCCAGGCATATCAGTGTGACGTATCTGATTTTCAAGCCGTGAAGGAAACGGTCACCACTATCAAAAAAGCGTTCCCTTCAGTAGACATCCTGGTGAACTGTGCTGGGATCACCAAAGACGGTCTGGTAGCTGTCATGAAAGAGGCTCAGTTTGACGCAGTGATGGATACCAACCTAAAGGGCACCTTCAACTTCATCCGGCAGTGTACGCCTATCTTTATGAAAAACCACCACGGTAAGATCATCAATATCAGCTCCGTGGCCGGGATTATGGGCAACGCCGGTCAGGCCAACTACGCTGCCTCTAAAGCTGGAGTCATCGGTCTGAGCAAATCTGTCGCCCGGGAGTTGGCCTCCCGGAACGTCTGCTGCAACGCCATCGCCCCCGGCATGATCCAAACGGACATGACCGCCGCCTTCTCTGAAGAGGATAGCATTGTCCAGCAAATCCCTCTGGGTCGGATGGGAAAACCGGAAGAGATTGCGGAACTGGCAGCCTTTTTGGCTGGTGACGGTTCCAATTATATTACAGGCGAGGTCATCCGTGTGGATGGTGGCCTGGCCATCTAGGAGGTACACAGATGAATCGGGTAGTCGTAACAGGAATGGGTATCATCTCACCCATTGGCAATACCATCTCCAGCTTCTGGGACAACCTGACAGCGGGCAACGTGGGGATCGACCCTATTACCAAGTTTGACACCACAGACTACAAGGTCAAGCTGGCTGCCGAAGTGCGGGACTTTGATCCCACCGTCTACATGAGTAAGTCGGATATCACACACAGTGACGAGTACGCTCAGTTCTCCATGGCGGCAGCCTGTCAGGCAGTGGAGGATAGCGGCGTCATTGGTACCCTGCCTCCGGAGCGAATCGGAGTCTCTATCGGCACCGGCATCGGGGGAATCAAGACCTTTATGCGGGAGCATCAAAAGCTGCTGGAAAAAGGTCCCAGACGGGTTTCCCCCTTCTTCATCCCCATGATGATCGCCAACATGGCCTCAGGCCTCGTCGCTATCCATTATGAGTGTAAGGGTGCGGCAATGCCCGCCGTGACTGCCTGCGCCTCCGGCAACAACGCTCTGGGCGAAGCCATGCGAGCCATTCGTCACGGCTATGCTGACGCGATGATCGCAGGTGGTGCAGAAGCTACTGTCAACGAGGTTTCCGCCGCTGGCTTTACCAACATGCAGGCACTTTCTCTGGCCACCGATCCCGCCCTTGCCTGCCTCCCCTTTGACGCACGGCGTTCCGGCTTCGTCATGGGAGAAGGCGCCGGCATTCTGGTCCTGGAAGAATATCAACACGCCAAGGCTCGGGGCGCCAAGATTTACGCAGAACTGTGCGGCTACGGCTCTACCTGCGATGCGTATCACATTACGGCTCCTCAGCCCGAGGCAAAGGGCAGTGCCATGGCACTGAAGCTGGCTTTAGAAGAGGCCAACTATCAACCCGGTGAACAGGTTTATCTCAACGCCCATGGTACCGGCACCTCCCTTAACGACAAGGCAGAAACCCTGGCCATCAAGAAAGCCTTCGGCGAGGAGGCTGCCCGGAAGATTCAGATCAGCTCCACCAAGTCGGTAACCGGCCATATGCTGGGTGCGGCTGGGGCAGCGGAAGCAATTGCCTCTGTGCTGGCTCTACAGAACAGCCTGGTTCCCCCTACGGTGGGTCTAGACCAGCCAGATCCCGACTGCGACCTGGACTACGTCCCTGGTGTGGCACGTCACACAGCGCTGGATCTGGTACTGTCAAACTCTCTGGGCTTCGGCGGACACAATGCGTGTCTGGCATTCAGAAAGGCGGATTGACCATGGAAGAAATGGAGATTCGGAAATATGCTCATCTGATGGACGAGCTGAATCTGACCGGGTTGGAAGTCACCCGTGACAACGACTGTGTCCGACTGGAACGCAGCGTCGGCGGCGGTGTGACGCAGAATGTGGTATCCGTTCCCATCTCCGAATCCACCCCGGCGGATCCTGGTGTGTTCGCTGTCTCCTCTCCCATGGTGGGCATCTACTACGCTGCCTCCGCCGAACAGGCGAAGCCCTTCGTGAAGGTCGGAGATACGGTAAAACAGGGCGATGTGCTCTGCATCATCGAGGCCATGAAGCTGCTCAATGAAATCACTGCGGAGCAGGATGGCGTAATCACCGAAATCTGTATCAAAAATGCCCAGACCGTGGAGTTCGGCATGACGCTGTTCAAAATGAGGAGGCCGTAACATGAATCAGGAAGAACTCAAATCCATCCTCCCTCATCGGGACGCTATGCTGCTGATCCAGTCAGCAGAGTTGGAGGACAACACCTCCCACGGCACCTATCATGTACAGGGGGATGAATGGTTCCTGCAGGGGCATTTCCCGGGAAATCCCGTGGTTCCCGGGGTAATCCTCTGCGAGATGCTGGCTCAGTCGGTCTGCGTCTTGCTGAAGGATGGCTGTCCCGAAGGGGTAACCCCCTATTTCACCAGCCTGAACAAGGTGCGGTTTAAGCATCCGGTGGTGCCCGGCGATACCTTTGAGAGCCGCTGCGAAATCACCCGGGTAAAGAAACCCTTCTACTTTGCCTCCGGCAAAGGGTATGTGGGAGAAAAACTTTGCGTGACTGCGGAGTTCTCCTTTGCTCTGATAAAGGAATAAACGCTCATGTTTTCAAAAATTCTCATCGCCAACCGGGGCGAGATTGCAGTTCGCATCATCCGCGCCTGTAAGGAAATGGGCATCGCTACGGTGGCCGTCTACTCCCAGGCCGATGCAGATGCCCTTCATGTAGCTCTGGCAGATCAGAGCATCTGCATTGGCAGCCCTGCTGCCGCGGACAGCTATCTGAACTTGGAGCGGATTGTCAGTGCCGCCCTGGTTACCGGCGCTCAGGCCATCCATCCCGGCTATGGTTTTCTATCAGAGAACGCCGCCTTTGCTCGGCTGTGCCAGGACAACAAGCTTACCTTCATCGGTCCCACGCCGGAGGTTATGGAACTGCTCAGCGATAAGCAGAGGGCTAAGGCCGCCCTGGAACAGGCAGGCGTGCCGGTGATCCCCGGCAGTCGCATTGTTCCTGACGTACCTGCTGCCCTGGAGGCGGCGGAAGCAGTCGGGTATCCGGTAATGCTCAAGGCGCGCGCCGGTGGCGGCGGACGTGGGATTCGTCTGGTTCACAAGCCGGATGAGATAGAATCCGCCTTCCAGCTGGCGTCTCAGGAGAGCCAATCTGCCTTCGGAGATCCTACCCTGTATCTGGAAAGGTGCGTCCATCCCGCCCGGCACATTGAAGTTCAGATCTTGGCCGACGAAGCGGGAAATACCGTCTGTCTGGGGGAGCGTGACTGTTCCATCCAGCAGCACAATCAAAAACTCATCGAAGAAACCCCCTCCCCCGCGCTGTCTACCGCCCAGCGGGATACCCTGATCCGTGGCGTGACCCAAGCCGTCTGTCAAATCGGTTACGTCAATGCTGGCACCCTGGAGTTTCTTCTGGACAACAGCGGTAACTACTACTTTATGGAGATGAATGTCCGTCTTCAGGTAGAGCACGCCGTAACAGAAATGCTCACCGGGGTAGACATCGTCAAGTGGCAGATTCGCATCGCCGCTGGGGTTTTGCTGAACTTCGCCCAGAAGGACGTCTCCTTCCGCGGTACCGCGCTGGAATGCCGTATCAACGCTGCCGCTCCCGGAAAAGTCGGGGTACTCCATGTGCCCGGCGGCCCTTCGGTGCGATTCGACACCTATCTTTGGAGCGGACTCACCGTCTCCCCCTATTACGATGCCCTTCTCGGCAAGTTAATTGTCCACGCCGGCACCAGGGAGGAAACCATCCGAAAAATGGATGCTGCCCTCTGCGAGCTGGTGATTGAAGGGGTACCTAACAACATCGAAAAGCAGATCCGTATCATTCAGAGCGTGGGATTTCGCTCCGGACACTATGATCTGGACAGTTTGAACAAGGAGGGGTGAATCAGAAGTGCCCTTTTATCAATTTTTATTCCGGCCCAAGAACGAGCTGGAGAAAGGCGGGCGTACCCCAGACCCGCAGACCGCAGAGGACAGCGAGCTGGCCAAACAGTGTCCTGCCTGTGGCAGTCGTCTCCCCCTCAGCATGGTCTGGGAGCAGGCTAACACCTGTACCTGCGGCTACCACTTCCGGATGAACGCCCGTCAGCGGCTTCAATGCATTACCGATCCCGGCAGTTTTCAGGAACGGGACGCAAATTTGACCGCCTCGGATGCCCTGGTCTTTCCGGGCTACCAAAAGAAGCTTGCCACCATGCGTACCTCCTGTCGGGAGCTAGAGGGTGTCCTCTGCGGGCGTGCCACCATCTCCAATCGTCCCTGCGCTATTTTCGTCATGGAGCCCTACTTTATGATGGGTTCGATGGGCATGGCCGTGGGGGAAAAGATCACCCGCCTGTTCGAATACGCACAAAAAGAACGGTTACCGGTGGTAGGCTTCACCGCCTCCGGCGGAGCCCGGATGCAGGAGGGGCTGCTCTCCCTGATGCAGATGGCCAAAACCTCCGGTGCCATCCGCCAGTTCAGCGATGACGGCGGGTTTTATCTCACCATCCTCACCGATCCCACTACAGGTGGGGTTACCGCCAGCTTCGCCATGGAAGGCGACCTGATTCTGGCAGAGCCGGGGGCTACGGTAGGCTTTGCCGGGGCTCGCGTCGTCGAGCAGACCACCAAACGAAAGCTCCCCGACAATTTTCAAAAAGCAGAATTCATGCTTCAGCACGGCTTCGTAGACGGGATTGTTTCCCGTAAAAATCAGCGGAACGTCATCGGAAAGCTGCTGGAGCTTCATAGAAGGGAGGATCAGCCGTGAGTGCCAGTGCATATGAAAGAGTCCGGGCGGCTCGGGAGAAAAATCGCCCCACCAGTCTGGATTATATCGGAGCCCTCTTCGGTACCTTCTTGGAATGCCATGGTGACCGACGCTTTGCCGACGACCCCGCCATTGTAGGCGGAATCGCAGAACTTCAGGGTCGACCGGTAACGGTGATCGCCATTGAGAAGGGACACACCACCAAGGAACATCTGTACCGGAATTTCGGCGCCCCCAACCCAGAGGGGTATCGGAAAGCCCTTCGCCTCATGGGGCAGGCGGAGAAATTCCACCGGCCAGTGATCTGTTTTGTTGACACGTCCGGTGCCTTCTGCGGCATCGGTGCGGAAGAACGTGGACAGGGGCAGGCAATCGCTGAATCTATGTCTACCATGATGGGGCTTCAAGTTCCCGTCCTCTCCATCGTTATCGGAGAGGGTGGCAGTGGCGGTGCCCTGGCACTCTGCGTAGCTGATCAGGTATGGATGCTGGAAAACGCCATCTACAGCGTGATCTCTCCCGAGGGCTGTGCCAGTATCCTGTGGAGGGACGCAGAAAAAGCAGCGGAGGCCGCAGAATGTCTGAAGTTGACAGCAGACAGTGCGTTGGAATTTGGTCTGATCGAAGAAGTGATCCCTGAGTTTCAGGGAAATCACGAACAGACCTGTGCCCTGCTTCAACAAAAAATCTCCGCCTGGCTGCACCAATCCCAATCTCTGCACTGTGGGCAATACGCCCAGCGCAGATTTAACCGATTTCGGAAGATTGGAACCGATTTTGTTCAAAACGCGAAATGAGGCAAACAACTATGGAAACCGAAAAGATTGTGATCACTGGAATGGGAGCCGTCACCCCCATTGGCATCGGCGTAGATCCCTACTGGACCAGTCTGATCCAAGGGATCTCCGGCATTGACACCATACAAAAACTGGATGTGGCAGCCCTGCCCATCAAGGTGGCTGGAGAAGTGAAAAACTTCCGCGCCAAGGATTATATGCCCGCCAGACTGGCAAACAGTATGGAGGACTTTATGCAGTACGCCTACGTCTCCGCTGAGGAAGCGTTAGCGTCCAGCGGCTTAGAATTAGACCCTTTGCGCACCGGTATCGTGATGAGCACTGCATTGGGTGGCCTGTGTGCCATTGAACGCACCCAGCGAAAGCTCTCCGAAGAGGGAACTCGAGTCGGCCCCAAGCTGATGTCTCGCATCCTTGGGAACATTGCGGCAGCACAGTTCGCCATCTCCCACCACATTCAAGGACCCAGCCTTACCGTTAGCACGGCCTGTGCCTCAGGGAACGATGCCATTGCCACCGCCTGCACCCTGCTGAAAGCCGGGGACACGGACACCATGGTGGTCATGGGTGGCGAATCCGGCGGCAGCGCTTTGCTGATCCAAAGTCTGGCCCGTGCCCTGGCACTGACCAGCAATCCCGACCCCATCACCGCCTGCCGTCCCTTTGACGCCAATCGAAACGGGTTCGTCGTAGGTGAAGGCGGTGGTTCGTTGATTCTGGAGACCGAGGAGCATGCGCTGGCACGGAATGCCACCATTTTAGCAGAGATCGCCGGCTATGCCAGCAACAATGATGCCTTCCACGTTATCGCCCCCCACAACGCTGGTGATGGCGCCCGGCGTTGTATGGTCTCTGCCATGGAGCACGCTGGTCTGTCCCCCGATCAAATCGACTACATCAACGCCCACGGTACCTCTACCGAAACGGGGGATGCCGTGGAGGTGATGGCTATCCACAGCGCACTGGGGAAGCGTGCCAAGGAGATCGGTGTCAGCTCCACCAAGGGTGCCACCGGTCATCTGATGGGTTCTGGCGGCATCACCGAAGCCATCGCCTGTGTTCAGGCTATCCGCACCGGTATTCTCCCCCCAACCCTCCACTACCAGACGCCGGATCCCCTATGTGATTTGGACGTGATCCCCAACCCCCCTCGGCATCAGGTGATTCACACTGCTATGTCCAACGCCTTCGGCTTCGGCGGGCAGA
>CALLZZ010000212.1 GCA_937858235.1 uncultured Clostridia bacterium
CCTTCATAAGAAACAGTGTTTTTATTTCACTGTCTCCTATAAAGGAAGCATATCACGCCTTTACTCCGCGGTTTCTTGAACTGAACCTCACTGATGGGACTTCGGAGGAACCATTCACACTCCGACCTAGGCAGGGCAACACAAAATTCCGCAATTATGGAGATAATAGCAGTAAATCAGCTTCCAAATTGCCCAAATTTCTGATCATAAACAGCTCCTCACACCATCTCAGTTAGGATCACTATACCGCTTTCCAGCGCTAAGGTCAATACCGTTTTCCCTTCTTCCACACTTTCCCCCATCCTGCCAAATCTAGCTAAAAACTTCCTCAACTTTCTTTGAAAAAACCCTTGACACGGGAATCGAAAGTGATTATTATAGAATTTAATTTACAAACACATTGATCGGGACATCATTTGGGTCTCCCCCTGCGGTACAGAGAGGACGCATACGCTGAAAGCGTCTCCAATGGCAGCCCTTATTCGTCACCCGTGAGTGGCCTTTGCGAACAGGAAGCGTTTTATTTCTACGTTCCCGCTTCCCCATTAGTTTAGGACGGACGCCCACCGTTAGCTGGGTAACGAGTGCATGGCTCTGCTTTCCCCTCCCCCATCGGGAGCGGCAGCGGCTGTGAAGTTAGGTGGTACCACGGAGTTTCAGCTTCGTCCTATGTTGGGACGGAGTTTTTTTATACCCTCTGTCCCCCTGAGAAGTGCCAGATCAAATTCACAAAACAGAAGGAGGCTGCATCCCATATGAAAATAACCGCATCGCAAGTCGTAATGGAATGCCTGTTGGAACAGGGCGTTGACACCGTCTTTGGTTATCCCGGCGGTACCATTTTGAACATCTACGATGAGTTTGAGCTGCATGGCTACAACAAGAAAATTCGTCATATCCTAACCTCCCATGAGCAGGGTGCCTCCCACGCTGCTGTCGGCTACGCCCGCTCTACCGGCAAGGTCGGCGTCTGCTTCGCCACCTCCGGCCCCGGCGCCACCAACCTGGTTACTGGCATCGCCACTGCTTACATGGATTCTTCCCCTGTTGTGTTCATCACCGTTAACGTAGGCGAAAGCCTCATCGGCAAGGACACCTTCCAGGAGGTCGATATCACCGGCATCACCCTTCCCATTACCAAGTGCAACTACTTTGTAAAAGATGCCACCAAGTTGGCGGACATCATCCGTGAAGCCTTCGCCATCGCCCGCAACGGCCGTCCCGGCCCGGTTCTCATCGACATCGTGAAGAATGTCACCTCCACCGTCGTTGACTTTGAGCCCCTGCCCCTGAGCGAACATCATCGCTTTGGTAAGCTGGCCGCTCTGCTGGCACGGAACTCCGATGGTCTGAATCTGCGTATGCCCGAACCCGACCACGATGATGTGGATCTGCTGGTTGACATGCTGGATCAAGCAAAACAGCCGCTGATTCTGGTAGGCGGCGGCGTCATCCGCAGCCGCGGCGCAGTGCCAGAATTCCGTAAGTTTATTGAGCAGGTACGTGCTCCGGTTGCCTCCTCGGTCATGGGCGGCGGTGCTTGCCCCGGCAACTCCCCCCTCTTTACCGGCATGATCGGTATGCACGGCACCCACGCCTCCAACACCGCCAGCCACGACTGTGACCTGCTGATCGCCATCGGCTGCCGGTTCTCCGACCGGGTCACCTGCGACACCAAGAGCTTTGCGCCCAACGCAAAATTGGTTCACATCGACATCGACCGGGCCGAAATTGATAAGAATGTCCTGACGGCACACCATATTATTGGTGACGCACGCCGGGTTCTGGAACTGCTCAACGAGCGTATTTACCTGAAGGAGTTCCACTTTGACGCCTGGCGGGAATCCATCCTCAGCATCAAGGAACCCCCGCTCACCCACGATCCCAACCGCCTGGCTCCCCACGAGATTCTGGAGACCATCTCCAAGTTCACCAACGGGGACGCCATCGTCGCTACCGATGTGGGACAGCATCAGATGTGGAGCTGCCAGTACTTCCATTTCAATCGCCCCGGTCAGCTCCTGACCTCCGGCGGATTCGGTACCATGGGCTTTGGCTACGGCGCGGCTTATGGCGCAAAGCTGGGCAATCCCAATCAGACTGTGGTTCACTGCACCGGTGACGGCTGCTTCCGTATGAACTGCCACGAAATGGCTACCGTACAGCACTATGACATCCCGGTGATTACCGTGATCTTTAACAACAGCTCTCTGGGTATGGTGCGCCAGTGGCAGCATCTGACCTGTGACGAGCGTTATTCCCAGACCACCCTGAACCGCGGTCCTGACTTTGTCAAGCTGGCAGAGGCCTATGGCATCCCCGGCTACCGCGCCACCAATCAAGAGGAATTTGAAGCTGCCTTCCAATCTGCCCTGGACTCCGGTCACGCTGCCGTTATCGACTGCGTCCTGGATCAGGACGAGATGGTTCACCCCATGGTGAACGGCGGAAGCCCGGTGACCAAATTCCTGCTGGACTAACCTGTAAGGAGGCTGTAGAATATGATTAACGAAAATGCAACCCGTCATACTCTGTCTGTCCTGGTAGACAACGCCTCCGGCGTTCTGAGCCAGGTCTCCCGGCTGTTCTCCCGGAAGGGCTACAATATTGAGTCCCTGGCCGTGGGCGCAACCAACAACCCTGAAATTTCCCGTATCACCATTGAAGTGATGGCTGATGATCTACAGCTCACCCAGATCATGAACCAGCTGGGGAAAATGTTCGTGGTTCATTCCGTCAAACGTCTGGATCCCGAGCAGAGCATTCGCCGCGAACTGGTTTTAATCAAGGTTCGAGCCGAAAGCCGCGAAGTGCGCAACGAGGTCATTCAGATCGCTAATATCTTCCGCGCATCCATTATTGATGTTTCTCTCGCCTCCATCACCGTAGCCGTCATCGGCTCGGAGAGCAAGGACGCTGCCATTGAAGGCCTGCTGTCAGAATTCGGTATTCTCGAACTGGCACGCACCGGTATGGTAGCCCTGGAGAGAGGCCAGTTTACATTAGATGAAGACACCAAAGTTAAAGGAGAGTTCGACTATGGCAAAAATGTATTATGAAAAGGATTGCGACCTTTCTTATCTGGACGGTAAAAAAATCGCTGTTATCGGTTACGGTTCTCAGGGTCACGCCCATGCAATGAATCTGAAGGATTCCGGCTGTGACGTCGTGATCGGTCTGTATGAGGGTTCCAAGAGCGCTGCTAAGGCAGAGGCTGCTGGTTTTACCGTCATGTCCACCGCTGAAGCTACCAAGGTTTCCGACATCATCATGATCCTGATCAACGATGAGAAGCAGTCCGCTATGTACAAAAAGGACATCGCTCCCAACCTGAGCGCCGGTAAGGCTCTGGCTTTCGCTCACGGCTTCAACATCCGCTATAAGCAGATCGTTCCTCCCGCTGACGTAGACATATTTATGATTGCTCCTAAGGGTCCCGGTCACACCATCCGCTCCCAGTACGTCAATGGCAAAGGTGTTCCCTGCCTCATCGCTGTGGAACAGAATGCTACCGGCAACGCTTACAAGCTCGGTCTGGCTTATGCAGCCGGCATCGGCGGCGCACGCGGCGGCGTTATGGAGACTACCTTCTCCGACGAAACCGAAACCGATCTGTTCGGTGAACAGGCTGTTCTGTGCGGCGGCGTAGTCGAACTGATGAAGCTGGGCTTCGAGACTCTGGTTGACGCTGGCTACGAACCTGAAAACGCTTACTTCGAATGCATCCACGAGATGAAACTCATCATTGACCTGATCAACAAGGGCGGCGTCGCTATGATGAACTACTCCGTCTCCGATACTGCTGAGTACGGCGAATATGTCACCGGCTCCCGTATCCTGCCCTACGATGAGACCAAGGCTCGCATGAAGCAGGTTCTGACCGAGATCCAGGATGGCACCTTCGCTGGTAAGTGGATTGCTGAAAACAACAATGGTCGCTGCTACTTCAACTCCATGCGGAAGCTGCTGGCTGCTCACCAGATGGAAACCGTCGGTGCTGAGCTACGGAAGAATATGCTGTGGGGCGAGGATGACGATCCCGATACCGCTTCCAACTAATTTTTCATAACATTTTTGTTGCAAACTTCCACAAAGAGGGCAGGCTCTGCCTGCCCTCTTTGTTCGTTTCTTGTTTCCGGCGGCGAATGCCCCCATCCGAGGACATCGGCCTTCGAAAACAACTTTTATTCCACCTAATGATAGAGGAGGCACAATAATATGGCACTGAAATCCAGCAACGTTACCCAAGGTGTGGATCGCGCCCCCAATCGCAGCCTGTTCGCAGCCCTGGGCTTCACCAAGGAGGAGATGGATCGTCCACTGATCGGTATCGTCAGCTCCCATAACGAAATCGTCCCCGGCCACATGAACATTGACAAGATTGTAGACGCGGTAAAGGCCGGTGTCCGCATGTCCGGTGGTACACCGATTATGTTCCCAGCCATCGCAGTGTGTGACGGCATCGCTATGGGGCATATCGGCATGAAGTACTCCTTGGTCACCCGGGATCTCATTGCTGATTCTACCGAGTGCATGGCCATTGCCCACCAGTTTGACGCTTTGGTCATGATCCCCAACTGTGACAAAAACGTACCCGGACTGCTGATGGCAGCAGCTCGGATCAATGTCCCCACCATCTTCGTCTCCGGCGGCCCCATGCTGGCCGGTCACATGAAGGATGGACGCCGCAC
>CALLZZ010000213.1 GCA_937858235.1 uncultured Clostridia bacterium
CAGGGTGATATAATTGACGACGATGGTGACATTATTAAAGAAGTATCTGAGGAGCCAGAGGAAGATCCTGTGTTCTTGGAAGAAACCGCGGAACTGTCTACCGAAGTGATGGGGACGATCTGATTCCGTGATAAAACCTTTGATCTGCGCTGAAACCAGTGAGATCATTATAATGAGAGAGCAGGTGCAATGCTTTGTTGTGTCTGCTCTCTTTTGTCGAGTTTACCGGATAAGCACTTGGATTTGTGCGGTGTAGTCGTTGACCACTGGCATGAAACGGGGTAAAATGGACAGCGAATAAAATAGAAATGTTCGTCCGGCACGGTAGTTAGCCGGAACGGTTGTGCAGGAGAATAGTATGATAGAGCAAACACAGATGAAGCGTTTTTGTGACCTGCGGAAACAGGTTATTGCCAGAGAATACAGCCACCTGAATGGGGAGCAGCGAAAGGGTGTTTTGACCACAGAGGGGCCGCTATTACTGTTAGCCGGTGCCGGCAGCGGGAAAACCACTGTGCTAATCCATCGGATTGCAAATTTAATGAAATACGGATGTGGAAGCGATTCCAACGAGGTGCCCGAGTGGGTAACCCCAGAGGATGTGCTCTATTTAGAAGCATACATAAAGAAACCGGAAGAAAACAAAAGAATGCGTGCGGAAATGCTGTGTAAGGTACATCCCGCGGCACCTTGGTCGATTTTGGCGATTACCTTCACCAATAAGGCAGCAGGTGAGCTGAAAGAGCGTCTGGAACGGATGCTGGGATCCGCAGCAAATGATATTTGGGCGGCGACGTTTCATTCTGCCTGTGTGCGCATTTTACGGCGAGATATTGACCAACTTGGCTTTTCCAACTCCTTTACCATCTATGATACGGACGACTCTATAAGAGTGGTCAAGGAAATACTAAAGGCTTTTAATCTGGATGACAAAGCATACGCACCGCGTACTGTATTAGGATATATTTCCCGTGCAAAAGATCGGATGCTCCTGTCCGGCGATTATCTGGCGGAATGTGAGAAAACAAGCGATTTTCGTCAAATTCAGATTGCAAAGATTTACCGAGAATATGAGCATCGTCTTTGGGATGCCGATGCACTGGATTTTGATGACTTGATTTTCCACACGGTGCGGCTCCTGTTGGAGCATGCGGAGACGCGGGAGTACTGGCAAAATAAATTCCGCTATGTCCTTATCGACGAGTATCAGGATACCAATCATCTACAGTATTTACTGGCGTCTACCCTGGCAGGGAAGTGGGAGAACATCTGTGTAGTAGGTGACGATGATCAGTCAATTTATCGGTTCCGCGGTGCGACCATAGAAAACATTTTGGAGTTTGAGACCCAATACTCCAGTGCCCGGGTGATTCGTTTAGAACAGAACTACCGCTCTACAAAAAATATTTTGGAGGCGGCAAACGCAGTGATCCACAATAACAAAGGACGAAAGGGAAAGGAATTGTGGACGGATCGTGGAGATGGGGACAAGCTGAAGCTCTATATGGCCATGAATGAGAGCGATGAGGCGCAGTATGTGTCCGCGCAAATCTTGGCTGGAATTAGTCATGGACGCCAGTGGCAGGATCATGCGGTGCTCTACCGGATGAACGCGCAGTCCAATGCAGTAGAATATGCGTTTAAGCGGAACGGGATTCCCTATCGGATCATTGGCGGTACCCGTTTTTTTGACCGCGCAGAAGTAAAGGACATGTTAGCATACCTGTGCGTGATCAACAATCCGGCAGACGATCTGCGGCTGCGACGGATTATCAATAAACCTGCGCGGGGAATCGGGGCTAAAACGGTAGAACAAGCTAGTGCGGTTGCAGTAGAGGAAGGAGTAGCGCTCTTTGAAGTGCTTCGCCACGCGAAGCATTATCCGGAACTCCAACGAAGCAATGTGAGACTGGAGAAGTTCATCCTGCTAATCGAAAACCTGCAAAAGCAATCGGAGGAGATGGAGCTTGCCGATTTTTATGAGGAAGTTCTGAAAGAGACGGGGTACATCACAGCACTGGAAGCCAAAAACACGGTCGAAAACCGCACTCGGATTGAGAATGCCCAGGAGTTGCGTTCCTCAATCCAGAGCTATGTGGAGGGAGCAGAAGAGCCCAGTCTCCACGGTTTTTTGGATGAGGTCGCTCTGTACACCAACCTGGATAACGCAGACAGCAACGAAAACTGTGTGGTGCTGATGACCATGCACGCCGCCAAAGGGTTGGAATTTCCCAGGGTATTCATTGTGGGGATAGAAGAAGGGATATTCCCCGGAACCCGTTCCATTGGAGAGGCAGAAGAACTGGAAGAGGAGCGGCGGTTGTGCTATGTGGCGCTGACACGAGCAAAAGAACAGCTTTATCTGACCTGCGCCAATCAACGAATGCTCTTTGGACACACCACAAGTAATTTACCCTCTCGATTTGCGGACGAGATTCCGGATTGCTACCTGGAGCGCATCGGGAAAAGAAAAGAAGAGCGGGAAGAGGAACGAGAGTACGGTGGACGCTGGCAAAGTGAGCACCAGGAACGGCAGGACTATTACGCACAGCGGCGGGCAGAGCGGCACAATTTTGGCGGCAGCTACTCGGTGCCGCGTACCGCAGGGGAAAACCGTGCCAACCCTGGGAAACCCATTGGCGGTGGCATTAGCATCGGCGGACAAGGGAAGAGAACGCCAAGCAGAAATGCTAAACCTGAACCGGCAAAACAATCTGCACTGCTGGGGCAGTACCAAAAGGGTCAAGTGGTTCGTCATACAGCATTTGGCAATGGCGTGATTGTGTCCGTTACCCCCATGGGCGGCGATGCCCTGCTGGAAGTAGCGTTTGATGGAATCGGAACCAAAAAGCTGATGCTGAAGGCAGCAGCCCAGCACATGGAAACGCACTAGAAAAGACAGTGTCATTTGTGCTGCCTTTCCGCATATTTTGTCCTCCCCCGCATAGCATTTAGCAGGAGACCTTGCTTGGAAGGGGAGAGAGGAAAATGAAATGCAAACGGGAGTTAGGATTGGATCAGCTGCGCACCTTTGTGTGTATTACCATCGCTGGAGCAATTCTGCATGGATTGTTTGATTTATGGCCCAGCATTTTGACGGAGTTTGCGGCACCGGTAAACGAGAGTATTTGGGAACATGTTAAAATTGTGTTTTGGCCGCTGTTGATCGGACTGAGTATCTTATACGGCGGGAAACGACTGGCCAATTGGCTGGCAACTCTGTTGTTGTGCAGCGGAGGCGTTCTGGTGTTTGGCTGGCTTTATCACATTGTGATCGGAAATCCATCCGGGTTTGCCGACATCGCCTTTTATGTGCTGCTGATGGCGGCAGGATGCATCCTACCAGTGTTCTTAGAGGTGTCCGACGACTGGACACCGTTGCTTCTAGGCGCTACCATCCTGGTGATTGGGCTGTTGGTTACTTTTACCATTATGCCTCCGGACTTTTTGCTCTTTCACGATGCTTCGCTGGTAGATGCGTGGCTGGTACAAACCTGCTAAGTAAATAGCGTTATTCACCATAACAGGCGGTTTTACCCCATTCCAGGGGTAGAACCGTCTATTGTCATGGGGGGAAGGTTGACTAAGGACGGGAACAATGATACAATTAAGTGCTAATTATATCAATCAAGCTGGGGTAGTGTATTATGTGGATTGCAGATGGCTGGAAAGACTTTGAACTGCTGGATTGCGGCAGAGGAGAGAAACTAGAACGCTGGGGCAGTAAGTTGTTGGTGCGGCCAGATCCGCAGGCTATTTGGAATACGCCGCGCCATATGCCGGGCTGGAAAAAGCCAGACGGCCGCTACCTGCGCAGCAAATCCGGAGGCGGTCATTGGGAAAAAGGAAGACTGCCGCAGCGCTGGAACATTCGCTATGGTAATCTCGTTTTTCAGGTTGGCCCGATGAATTTCAAGCACACGGGGATGTTTCCGGAACAGGCAGCAAACTGGGATTTTGCTATGGATCGTATTCGATCCGCTGGACGGGAAATCAACGTCTTGAATCTATTTGCCTATACGGGTGGCGCAACGGTTGCCTGTGCTGCGGCGGGGGCAAAAGTGTGCCATGTGGACGCGGCAAAAGGGATGGTAGCCTGGGCGAAAGAGAACGCCAAGCTTTCTGGTTTGGAACAGGCGCCAATTCGTTGGATTGTTGATGACTGCGGGAAATTTGTGGAACGTGAAATTCGACGCGGTCGACGGTATGATGCTTTGATTATGGATCCGCCCTCCTATGGACGGGGTCCGTCTGGTGAAGTTTGGAAACTAGAAGAAAACCTGTACCCCTTCTTGGAGCTGGTAGTTCAGGTATTGTCCGATCAGCCCCTGTTTGTACTGGTCAACTCCTACACAACGGGACTTGCACCGGCAGTGCTCACATATCTTCTGGGCACTTTAATTGCAAGACGCTATGGAGGACGCACTGACGCCCAGGAACTGGGACTGACAGTGACCGCATCCGGACTTGCATTGCCCTGTGGTGCAACAGGACGCTGGATGGCGAAACAGTGACCGGAAAGGGAACTGGAAATCATGGAAATAAATGATGTAAGAAATAAAATCATAAAAATGGAGCATGTTACCTTTTCCTATATCGGAGAAGAGGAAGAGGCAGTAGAGGTGCTAAAAGATATTACGCTGGAGATTGAGCGTGGTAGTTTTGAGCGCCTCTACTGCCTCTTCCTCTTC
>CALLZZ010000214.1 GCA_937858235.1 uncultured Clostridia bacterium
TTACGCCAAAACCCGCAACACCTATGTTGCCTACCGCAAGGCGGGGTATTCAAAAAAGTTTCTCTCGGAGCATGAGAGCGATATCCTGTTGCACAAGGCGGCGAAAAAAGCATTTGACGAGCTGGGCGTGAAAAAGCTTCCCACCGTCAAGAGCTTACAGGCCAAATATGCGGCGCTTCTGGCAGAGAAAAAAATGGCTTACGCTGACTATCGCAAGGCACGCGACGAAATGAAAGAACTGTTGACCGTGAAAGCAAACGTCGATCGTCTGCTTGGCACTGACAAGTACGAAGCGAAGAAAGGGAAAGAGCATGAACAGCGGTAAAACGCACATTTAAACAAAGACACATAAGGGTAGTATAGAAAACCTACTAAAAGAGATTACATCTCGTGAAGAAAAGAGTAAATCAATATATTACGATTAAAAATCAAGTGATCGTAAAATTAAAGCTTGAATCGAATCACTTCCCATGATATACTAAATTTGATTTATTATGTCCCCTTTTGGGAGAGGTGATTGCGATGGCTATTAGCTATAAAAAGCTTTGGAAACTGTTGATTGACAAGGACATGAAGAAAAAAGACCTGCAAAGAGTTGCTGGCATTAGCTCTGCTTCCGTTACGAAGCTCGGGAAAAATGAGAATGTGAATACGGAGATATTGCAGAAAATATGTACAGCACTTAACTGCGATATTTCAGATATTATGGAGATAGCGCAAGAAGACCGGGGTGATACAATTAAATGATTACTCCGTTTCATGCTAAATATTATGCGAACGAGCTGTTCCGTAAAAAGCCAAACGGAAGTGATGACCGCATTTCTTCATCACTATTCGATGCTGCTCTTGAAATAAATCCACACCAGATTGATGCGGCACTTTTTGCGTTTAAGTCACCTTTGTCAAAGGGAGTTCTGCTTGCCGACGAAGTTGGTCTCGGTAAAACTATTGAAGCTGGCCTTGTTATGTGCCAGCTGTGGGCAGAAAGGAAACGTAGACAGATCGTTATATGCCCAGCAGCTCTGCGCAAGCAATGGAGCCTTGAACTTTCCGAAAAATTCAACCTGCCTTCTATTATTCTTGAAACACGAACATACAACGATTATTTGAAATCAGGAATGCTAAATCCAATGTTGCAAGACTCCATAATTATCATGTCCTATAATTATGCCAGCAAGATGAATATAGAAGTTGGAGCGGTACCCTGGGATGTAGTTGTAATTGATGAAGCACACAAGCTCCGTAATTGCTATCGCCCAAGCAATAAACTTGGGCAAAATATCAGAACAGCCGTACAGGGCCGCTGGAAGCTGCTTCTTACTGCAACGCCGCTTCAAAATAATCTTACTGAACTTTACGGCCTTGCAAGTATGATCGATGACCATATTTTCGGCGATATAAAATCATTCCGCGATAATTACATAAATAATGATAACACAGAAGATTTGAAATATCGGCTCGCATCTTTTTGTAAGAGGACCTTGCGGAAAGATGTACTCGAATATGTGAAATATACTGAGCGTTTCCCCATTGTGAAGGAATTTGTTGCTTCTGATCAAGAGCAGGCATTGTATAATGGCATATCTGAATTTCTTCAACGTGATTGTACATATGCGATTCCGTATAAGCAAAAACAATTGACCACCCTTGTCATCCGTAAAGTGCTCGCTTCCTCTACTTGGGCCATATTGCAGACACTTCGCACAATTCTCAAACGTCTCGAAGATTTGAAAGATGGAATCATAACGCCGGATTCGGATATCGAAGGGCTTGTTGATGAAGACGAGGCCGATGTAATTGACGAAGAGATGGATGAGATCGGAGATTCTGATATTACTTCCGAGACAGAAAAGATCGACATTGATGAACTTGATTACGAAATATCAAAGATAAGAGAATTTATTTCGCTGGCGGAGTCAATTCATATTGATACCAAATCAACGACCTTATTAGACGCGCTGCGGATAGGATTTGAGGAGACCGCAAAACGCGGCGGTAACCGCAAAGCCCTGATTTTCACCGAAAGCAAGAGAACGCAGGAGTATCTTTGCCACTTTCTTGAAGCAAATGGATATAAGGGCAAGATAGTAATATTCAATGGTTCAAATTCCGGCAAGGCAAACGCCGAAATATATAAAGAATGGTGCAGGAAGAATAAGTTCACCGGTCGAATCAGTGGCTCTCCTACAGCGGATAAACGAAACTCAATTATCGAATATTTCCGCGATGAAGCAGAGATCATGATAGCGACCGAATCCGCCGCAGAGGGCGTTAATCTTCAGTTCTGTTCCTTGGTTATTAACTATGACCTTCCATGGAATCCGCAACGTATTGAACAGCGTATCGGGCGATGCCACCGTTATGGTCAAAAAAATGACGTGGTTGTTGTCAATTTCATCAATTCCCGGAATTATGCGGACGTGCGTGTCCATGAACTGCTGGACGAAAAATTCAACTTGTTCAGAGGCGTTTTAGGTTCCAGCGATGAAGTGCTCGGCACTGTGGAATCCGGAGTCGATTTTGAGCAAAAGATACTCGAAATTTATCAGCAATGCAGGACGCCTGAAGAAATCGAAGCTCAATTCGATAAGCTTCAGAAAGAAATGGAATCAAAAATCAAAAAGGCTATGAAAAAAACGCGCGACGCTCTTTTTGAAAACTTTGATGCCGATGTGCACGAACGGCTGAAATTGAGCGTCACGGAATACCTGAACCGTTACATGCGCTATTTTTGGGCATTAACGCAGTATGAGCTGAATGGCAAAGCGGATTTTGACGATAAAGACAAGACGTTCACGCTGCACGGAAACGTTGGTACAAGCCCAAGCGGGAAATACGCCCTTATTATGAAAGGCACCGATAACCGTACCGGCACTTTATACCGAATGAACCACCCGCTTGGACAATACGTCCTGTCACAGGCAGCTAATGAGCCGGAAACAACCGGTCAGATTACTTTTGACATTACGCACCGCCATGGATATAAAATCAGTCAAGTCGAGCAGTTGAAAGGCCATCACGGGTATCTTTGCCTCTATAAATATACGATTCATTCTTTTGAGCACGAGGACTATATGCTGTTTGCCGGAACGCTTGAAGACGGCACAATGCTGACGCCGGAACAATGCCAGAAGCTGTTCGACTGTGAAGGTACTTATGATCAATTCGATATTTTGCAGTCTGCAAAGGATAGGCTGAAAGCGGAAATCAATCAGTATGCTGACGGAACGCTTGCACAGGCGGATGAGCGAAATCTTACTTACTTTAAAGAGGAAGAAGAACGCCTTGAAAAATGGACTGACGATTTGGTGAATAATCTTGAAAAGGAACTTTCCAATGTAAAAAGGACGATTCAGGAGAACGAACGGAAGCTACGTACAGCTACAAGCATTGCGGAACACCTTGAAATTGAGCAGACTTTGCAGGTACTGAATAAGCGTAAGCGCAATATGCGCGCTAAACTGGAAGAAAACGAAGACGCGCTGATGGAAAAGCGCAATACTCTGATTAACGATATTAAGAAAAGAATGAAAACCAGCACTGAACTGGACGAGTTGTTTACCGTCGCCTGGAAAGTGGTTTAGGAGGAAATAGTATGACAGATAATCAAAAAAAGCTGGTTAATCTGCTGAAAGAGATGTTTCAGTTTGATCAGGCCGATCTGGACTTTGGCATATACCGTATTATGAAACTACGCCGCGACGAAATCAGCCGGTTTATTGAACATGATTTGCCGGAACAGATTACGGATGGTTTGCAGGAACTTGCCGGAGCATCGAATGCGGAAGAAATTGCTGATATTGACAAGAAAATCGCCGAGATAAAGAATCTCGGTCTGGATGCGGATGTTGAAGCAGCACAGCTTTCAAAATTTGAAGCAAAGAAAAAATTCCTTGAAAATTCTACTGATATTTCTGCGGTTGAAGCGGATGTGTATAACCACCTCACAAACTTTTTCGGCCGTTATTACGACGATGGGGATTTCATCTCCCAGCGCCGTTACAAGGATGGAGTCTATGCCATTCCCTACGAAGGCGAAGAAGTCAAACTGTATTGGGCAAACGCCGACCAGTACTATGTTAAAACCAGCGAATATTTTAAGGACTATACCTTCAAAACGGGCTATGGCGAGACGATTCATTTTAAACTTGTAGAGGCGGAAACCGATAAGGATAACAACAAATCAAAGGATAAGCGCTTTTTCCAGCTTCATGAGGAAAAGCCTTTTGAAGTGAACGGCAGAGAATTGTTCATATATATGGAGTACAAAACCGGCGACAAGAAAAAGCAGGACGATTATATTGCAGATGTAGTTATGGCGTTCACTGCCGTCAGCTCACAATACCCCGATTTTGCTCTCATTGTGAAACCCGGGAAAGACGGTAAAACGGAACTGGAACGCCAGCTTTCCCGCTATACCGCGCGTAATACCTTTGACTATTTTATTCACAAGGATCTGAAAAAATTTCTGAACCGTGAGCTGGATTTCTATATCAAGAATGACGTAATCTTCCTCGATGATATTGAGGAACAGGACGAAGCAAAGACAAAAGAGTACCTGACGAAAGCGAAGGTTATACGGAAAATTGCGCGGAAAATCATTGACTTTCTCGCCCAGATTGAGGAATTCGAGAAAAAGCTGTATCTGAAAAAGAAGTTTGTCGTGGAGACGAATTACTGCATCACTCTTGACCGCGTTCCGGAAGAATTCTACCCTGAAATCGCCGCAAATGAAGCGCAGCGCAAGGAGTGGGTACGCTTATTTGCTATCGAT
>CALLZZ010000215.1 GCA_937858235.1 uncultured Clostridia bacterium
CACCCAAGTCCAAGCGGCCTGCAAAAAAGTCTGCGCCGAAGGCCGCCCCATCCAATCCCACTGTGACGGTTCACGCGCCCGATGCATTCGGCAGAAATGAGGCGCAGGAATGAGCGGTGATGAAGCTCTGGAGTTATGGCTCCACGAATACAAATTGGATGCGCTGGGGCGCGTGCTGACGGAACACGGCACGGACACACGGACAGTCCTGCAAGCCCGTCTGGAGGAATTGTACCGTCAGTATGTCCCAGCCCAGGAGCGAGTCAACATTAATAATCGCATTGAGGGAGAGCGCCTTGCGGAAGAACGGCGTGCGGAGGAAAGCCGCCGCATCTCTGCTTTTCGCGTAGCGGAGCATGGACAGGCGCAGTATTTCACAACGGATGCTGGTCACGAATTTTTGGATGCTGCGAAACGGCTGCGCATTTATCTGACCAAAGAACCGTCCGCTCCCCTGGACAACTTCGCCGGGCTGTTTACCCATCGCGTGGAAATCACCGCCGACCAGTTCAATGAGCTGGTCGGCATCCGCATGGATAATACCGGGAAAGTACCCGGTGTGTTCGATATCGATTTTGACAAGCGGGAGTTCTCCGCCGTTCACATTATGGACGGTTGGAAGACCTTCGCCATAGGCGACGTGTCCGCAGCGGTCTATCACGCCACCCGCAAACATGGCCTCACCGATAAACAGCAGTGGGATCGTTTTCTGGAACGGCTGAACGGCAAGGAAATCACCTCCGCCAGCCATCTCAGCGCCCGCAACATTTCTTTCTCGGAGGAGATCACCGAGATGGATGACTGCCTAAATTTTTATCTCAACGCGGATTTTGATGTGGACGCGGTGTTCGGCACAGAGGTCTGCACCTCCGCCAATTGTGACTGGCTCAATGTCTACGCCAATTACGATATGGCGGCGCACGAGGTTTACGATACGCTGGACATCGAGCTGCACCGCGGCGGCGGCAGCGAGGAGACGCTGAGCTATCCGCTCAACGCAGCTGAAAAAAAAGTGCTGCGCCGCAAGATGGATGCTTATTGCCGGGAGCAGACCGGCATGACGCTGGACGAATACTCCGAGCGGCACATGGCGGAGGAGCGATCTCTGCTGACAGAACCGACAATGTAGCCCGCCGCTGCGCCCGTGTCCGCCCCGTGTGCCGCTTTGCGGAGCAAGGTGGCATCCGTACACCCCGGCAAGGCTCGACCGCCTTGTCGGGGCTTTGTGCGGGAGG
Organism: uncultured Clostridia bacterium; assembly: GCA_937858235.1. Taxonomy (GTDB): domain Bacteria; phylum Bacillota; class Clostridia; order Oscillospirales; family Oscillospiraceae; genus Onthomonas. The sequence goes on from CALLZZ010000215.1 coordinate 1,236, forward strand.
TTCGGGATAGGCTTAACGCTCACGATTTTAGTACAGGATAAAGCGGTGACATCATCACCGCAGTTTACACCGGCCCGCAGAGCGGACCGGAAGTGTAGTACCACACGGCTTTTCGGGCTTTTGGCAAACCGTCGTTTCGTGACATCAAATTGTACGGTTTGCACCGGAATGGTCACTACGAACAGCAGAAAACGCCGCTGTGACAGGCTTTTTCACCGCACTACAGACGGCGTCGATGCCCGTTTCAAGCAAAGGAGGAACAGAATGCCAGAGGAAAAGTATCGCTTCACGGTTCGGCTCAGTCCCGAGGCTGACCGCATGATGAAGGAGGCAATGCCGAAGGGCAACTGCCAGAGTCAAAATGAATTTACGGAAAACGCCATCCGCTTTTATGCCGGTTATCTCACCACCAGAGATGCCATGGAATATCTCGCGCCGGTTCTGTCGCAGGTGCTCCACGGAACGCTGGACAGCTTCGGCGCGCACATCAATCGCAATCTCTTCCGGCTTTCCGTTGAGGAAGCAAAGACGTGGAATATCATCGCAGGGATGTTTCAGGTGGGGCCTGAGCAGCTCAAATACATCCATGCTAAGGCGATGGGCGAGGTCAAGCGGCTGGGCGGCAAGCTCACCTACGAGCAGGTCTACGAAAACCCGTACTCGCTGGAATACAGTCTTGACCTTCTCACTGGGGAAGAGTAATCGCCATGCCGCGTATTATTTTTATCTCTCCACATTTCAAAAGCGGGAAAAACAGCGCAGCGCACCTTTCGTACCTTGTGCATTATATTGCCACACGGGAGGGCGTCGCGCCGGTGGACGACGCGGAGAAAATGAAGCCTACCACAAAACAGCAGGAGCAGCTCATCCGCCGGCTCGTTCGAGACTTTCCCATGACAAAAAAGAGATTCGAATATGAAGATTATCTCACAGCACCCACGCGGGAAAACGCTGCAGATTTTATTGGGATCGCGTTGGAGCAGAATCTCGACCAACTTGGTAAGCGCGAAAACTATGTTGACTACATCGGTATGCGACTTGGCGTTGCAAAGCTGGACAATCACGGACTCTTCGACGGGACAGAAAGAAAGCTAATCGTGTCTCAGGTACAGAAAGAAATCTCCGAGCATCCCGGCGTCGTCTGGACGCCGGTTATTTCTCTGCGGCGGGAAGATGCACATGCCATGGGATTGGAATCCCCGGAGAGCTGGCGCGCGTCACTCTCCGCCTGTGCTGCCGAACTCGCCAGAAGCTATAAGATCAATCCTGCGCACCTGAAATGGTATGCTGCCTTCCACGACAACAGCCATCATCCCCATGTGCATATGATCCTCTACTCCACCGACCCCACCGAGGGCTTCCTCACCAAGCAGGGCATCACGCAGATCAAATCCACGCTGGCGCGGCAGATCTTCCCCGAACAGCTTCAGGAGCTATATACCGCCGATACCCAACGCCGGGATGCGCTGAAGGGGGATGCCAGAAAGCGGTATCAGGAGTTGATCGACCGCATGGCCGCGGGTTCGGTCCAAAACGAGCGCATCGAAAAGCTGACTGAGGCGCTTGTAAAACGGCTCTCGACGCACAAAGGAAAACTCCAGTACGGCTATCTCCAAGCGCCGGCAAAGGACATCGTGGATGCCATCGTGGACGAGCTGGCACGGGACGTGCGGGTAGCGGAAGCCTACCGGCTGTGGTTTGAAATCCGCACGGATATTCTCTCTACCTATCAGGATTCTGTTCCGGAGCTGCCGCCTCTCTCAAAACAAAAGGAATTCAAGCCCATAAAAAACATGGTCATCGCCGAAGCGGCAAAGCTGATCGGGCAGAACTTCACAGATGAAATAATCGTGCCAATCGAAGCGGGAGATTCTGCAAAACAGGAAGCACCGGATGCTGAATCAAAATCGTCTCCGCATCGAGAAGGGCAGCAAACGACAGCAACTCCTCCACCGCCGGAACGAGCGGGTGAAACGCTGTCCGTTGCGCAATCCGCGACCCGGCTGCTCCATCATCTGAGTCGGGTGTTTCAGGACAACACGCCGCCCCGGTGCGACAGCGGGATGCGAATGGATAAGAAGCTTCGCAGAAAGCTCAGAGAAAAGAAAATCGCCCAGGGTCATAAACCGGACGATCATGAGGATACAATGAATATGACGATGTAGAAACGAGGGATAAAATGGGAACCTTTATATATTTCACCGACGAACAGAAGCGCCGCGCCAATTCCATTGACCTTTCCGAGTTCCTGCGGCGGCGCGGTGAAAAGCTCCTTCCATCCGGGCGTGACAAGCGTCTGGCTTCCGACCACAGCATTACCATCCGGGGTAACCAATGGTTCGATCACGCCACCGGCGAAGGAGGACTGGCGGTGGATTTTGTCAGGCGGTTTTACAACATGAGTTTCCCGGAAGCTGTCACCCTTCTTCTGGACGGAGAACAGAGAGAAGCCTATCACGCGGCGGGAGAACAAACTGTCGAACCTCCCAAACAATTCGTTGTGCCGCCGGCCAGTGAGCGGATGCGCCGGGTGTATGCTTACCTGACCCAGCGCCGCGGTATCGACAGGGAGATCGTCAGCAACTTTGCTCAGGCGGGGCTGCTGTATGAGGATGCAGAATATCACAACGCCGTGTTCATCGGAAGGGATGAACACGGCGCTTCACGTCATGCGCATAAGCGCAGTGTTAATTCTGAGGGAAAAGTCTTCCGTATGAATGTGGAGGGTAGCGATCCCCGGTATAGCTTCCACTGGATGGGAACCTCGGACCGGCTCTATGTATTCGAGGCTCCCATTGACCTCATGTCTTTCATCTCACTCTACCCGCAGGACTGGCAAACCCACAGCTACGCTGCGCTCTGCGGCACTTCTGAACATTCCATGCTCTGGATGCTGGAACAGAATCC
>CALLZZ010000216.1 GCA_937858235.1 uncultured Clostridia bacterium
ACATCGTCGTCATAATATTCAAATGCGCTACCTGTGTTATATGGAGGATCTATGTTCTTACTCATTTTGATACAATTTTTCATAAGCTTTGAAATGGATAAAAGCCCGTTATTTCAAGGAGTTTCAGCAGATTATCGCTCATCAAACGCTTCAAAATCAAAGCGAATTTTCGCTCGTTTGAGTTAATTATACGATTTAAATTTTAGACTTTGCACCCCCTTTCGCAAGCCGAAAGGAGAATCGTTAAAAAGTATAGCAATCGTTAAAAGGTTTAAGAAACAGAAAAATCCCCACGACCTATGTTCAACATAGACCGTGGGGAAAATTAATATCGTGATGAATTGATAGTCAGTCTCGCAGCCTGTATTTTGGCCAGTGATTTGCCCGAAGATATGGCAAACTGTCTGCTAACACTTCCAGCACAAACTCTTCCATTGTCTGATCCGGTTGGAGGTCATTTCCTACCATGTCTTGAAGGTGAGCGTACTCGTCATCCGTGACTCTAATTGTTATAGTCTTCATTTTGCCTTGCCCTCTGTTCATTAAGATTGATTTGCTCACAGCTTAGACGAAACAAGAAGGTCTTGCACTTAAAGCTCCAAATCGGAGCCTTAGACTACAGCGTTTATATTTTCTTCACGCCATCAATCGGAAGCCATGACGCAATGCCGTCCGGCCAGCCGAGAAGGACTTTATCTTTTTCTATCTGCGATACCTTGTGTGTTCTTTCTTTCACCCATTCCGGCACGGTTTCTCCCGTCGCATAGCGGGAAGCCGTCACTTTCACCATGTCTCCGACCTTTAGAGCAGAAGACACAGCTGCTTTCGGAATTTTGAGCTTTTGTCCGGCATGGATGATGTCGGAGGTTAATCCGTTAAGTTTTTTGATTTCCGGATATCTTCTTCCGTCGCCTAAGAGCCTTGCCGCAATCCGCCAAAGGCTGTCGCCGCTGACTATGGTATAGGTGCTGTGCTCCGCAGCAGCCTTTTCCGGATAGATAGCATTTCCGCTCTCATCAAATACAAAGTAGCCGCTGTTTTCATCTGCCTTTCTCTTGGCATTGGCAAGCACCTTGTAGGCTCCAATCTGGCTCTTCTTATCCTGCCAGGACTTTCGGACTCGATATAAAATGCCTTCAGATTTAGGCAGTTTCGGATCTAGCACACCTCCGCCCATCAACCTTTTCACATCCTGACGAAAGGTGTCCATGCTCTTTTCGAATTTTGAAAACCAGTGTCTTGGATCTCCGTGATTGGAGGCAATCCCTCTTTGATGGCCTTCGTAGTGGCCGATGATAACTCCGTCCGCCAGCGGATTAAGATGATAGAGCTCGCAAAGATAAGCACAAAGCTCCGTCGCTTCCTTGTAGACTTTGTCAAAATACGAGCGGTCGCTAAGCCCATCCTCGCAGATTTCAAAACTCGTATGCGTGTTGTTAGCCGCTCCTCCTGCATGCCAGCCCCTGTGATCCCAGGGAAGCGTCTGGTAAGTAGCAATCGTGCCGTCTTGCAGCTTCCCGATAAAGCCATGTACACAGACCTGTCTATCCATCGGCTGATTCCAGTGATTGTTGTACCTGTTCTTTCCGAGCTTTCCGTCATCCGGACCGACATAGCGTTTCAGATAAGGATTGTTCGCTCCGGTCGAATGCACCATGATGCCTTTGACCTTAATCTTCCTGCCTGCCTTGTAGCAGGCGTTTTCTGTAAAAATCAGTTTATTGAGATTCACTTTCCTCATCCTCCTTCGATAATGTTTCCAGCACGTTTTTCAGGGCTTTCGGAATGGGAAGCCCCAAGTGGGCCGAATTTTCCAAGATGGAAATACCTTCATTCGAGAGATAGAAAAAGATGACGGCAGTCCTTATGGCACTGCCTTCTTTCAAGATGGAGACATCGATGATGTTGCCGATGCCTACCAGCACAAAGATGAGCACCTTCTTGGCGATGCCCTTAAAACCGACTTCGCTTGAGAGCTTTTTGTCGTAGACGGCGCAAAGAACGCCTGTGATATAGTCCGCTACAACAAAGACGATGAGTGCATAGAGAAAGCCGTCAAGTCCTCCCAGATACAAGCCCAGGAAACCTCCTACAGCCGTGAATGCCGTCTGTACGGCAGACCAGATTTGTTTCATATTAAAAATCCTCCTTCCAAATAAAAAATGCCTGCGCTGTGGCAGACACTTCCTTGTACAAAATGATGTGATTGATGAAATCTATACCTGTTTTGGCAGCCACTCCCAGAGCCTTAAATCCTCCTGGCCGAGTGACCACATGCACATACCCCTGACTTTCCAGCGATAAGCGGCTTCGTTTGCCCAGTAGACGAGCGAGTCTACATCCTGGTAATAGAGGATGGAGAAGCCGTCGGAATCGCCTAAGAAAAGCCGTGAAATCCAGACATTAATGTCTCTTGGAATGACCTTCACCTGATAGTCGTTTCCGCAGACCAGAGGAAGAAGATTCGAATGGAAAAACTCATAATCAAGAGAGATGCTTTCCGTTCTCGTCTCATGTTCCTCAATATCTGAGGTGACAGTAAAAACCTGAAACTCCTCATCCCAAGAAACACCGGTTCTTGGAATCCTGCCAAAACTCGTCCGGCTTCCATCAGGCAGCACGACATCAAAGCACTCGTAGGGTTCATAGGTAAAGCTGTCTCCCACACGAAAGAGCTGGCAGTGCACTTTGCTGTCTGATCGTATACCTGCAAAGCCTGATGTGCTTGTTACCGTTCTTTGATAACGAAGACTGCTTGATGCTCCGGAATACACCCTGACATTTGTGCCTCTTTTTCTCATCTCAATCGTATAGAGATTTGGGGCATCTCGTATCTCGGCATCAGCTGTCTTTTCAAAAGAAGTCGCATAACTTCCAAGTAAGACATCTCCCTGATACAGCTCCACCGCCTGTGCTTCGTAGTTCAGGCAGCAAAACAGATCGCCTAGGAAAACACCCGCCCTTCCGGTAAAGCTTTGAGGGAAGATGAGCTGTACCCGCAGGTGAAGGTCGTGAAAGCCGCCGTAATTTAAGGCAATCTCTCCGTAGCCTTCCAGCTGTGAGTAAGGACGGTTTTTCCCGAACTCATCCTCCTGCCAGACCTGCCACTCACCGGAAAGGATGGACCAGTAGCTTTCAGGAAGCGGTGGCCGGTCTCTAAAATCCTCATACCAGATGAGGGCGGAGTCCGCTTTCCTCCGAAGCATCTCGAAAGTGAGCTTGAAGCCCTCTCTTGGAGCCACCATCACGCCGTGTATGTCCTTAAACTTTCTCGGAGACAAAAGGTAGCTTGCTTCGCTGACGGATGTTTCTTCACTGAAAGAGCTGCAGACCTTAAAGCCGTAAAACTGCACGCCCTTGGCGGCAACCGATACCGTAAACGTATGCGTACCAGCAGATAGAGATACCGCCTTCCCCACCCCTTTCCAAAAGGTCGTCCGCCAGTAGGGCCACCAAAGCCTGTGTTCCTCGACAAGAACGCTTATACCGTCAAGCGAAAGCCGGACGCTGTTTTTATCCCACAGAGGAAAACCGAGCTTAACGGCTAAATCGTAGCTTCCTGCAGCAGGCACATTAAACTCATAAACGGCTTCTCCGTTATCTCCGAGCGTAATCATTCCGTCAGAGATGGAGACAATGCCGGAGTAGGAATCAGGCTCTGCATTTCTGACAACAAGGACACCGTCAAAGTTTGTCTTTTGCGTCTTCCCGTAGGAGGTAAGATACCGCCTTCGTTTATAAACTTCACCCATCAAGGGGTAACTGTAATGTTCAGCATCCCGTCCTTCCATGTAGTCATAGACATGCGGAAGGGCAAAGGGTCCCTTATCGTAATCATCCCAGTAAGCAACGATAGGAATTTGAGGAGATGCGGGTGCTGTTTCCTTAAACTGATAGTAGCCCGTCATCCAGTTCTTTGCTCCGTAATAGGTATGCGATACGCCCCGGTAGTAGTCGCCCAAGTTTTCAGGCGTGTCATAGATCTGCCAGTTCCAGCCGTAAGCCGGCATGCCGAAATAAATCTTTTCAGGTGGCATCACGGATACGGCATAGTCATAGATGCCTTCCAGCCAGTCTCTTGGAGAAACAGGCCCCGGAGCAGAACCCGCCCAGGCCATGCCGTAGCTCATAATGGAAGCTGTATCGCAGTAAGGTGCAAGATCGCCGTAGACACACCAGTTTTCGCCGCCGACCGAGCCTTTCACGCTTGTCATGCCGGGAAGGCAGATGTTGATGCGTTTTCTTACGTCATAGCTTTTAACGGCCTGATAGATATTTTGAAACATCGCAGTGGACTTAGCCGCTGTGGAGTAATCACCACCGCCTTCCAGGTCAATATCCACACCGTCGCACCAGGGATACTTTTCCATGATGCGGATAAGTTCGGAGAGGAGCATATCCTGTGCACCGTTTGTGTTTTCCCGTATGGCTTTGAAGATGGAATTGTAGCCGTCGTTAGCGACAGTTAAAAGCCAGCGAATATGCGGCCATTTTTTTATATAAGGCATCATGTCAGAGATGGTAACTCCTGTTTCATAGATTTCACCTGTCGCCCGTACCTTAAAAGAAAAAAGACCGATCTGATTGATGCGGTCTCCGTACTTTTCCAGAGCTTCATACATTCTGGCGTTTCCCATAAAGGTCCAGACCATGATTTCTCTGTTTTTTAAGGGGTCAATCAAAACGGCTCACCTCCTTCCTCCATTTGCCGCAAGGTAAAGAGCACTCTCGCGGATTTTCCATCAGGAAGCTCGATCTTGTGCTTAGAATCCCAAGCGGCACTGTATGAATAAAAGCCTTCTTTTTGAAAAGGCTGTCCATTGTTCGTTGTCTTTCTTTCCAGTGCGGAAAAGATCAGTTCATCGTCCCTCTGTAAAATCTCAGGGAAAAAGGCTCTTTGTCCGCCTGCCGCCTGCGAGATCGTCACAGCTTCCATATCCGATTTGGGATACAGCTTGATATCAAGACCTGTCGAAGTCTTCCCGAGATTAAAAAGAATCAGGGTTTCCTGTCCTCGGACAATGCCGTTATACCAGACAGGCTCCTTGATTACGCCGCCTTCACTTTCTTTTTGAAGCATGATCTCCGTGTGCGGATAAAAGCCCGTCACCCGGTCTCCTTCCTGAAGCATGAGATCAGTTAGCCAGATGGTACCTGCCATGTCGGTTAAAAGCGGCTTAATTGTCACGGACACGACTCGCTTGTCCTGCTTTTTATTTATGGTCTCAGAGAGCCTGTAAAACTTCTTCATAGCATCACCCGTCCAGCGTAAAGCGAATCTCGGAAGGGTGCGGCACCCAGCCGGTCGCAAGAGAGCCGCCCTGAAGGAGGATATCCGTCACAAAGATTTGTCCGGTGCAGTCTGAAATAAAGATACGCACCGTGACGGATTTTAGCCTTGACATATAGCCCTTAGGCGTGATGCTGTCTTTCACTTTTCTAAAATAGGCCATCAGATCACCCCCTAGTAAAGGTCAATAAATCTCGTCTCAATGCTTCCGTCTTCATACTCGATTTCCACTTCCACGCCGACTTGGGAAGTTTCCGAAAGTTTCTCCAAGTTTTCTGAAGCGATGGCCAGAGACAAGGTATAGCTTTTACGATTGGAAGGATAGACGGTCTGCGCCATAGACTTTGTAAGTCCTGCCGCACCTTCCGCCTTAAAGGCGGCTGTTCCCGTACCGCCCGTCTCGTTTACGGCTTCAAAGCCGGAATTCAGCCAGTAGGCCATCCCGTCATCCGCCCGAGAGTTTTTCAGATGATTAAAAGGCACCATGTCGCTGATGTTTCCCCCGCCAAAAGCTCCTGCCCCTTCCAAGGTATCTGCGATGGTCTCCAGCCTTTCCACAGAAGAACCGAGATTTTTTAAGGTCGTCGACAGTTCCAGCACCGTATTCCAAGGCTCCTGCAGGTTATATTCTCTTCGCACAATCCTTGTCGTAACGGAGATCCCCAGCTCCTTATCTTCTACCAGGACATAATCGCCCAGCGACCAGGCTTCATGAGAAAAGCCCGTAAGAACGGATAAGTCCATCGCATGAAGGACATAGGAGATTGTCGGTTTGGCGTATTGCGCCAACCGCATCGCCGTGAACTCCTTCATCTGGTAGGGATTGGTAAAGGAAGAACAGTCAAGTGTGGAGATACGCACATCATTTGAATAGGTGAAATCTTCCAGATAGGGCTTGCCGCCATTGATATCGGAAAAAGTCATCCCGTCCGCTCCCAATGCATACAAGCGTGTCACAAGATTTCTCGTGTCGATGACCCGCTCAATGCTTTTCATGTTCTTCCTGTAGGCAAAAAGTGCGCCTGAATCCCTGCCGCTCACCGTATAGAGATGAACGAGCCTGTTGGACGAGTCAAAGACCAGGTCGCCTCCGTGAAGGCTTGCGACAGCGCGAAGGATGGAAAGAGCATTTTTCTCTTGCGATACCCAGGTGCGTTTTGTCTTGACATTGACCGTGCCGACATGCCACTCTGTGCCCTCAAGAGCATAAGCCATCGCTGTTTCCGCCGTCTCTGCATCAAAGCTTTTTTCTTCTTTGCGAACGCTGAAGGTCAGATCGTAAAACTCCGCTTCGGCATAGACTTCCGTCACGGTGTTTCCCGAAGCGTCCTTGATGTCGTTAATGGTTCTAACTTTATAAATATCATCGACGATTTGAATTTTCTTCTCGTTTTCTAAATAGCTTCTTTTTTCATCTCTGAAAGGAAGCTTGAAGTGGAGCGTATCCTCACCGTTGACCTCACTTGTGACAATGATGTCGTAGGCGTTTTCCAGAACAGCTTCCCAGGTACCCCCTTTTGTCAAAAGCACGGGCCTTGCAAAGCCCATCTTTTCATAGGGAGCTTTTGGAATATCGTAGATTCGAATATCTAGAAGCTTTGGCGTTTTCTTTGAATCGGTTGTCGTAAGAGTGATGCGAAAGCGGATGTAGTTAGCTGTGACCTTAATTTTTCCGTCTTCCGGAAGAACAGTCCATTCGCCCCATGTGCTAAGGTCGGAACTTAGTCCATATTCCACCGCTGATATATCCGTCACGCCCGCTTCGTATTCTTTGGTAATGGCGATCCTGCCTGTACCGGAAAGAGATAGAGGTTTTGCCGTTGTCAAAAGCTCTCCGCTTAAAGGATAGACACCGTCCGTTTTCCTTAGGAGCACTTTGCCGGGCTCAGTTAACGCATCCACCGAATATACGCTGTCGCCGCCGCTTGCAAAATAAGAGGAGCGAAAGTATTCTTCCAAATCATCCATAGTAAGTTCTGAGTCGGTATCCAAAAACCAGTCATCAAAGCCGCCTGCATACCAGTAGCTTCCGGCATGCATGCCCATGATGATATCGGCTGTACATGAGCGGTTCAGCTCACCTGTAAAAGAGTAGGCCTCCGATACCCAGCACTTGCCGTCCGACCTGTCGCCTATGACATACTGTGCCGTCCTCACATTCGGTCGAATGATACAGGCAATAAAATAAATTCCACCATTCTTAAAAGTAAAGGAAGGAGAGGTCGTCCTGTCTAATATGAGCGAGCCTGCTTCGTTATAGAGCATGATGCGCGGTCTTCCCTGAAAGAAGGAAAGATAAAAGATCGGCTGACCGGGACCGTATCTGGTATTAAAAAGTGGGCAGTAGGTGTTCCCGATAGAGTAAATCGTCGGCTTGAACCAGCCTCCGACTAAAATCGTATCTCCGATATTCTGAAAAATGCTGCCGTCATTGGTAAGTTTTAAATAGGACTGCTCCGTTCCCGGATCATGGAGGTTTAGCTGGAGGTAGTTTCCCATCACGCCTGAGCGAATCCCTGCCGTTGTGCCGCTTCGGTTTATGACTTCCATCTTGCGATGATTGCCGGAGGAATCCATAAGAAACCCCTGATCATCGAAGCTGTCCTCGTTGAAACGCCAAAGACCGGATTTGGCAAGGGCAGCCGGAAACTCGCCCGTAAAATCTTCCTGCGATTGAATTGTTAATTTAAGTGCCATGTCATCACCTCCAGCGGCTTCGTGCATTAATTTTCAGCTCTGAAAATGTTCCGCTCACAGCCTGAATAAGAACGCTGTTTTCGCCGATTCTAAGCTCCGGAAAGTTCAGCTCCTTGAGATAAGGGAGTGCGTTTCTCAGCACAAGCCCGCTTCCATCTTCCACATAAGCCGTCATCTTCTCCGTGTCAATTACAAGGATCTCTCCCAAGGAAAGCTCCGCATTGATAAGTTTCATCTCCATGCCATTCACAGAAATAGAGATAAAGTTTTCCGGAGACTTCGTAAGACTTCCTTTGAGGAAATAAACAGGCCTTGATGCGATATTTCCAAGGCTTCGTGTGATGAGTGTTTCTCCCGCTTTCGTTATCGTAAAGACCTCATCTTCCAAAGCATAGGCAAAGGGATCGGGGCAATAGAAGGAAAGGTCAAATATTCCGGCTGCACGGATGACTCTTTCGCAGTCCACCTTGTCCTTTAGCCTTGCCATAAAATAACGATCCGGTACATCATCAAAAATCAGCTGTTTTAAGCCGTCGACCGGGGAAAGCCAGAGCGCAATCCGGTCTAAGGTTTCTACCAGATCGGAAAAGCGAAGCTTGGGAAAAATGGAACAGGACACCGAGATTTCTCTGGCATCCATATCTGCGCCAAAGTCCGCCACGCCATATTTTCCGGGAATGGAAGCCGAGTAGTTTCTCAGCATGCCGGACACCTGCCAGGAAGTGAGCCGTGCTTTTACATCCATGTCTTTTGATGAAATGTCGTTATAGATAAATCCCATCCTGCATCACTCCTTCCTTTTACGCCGGCGAGAAGCGGCCTTGTGCTCTGGAGCCTGCTTCAATCAGGTTATAGAGCTCCTGCGAAACCCTTCGAATATCGTCTTCGCTTCGAACAAACATCTGCTCGATTGTGATCTGTGGAGCAGCTCCTATTGGAGTAACCCCTCTCAAAGCACCGCTTACCGCCGTTTCCGCCTGAACCTGAAAATCAGTCGGCAATGCCACGCTCATATCTTTTCCGAGCTGACCCATCACATTATTGATGTCTTCTGCCAAGCCCTCACTGGCCCTGACAGCATCACCGCCTGAGCGTTCAATGGCACCTGCAAGTCCTTCTACCAGCATTTCACCGATCCAGGCCATTTCTTTTGACGGAGAGCTGATGCCGAAGAAGCTCTTAATACCGCTCCAAAGATCGGACGCCCAGCCGGATACCTTGTCCCAAATCCAGCCTGCCAGTCCCTTGATGCCTTCCCAGAGACCTTTGACGATATTGCCGCCGACTTCCACGATCTTGTACATGAGAGAGCCAAAGGCACTGACGATGCCTTCAATAATCTGCGGCACTGCCTTTACAATCTCAGCGATAATGGTCGGAAGATTCTCAATAAGGGCAACAAAAAGCTCTACCCCTGCCATGATGATCTTGTCGATGTTTCCGGCAAAGGCGTTCACAATGGCGGCTATAATTTCAGGGATGGCTTGCACAATTGTTGTAATAATCTGAGGAAGGGCCTGAATAAGTGCTACCAAAAGATCAATCCCGGCTTCGATGATCTGCGGAATAGAGCCTAAGATCGCTGTAATCAGGGCATCTATAATCTGCGGAATTGCCGTCACAATCTGCGTGATAATGTCGGGCAAAGCCTCAATCAGCGCCGTCAAAAGGGTTATGCCCGTTTCAATAATCTGAGGAATCGCTTCCAATAAAAAGGTGACAATCGCTTCAATAATCTGAGGGAGCGCTTCAATCAGGATTGGAATCGCCGCAATCAGACCTTCCGCAAGCCCCATAATCAGCTGCAAGGCCGCTTCAAGGAGGAGCGGCAGGTTTTCGATTAGGCCCTGAACAATCGTCACAATTGCTGAAACGGCTGCCGGGATGAGATTTGGCATGGCTTCTCCCAAACCTTGCACCAGTGTTGCAATCAGTAAAACCGCCGCTTCAATCAAGAGGGGCAGGTTTTCGATAATGGCATTTATAATCGTCAGGATCGCTTCCACCGCCACCGGGATAAGACTTGGAAGAAGACTCATCAACGTTTCCAAGACCTGTGTAAATAGATCGGTGATCATGGTAAGAAGCGAAGGCAAAAGCTCCGAAATCGCTTCAAGAAGTGCCCCTGTCACAGCAGGAAGCGCCTGAATCATGTTCTCGATAACCGGCGTAATGTTGGTAACGACGGTCTTAAAAGCATCGACCACGTTTCCTGTCAGCATTTGGATATCGGCATCCGCCCGTCCGAAGCCTACAAGGAGGTTTCCGAAGGCACTTTGCAGGGCATTGATGGAACCTGTGATGGTCTCTTCTGCTTCCAAGGCCGTCGTGCCTGTAATCCCCAAATTATCCTGGATGACGTGAATTGCTTCTACCACATCAGCATAGGAGTCGATATTAAACTCAAGCCCTGAAATCTTCTCGGCATCGGCCAGCAGCCGTTCCATCTCGGATTTCGTGCCGCCATAGCCCAGTTTCAAGTTATCCAGCATGGTGTAGTTTTGCTTGGCAAAGCCCTGATAGGCGTTTTGGATACTGGTCATGTCGGTTCCCATCTTATTGGCGTTATCCGACATATCGGTGATGGCCATATCGGCATATTTCACCGCTTTTTCCGTATCTCCGCCAAGAGACTGGATGAGGCTTGCCGAAAAGCCCGTCACCGTCTCCATGTACTCGTTCGCAGAAAGCCCCGCCGTTTTGTAGGCATTTGCCGCATAGTCTTGAAGTTTCCCGGACGATTCCTTAAAGAGGGTATCGACACCGCCAACCAACTGTTCATAGTCGGCAAAAGAAGAGATAACTTCTTTGCCAAGCTTAACAGCGGCAGCTCCGGCAGCAACAACCACGGCTCCCATCGCCGCACCGATTCCTTTTAAGACCGAGCCGAGCTTTCTGAACTTTCCTTCGGATTTATCGGCAGCATCGCCCGCATCTTCTATTTTCTCTCCCATGTCATCGGCACTGTCCGTGACATTGTCCATTTCTTTATCCATGTCGGAGAGGGATTTTTCCGCATCATCGTAGTTTTTGCCGGCTTCTCTTAGAGCCTCGTTATTGTCGTTTAGCTCCTGTTCCATGCCGTTCAATGCCGCTTTGGCATTGTTCAGCTGGATTTGCCAGTTCTGCGTCCTTCTGTCGTTTTCACCAAAGGAAGCAGCGGCATTATCAAGAGCCGCCTTCAAGGTTTCAATCTTTTGTTTTTGTGCTTCAATCTCTTTATTAAGGACGCTGTTTCGTGCGGAAAGAGCCTGCACGGATTTGTCGTTTTTAGAAAACTCGGAGGTGATAAGCTTCATCTCCGAGCCTAAAACCTTAAAGGATCGGTTAATGTCGGCAAGGGCCTTTTTAAATTCTCTTTCACCCTCAAGGCCAATCTTTAAGCCGAAATTATCTGCCATGAGCTGCCTCCTTTCTATCAAATTCCATAGGGAATCACGTCATCAATTAAAAGCTCCTGCTTCGGTTTGGAAAGCCCGCGATACTGTCTGTCACATTCAATAAGGTCTAAAAGCAAAGAAAAGGGCATGAGCCAGACTTCATCCTGTGAAAGGTAAAGCCGGCTCAGCCCGAAATACAAAAGCCGGGTAAATAGCGCTTCGTCGCTTACCCGGCTTCCGGGTTTTTTGAGTCCGTCTCGCTTTCAATATTTCGCTTGGTCGCCTTCAAAAGAGCGTCCGTAATGGCATCTTTGTATTCCGCTAGATCCAAAGGAGAGGTCAAAAGCTCCACTTCCTCCTCGGTGAGAAGCTCTTTTATGTCGTTCTTGTTTTTCAGGTTATGGATTAAGATCGGCTGATTGGCAAGCAGCGTAATCAGCCAGATGATCTCTCCCAAAGCCATCTCGAAGTTCTCCGCCTTCATGAGCTTGTCGCCTAAGTTTTCAAGTCCGCCGTAGCGTCCTGCTATTTCTTTGGTCGCCCTGGTCGTGAGAAGGAGCTCATACTCTTTTTCACCGACTTTAATCTTTGTCATATATTCCTGATACATATAAGATTCTCCTTATGGGGCAACCGGTGTAAAGACCGGCTCATAGACGGATGTATACCAGCCCGTGATGACTTCAGGGGCTACCCCTTCATCACCTTCTGTCACTTCCGCCTTCCAGGGGTGTCTTCCTTCAGCGTCCGCCTTGTTTCTTCGCATGATCGTGCCTTCAATGGTCGGTGTAGAAAAGGTGATCGAGTCGCCCTTCGTTTCAAGGTTTGTAGCGGGTATGCCGAATTTCACTCGATAAAGCCAGAAATAGCGATAATTGCCGTTTGATTTCTTTGCGCG
Organism: uncultured Clostridia bacterium; assembly: GCA_937858235.1. Classification (GTDB taxonomy): domain Bacteria; phylum Bacillota; class Clostridia; order Oscillospirales; family Oscillospiraceae; genus Onthomonas. The sequence goes on from CALLZZ010000216.1 coordinate 12,266, forward strand.
AAAACCGATAGCGACAGGAGGCCCCCCGTCTTCAGACGAGGAAATCAGGACTTTGTTTGTGTCGATGACGGCTCCCGTAAGATCGGATGCCGCCTGACTTCCAATATCGTCCACACCGAGGGAGAGCGTCCCTGTTTTAAACTCTTTTACAATCTCCGATGCACCGTCATCGGCATAAAGGATCGCTTCCGCCAGCTCCACCGACAGCTCCGCCGTGATGGCTTTTGCCAGCTGAACGGGCGTGTCGTAGGTTTCCATGCCGGAAGCATCCTCCGTAATTTTTGCATAGTACAATTTATCCAGGCCTATTGTTGCCATAATAATTCCTCCTTATCGGACGTATTCTTTCGCCACGTCCAGGCTGTAATGGTAGTATCCCGTGTCTTCTTCAAGGTCTAAAAACCTCCGCTCTGTAATGATGAAATCCTGCTCAAGCAAAGCGTCCGTCAGCTTCCTTTTCCAAAGAAGATAGTTTTCCTTGCAAAAGAGGGAGATGCGGATTTCTTCCGTCTCCACCAGCGGTTTGTTGTCGGCATAGAAGAGTAAATCGTCATAAAGCGGTGTAAAGACCAGATAGGTTTCAGGAGCCTTCTTTTCAAAGGTCACGGCTCCCGAAGGAAGCCTTAAACCTTCCGCTATCTGTTTTAGTTCTGCCAGTGCACTCATAGATCAAGCTCCTTTTTCAGTGTTTCCTCCATCGCTTGAACAGCAGGCTTTCTCGCTTTTCTTCTTGCCGGCTTCATCCAGGGCTTTGCTTTCTGACCGGATTTTCCGTACTCCAAGACCTGAGCTTTCAGTACATTCGGCACTCCTTCCCGGTCGATAGAATCTCCGACACCTACCCGGATATTCCACTCGCCGTTTCGATCCTGCAAAGCTGGAGTGATGCCGAGGCTTCTTAAAAGGTCGCCCTTGGAGCGGGAAGGGTACTTGGTATCTTTTCCGATCCGGCCTTCAAGGTTTGCTTTCATCGCTGAGAGCACGACCTTGCCGCCGCTTTGTAAAATCTTAGGAGCGGCTTTGTCGAAGCGGCCTTCGAGTTTCGAGAGTTTATCCAAGAACTCATTCGGCATTTTCATTTCGCATTTAGCCATCCTTTACCACCCCTTCCGTATCGACTCTTTCAGCCAAAATCTCCCAATGGAGCCCTTTTCTTCGGATGTCTTCCACGGAAAGGATGTTGTGTCTGCCGTCTTCCGTCACCACGACGCAGCGGGTATCGAGTGTGATGCCGGGAATTCGCCTGATTCTAAAAAGCGTCGTTGCTGTCGAAAAAAGACTTCGATTCTTCCAGGTCTCACTCCCGTAGCGGTCTTCCCGGTAGGCTCTGACACTTGCAAGAAAGACGTCTCGCTCCACCGGAAAGCCGTCCGGATCCGTTTCCTGCTCCACACGGAAAAGCTCAATAAAGTGATCTAGTTTAATGCTCATAGGATCACATCCTTATCACCCTGAAGAAGAGTTTTAACCGTCTCCCAGACCTGCCTTGCGGCTTCAGGAGAATCGGAAAAGAAGCCGGCAGTAGATCCGTCTCTTGATTCATAGAAGAAACTTGCAAGGACGATCACAGCCTGCTTGGTACTCTCCGTCATCGGGTGCAAAAGATAATAATCCGGTCCTTTTTTCTGGTATCCCTCTGCATAGGAAATCGCAGAGGAAAGGCAGCGGAGCATGAGGGGATCGTCCGCATCATGCTCCACCACCAGATTTTCTTTTAACGGATAAAGAAGGTCCTCTGCGTTCATCCTTATCCTCCTTATACGCCGACTTTCATCTGTAAAAGCTTCACGCTCTCAGGCAGGATGAGTTTTCCGTCCACGCGCTGTGTCGCCTTAAATCCGACTTGACCCGTTGCGGCAAAAAGCTCGTTTAATCTTTGGAAAGACCTGCCTTGACGATCGGCAATCCAGTAATAGGAGAAGTCGCCGAAAGCAATCGCAAGAGCTCCGGCTTCCGCTAATGGCACAAAGCTTGACGTATAGACCGGACGATTGAGGATGGTATCCGGCGTACCTGCCGTCAAGGCCGGCTGCCAGAGATACTGCCCGGTATTGTCTTTCAGCTTTCGAATGAGCTTCACCGTCGCATCGTTCATGATGAAGACGGCATTTTTCCTGTAGGGCGCACGAAGCGAATAGAAGAGGTCAATCAGCTCATCGGCTGTCACTGCCTTATCCGAAGCGGCCGTAACGCCCACTTCACCTCCGCCCGTAGTTTGGAAAACGCCTACAGGCTTGCCCACACCGTCACCGATGAGGAAGGCTTCCTCTTCTTTAGAGCCCATGCGTCTGCCGAACTCTTTCGCAATATAACTTTCAAGGTCAAAGACCGAGTCGTTTAAGAGCTCTTCGGAGACTTTCAGCATGGTCGCCAGCTTATAGGCGCCGATGGAGACCTGACCGAAGGCGGGATCGGATTCCGGGATAGCCGCTAAAGCATCATGCAATGGATCAACA
>CALLZZ010000217.1 GCA_937858235.1 uncultured Clostridia bacterium
CCGGGGGATGAGGTACACCCTGGTGATACTGGAGCGCCTTGCGGCTCCGATTGCCGGAATCGTTCCCCCTGGCCGAGGTGATTGGGTCTCTTGTGGCTCTGGGTCAGCGCAAGAGCCTGGCCAAAAACGTACTTGCCGCAATGGATTCCGGACAGCCGTCATAAAAATACAAAAAATGTGCAGAACTAATGCTGTGTATTTTTTTGTATGAAGGCTGGAAAAAAACGCAAACTAGCCTGGAGGTGAGTTATAATGGATCCTATGAGAGAATTACCGATGGGACTTGGTATGGCATTGTGTGCCAACCAACAGGCCGCAGAATGTTTTGAGGGGATGTCCCCGGAGCAAAAACGGCAGGTCATCGCAGGAACCCATCACATCCAATCTCCTGCGGAAATGCGAGCCTATGTGGCGTCGCTGGTGCGGTAAGAGGAGCGTGATGAAGGCGTAGAACGAGGAAGGGGATAGAAATGAGCAATCGACTGAAACTGGAAGCGTCTCCCTACTTGCAGATGCATAGCGAAAACCCGGTGGATTGGTATCCATGGTGTGCGGAAGCATTCCAGCGGGCGCGGGAGGAAGGAAAACCCATCTTTCTTAGTATCGGGTACTCTGCCTGTCACTGGTGCCATGTGATTGCCCGGGAGAGCTTTGAGTGTACAGAGGTAGGAGAGCTGCTAAAAAAGGACTTTATTTCCATTAAGGTGGACAAGGAGGAACGACCGGATGTGGATGCGGTCTACCTGTTGGCAAGCCAGGTCTTTACCGGAAGCGCCGGCTGGCCCACAACGGTGCTGGCTACGCCGGAGGGTAAACCGTTTTTTGCCGCAACCTATCTGCCCCGGGAGCAGCTGACCGCAATTCTGATGGCGGCAGCCCAACAGTGGCGTGACCGGCGGGAAAAGGTGCTGGTGGCAGCGGAACAGGCAACGGCTCAGATGGAGCGGTACTGCGTACCTCAGCCGGCGGAACCACTTTCGCCTCAGGTGATGATGGAGCAGGCGGTGACCCAACTCCGTGCGCGCTACGATGGCAAATGGGGCGGCTTTGGTGGTGCACCGAAGTTTCCGACGCCACACACGCTGATGTTCCTGCTTCGGTACGGCATCCAGAAGGGGGAGACCGATGCCTGGCAGATGGCGGTGAAAACCCTGGAACAGATGGCACGGGGCGGCATTTACGACCAGATTGGCGGAGGATTCTGCCGCTACTCCACCGATGAGCGGTGGTTGGCGCCTCACTTTGAAAAAATGCTTTACGATAACGCCCTGCTGCTCTGGGCTTACGCCGAGGGCTGGCGACAGACCCAACGCCCCCTCTTTCGGGAAGTTGCTCAGGAGACGGCGGCGTATTTACTGCGGGAGCTTCATGGTTCCCGCGGCGGATTCTATTGCAGTCAGGATGCGGATAGTCAGGGCGTAGAGGGTGGATACTATCTGTATACGCCGGGGGAAGTGAGCGCGGTCTTAGGGGACGAGGACGGAAAAAAATTCTGTGATTGGTTCGACATTACGGAAAAGGGAAATTTCGAAGGGAAAAACGTCCCGAATCTGCTAAATAATCCTAAGTACAGTCAGCGGGATGGGGAAATGGATCAGCTGCGGGAGAAAATGCGGATCAGCCGTAGCGAACGTGCCCATTTGTCCCGGGATGAAAAGGTGGTAACCTCCTGGAATGCTATGGCCATCGCTGCGCTGGCCGCTGCCGGACGCATTTTCCAGTGCGCCGAGTATCGGGACGAAGCGATCAAAGGCCAGGCGTTTCTGGAAAGCCGCCTGGTAGATCCCCATGGTCGGCTGATGCACAGCTGCCGTGGGGCGGCAATGGGGTATGACGGACTGCTGGAGGACTACGCCTATGAGGGCTGGGCATTGCTGGAGCTGTTCCGAACCACCGGTGAGGAGCGTTATCTAAAGCGGGCGGTAGAGTTGGCAGAGGCCATGGAAACCCGGTTTACCGGGCTCGAACCAGGATACTATTTGTACGCAGTGGACAGCGAAGCGCTGATTGTGCGGCCCAAGGAGACTTATGACGGTGCGGTACCCTCTGCCAACAGCATGGCGACGCTGGTACTGCTGCGGTTGGGGCGGTACACGGAGGAAGCACGGTGGAAGGCTGCGGCAGCCCAGCAGCTGACGGTTCTGCGCTCCGTCCCGCCGGAGACGGCGTTTCAGTTTGCCTTTGCCTGCTATGTGCTGGCCGAGGCAGAGGCAGAGGGTTAAAATTACGAAATTTTTCCGATTTTCCCAAAGCTTTTTCCGAATGCTTTTCCACTCCATCGCACAAGCTACAGATACGATGATCGGTGAGAAATCATCGGACGTCGGGATAGTCAACGCCGGCGGCCGGGGCTGTCGGCTCGGGAAAAGGAGAATGGTTATGGAGAAGCAAGGAAGAGAAAGAAACAACTCTGAACAGCGGCGGAAGTGCAACAATATCCCTAACCAGAGCGAACTGGTAAAGGCTGTGACCGACCAAGAGGCCAGAGCAGGCCAGCAGGAGTATATGGAGCAGCTGATGGAGTATATGTGGCACGAAGAGTAAAAGGGGGAAAATGTGATGGAAAACATGGTAAAAGGGCATCCTGACCCTAGAAAGAAGAAGGTTACTCGAGACGGCATGACGCCCATCACCCGCCAGGAAGGCGGCCGGGAACGTAAAAAGCGCGACGGCAGCCAGGAGGACTATGTGGATCAGCTGATCGACTACGAGTGGCCTGAGAAGTAAAAGAGAAACGACAAATAACCCTTCGCTAGCTCTGGCACGGTAAGTGCAGGAGCACTGAAGTAGGGGAAAATAAAACAGGCGAAGCACTGGGATCTCTGTTCCAGCGTTCCGCCTGTTTTCCTTTTCTACTGTAGTGCTTTTTGTTGGGGACGATTTTCGTCACCGGGCTGACACCGTTCCAGCTACCGCGCTGTCTGGCGTGGTATGCTTTCTGCTCCTTTTTTGAGCGCTTTTCCAATGGTACAAAGTTTGTCATAGTGACCCTGCCTTTCCAATGCACAAGCAAGCCGCCCATCGGGAGGATACCGATGGGCGGACGCGGTTTGTTGTTCTAAATCGAAAGAGAAAAGAAAGAGAGAGTGACGCAGGAGTGTTTAGGGAACTCCTTTGTCTGCCATTATCATACAGGAACCCAGGAACCGTGTGATGAAGGAATTGCAAACGATTTGTGAATGGTTTGTAAATGAAAGCAGCCCCGGAAAATCGTTGGATTTTCCGGGGGACTCCCGATGCGTTCCCAGCCTTGGAGGAGGCAAAGCGGCAACGTTACTTTGATTTCTGAATGAAAATGTAACCCACACCGCATACTGCCATCAAGATCGGATAGAAGCAGAAGGGTACGATGTCAAAGGAAGTGAGTGCGCCCGCTGTGGCTGCCGATGCGTAGAGCAGTTGGGCGCCGTAAGGCAGAATGCCCTGAACCACCGAGGTGAAAATATCCAGCAGTGAGGCAGTCTGTTTCGGCTCGATCTCATATTCCCGGCTAATATCCCGAGCCAGCTCGCCGGTCATCACTATGGCTACCGTGTTGTTGGCGGTGGCTACGTCTACCCCTGCTGCCAGCACGCTGATGCCCAGCATAGCGCCCTTTTTGCTGCCGATGCGCTTGTGAATCAGATCCAGGATGGCCTGAATTCCGCCGCCTTCCTTCACCAAGGAGCCAATGCAGCAAACGATAATGGAGATTACCGTAATGTCGTACATCTTGGTAATGCCGTCACCCATGCTGGTGAACAGCGTATGGATGGGAATGTTGCCGGTAGAAACCCCTATGATCAGGGAGAGGACAATACCGGCGCCCAGAACACCAAACACGTTGAACCCGATCAGTGCGCCAATCAGAACCACCAGATAAGGGATCACCTGGAAAATGTTATAGTTCAGTGTCTCGGTAATGGTGTAGCTGCCGTGCATGGTGAAGACCAGTAGCAGGACAATGGTCATAATTGCGGCGGGGAGAACGATAAAGAAGTTGGTGCGGAACTTGTCCTTCATGTCGCAGCCCTGTGTCTTTGTGGCGGCGATAGTGGTGTCAGAGATCATGGATAGGTTGTCACCAAACATGGCACCGGAAACTACCGCTCCTAGGCAGAGTGCCATTCCGAATCCCGTTTTCTGGCTGATGCCGATGGCGATGGGGGCTAGGGCGGAAATGGTACCGACGCTGGTGCCCATGGAGATGGAGATGAAGCAGCTGATTAAAAACAGTCCTGCTACGGCCAGTCCGCCGGGCAGGAGGGTGAGTCCCAGATTTACGGTGGAATCGACGCCGCCAGCGGCGGTTACCGCGCCGGAGAAAGCTCCGGCCACCAGGAAGATCAGGCACATGGTGATGATGTTGTCATCCGCAAGCCCCTGAGCGATCAGGTGCATTTTTTCATTGAAATTAAGGTCGTGATTTTGGAGAAAGGCCACGAACAGGGCGATCAGGAACACCACAATGGCGGGCATGGCATAAAAGTCTTGGAACAGGATACCACCGCCGATATAGATGACCAGAAAGACACCGATGGGCAGTAGGGCTGCAGGGCTGCTTTTTTTCTCTTTCATGATAACGGTTAACTCCTTCGATACATATTAGTCCCTATTATAACAAAGGAAATGGGGAAAAGAAAGAGAGAAATGAGAGGGAGGCGTCATATATGGGCAAATAGTGCGGAAAAAGGGCGGTCAAAACTACAAAGTGTGTCAAAAAACGGGGGTGATTCCGTCGTTGATGACGGCGAAAGTTCAAATCACGATGCGGCCAGGCACCGGCATATGCAAAAAAATGTTATATATCTTTGCGGTCGCTTCCGATTGTGAAGTCTGTTATAATGTGATCATGAGGTGATGCAATACTATGAAACTACGGAAATTCCACGGAGACTCTTTCGTGGTAGACGAGGATGGCAACTGGGTCTATCAGGGGTCGGAATATCAGGCGGTGGATGACAGCTGGCTCCGGCTGCGAACGGGACAACTGATCCTGACCGTGGCGCTTTGGATCTTGTTTTTGGGCATCGGGTTCCAGAACACCGGACTGAGCCGCATTTTATCCGTGTTTCTCCCTTGGATCGTTTCCTTTTTCCCAGCCCTCTGGCTCACCGTCAGTCTGGTAGGACTGTTCCGGAAGAAACCGCCCTTCCGTCAGGAGGCGTATCGTAATTTGCTCAAACGCCCCCACACGATGTCTCTTTTGCTGCTGGTGCTTGCCCTGCTGGGTGTCATCAGTGGAACCGCTGCTTTGGCCGTTCAGGTTGGGGCTGCACCCGGAGAATGGGTACATTTGACCTTGCTGCTGCTGTACCTGTTTTGCTGCGGCGGACTAGCGATGATAACCACTTCCCTAAAGGAGTCGTTTTACAAAGTGTAAATTGTTTTTGAAAATAGAAAGATCCTTTTTCGGCTGGCAGTTGGATTCCGGAATGGGGTATGCTAAAATAATGCCAAAGCATATCACGCCGGCGTAGCAATCGCCGGGGACGGAGGTCAGACCATGAAAGAAACACGTTACAAGCTGCCGGGTCACCATATTACCATTCGGCTGAACAATCAGCCTCTGGCACAGTGGCTGCTGGATCAGGACATTGCAATCTCGCCGGAAACCACAGGTGTGGCCTACGGCTGCCGAGCCAGCGAGCGGGGTGCCATGGAGATCCGCATGGGCTGGGAAGAAATGCAGGAACTGGAGGACTTCCACCTAGAGAAGGCACTCGCCCTGTTGACGCCGGAGGACAAGCAAAAGGCGCTGACCGCGGCACTGGAATCGGAAGCGGTGCAGCAGGGTTACCGGGGGATTGTCAGCCGGGAGATCTACGTAGAACTACCCCACGGCAGTGGGTTTGCCACCAGCTGGTACGAGGATCAGGAGCTGGTAAAATACGAGCGCTGTGATGATGACGGGGAGATTTTATCCCTGGTGGAGCACGGGCACCTGCGGGAGCTGCGGTGGGAGAACATTCCACCCATTGCTCAGGTGATTGATACCGGAGCGGCGGTGAACTGTGACGCACTGGGGGAAATCCGGCTGGATCATGTCCTGCGGGTGGAAAAGGGGGCGTTTCAGCGCTGCTCCAATTTGGAGCGGATCGTAGTGGGTGCCCAGGTACAGGAGCTTCGTCAGGGTGCCGTTGACCGGTGCGACCATCTCCGGGAGGTGGATACCCAGGCCAATCCGGCGCTGAGCTGGGTGACGGTGGAGCACCTCCGGGGCGGTCAGGCTGTGCGGACGGAGCAGTCCGGGGACTGGCTGTACGAAGTGCTGGAATCCGGCGGAGTGGTCCTCACCGGCAGCCGGAAGGAGGAGTACACCACCTTGGTCATTCCGGAACAGCTCAATGAACGGCCGGTGACGGAGTTGGCCGAGGATGCCTTCATTGACAAGCTGTTTCAAAAGGTGGTGCTCCCCAAAACACTGGAAAAAGTGGGGGACGGCTGTCTGTATAGCCCAGTGCTCCGTCAAGCCGAACTGTATGGCGAGGCGGAACCGGACGTCACCGGTCCCTTTGCCTGTGAGATGGGGGGCTGCAAGCTCCAAAAGGTGGAGATTCGCGCAGGGAGCCGCCGGATTGCTGACTGCCTGTTTGAGGATCTGTTCGCCATTCAGAAGGTGCAGCTTCCGGATACCCTGGAGGCCATCGGGGATCAGGCCTTTTGCGGCTGTGGCAGCCTGAAACAGATCAACTTCCCGGAGGGGTTAAAAACCATCGGCGCTTCTGCCTTCTGGGATTGTGACGCACTGGAAGAGGTGACTCTCCCGGCCTCCCTGGAATCCATCGGCTCAGAGGCATTTGGCGACTGTGATGAGTTGCAGCTGGTGCGACTGCCCAGAACCTGTCAGGTAGCGGAGGATGCTTTTGATGACTGCCCCGAGACGCTGGAGTTGGTATATCTGGGGGAAGAACCGCAGACAGAACCCGAAGTGGTTCCGGAACCGGTGACCGGCGACCTGCCACGGGAATCGGCGGCAGAACGGCTGCTGCGCTATGTCAAGATACAGACCACCAGTGAGGAAAGGCAGGAAACCTGTCCCTCTACCCCTGGGCAGTGGGAGCTGGCGCGCCTGCTGGTGGAGGAGTTGAAGGCACTGGGCGTTGCTGACGCTCAGGTAGACGATCACTGCTATGTGTATGGCTCCCTGCCCGCCACCCAGGGCTTGGAACAGGCACCGGCCTTGGGGTTAATCGCCCACTTGGATACGGCGGCCTTCTGCGGAGCGGGGATCAACCCCCGGGTAGTCGAACACTATGACGGCGGGGAAGTGCCTCTGGGAGACAGCGGCAGAACCCTGAGTCCTACGGCGTTCCCCCACTTGACAGAGCTGAAAGGCCGTACCCTCATTGTTACCGATGGCACCACCTTGCTGGGAGCTGATGACAAGGCGGGGATCGCGGAGATTATGACGTTGGTGGCGGAACTCCAGAGCGGAAAACCTCACGGGAAAATTTCCGTTGCCTTCACCCCGGACGAGGAAATCGGTGCCGGTGCAGACCGGTTTGACCGGAACCGCTTCGGTGCGGACTTTGCCTATACGGTAGACGGTGGCCGGGAAGGGGAGATTCAGTACGAGAACTTTAACGCCTGTGTGGCTGACATCGTGATTCACGGCTTTGACGTACACCCGGGCGAGGGGAAGAACACCATGATCAATGCGCTGCTGGTGGCTACGGAGTGCAATGCTATGCTGCCTGCCGGGGAGACGCCCCGGGATACCGAGGGCTACGAGGGATTTTATCACCTGGACAAGCTGACCGGCTCTGTAGAGCGGGCAGAGCTGCGTTACCTCCTGCGGGATCACAGTGCTGGCGGGTTCCAGGCGCGGAAGGATACGCTGAGTCACATCGTCAAGCTCCTCAATGAGAAGTACGGCGGGGGAACGGCAGAATTGATCCTGCGGGATCAGTATGCCAACATGGCGGAGGTGATCCGGCAGCACTTCCATCTGATTGAGCGGGCAAAGACTGCGGCAGAGCAGGTGGGGGTACTGCCTCAGGTCGTGCCCATCCGAGGCGGTACCGATGGGGCGCAGCTGAGTGTTCGAGGGTTGCCCTGTCCCAATTTGGGCACCGGTGGATTTGCGTTCCACGGTCCCTACGAGCACATCACCACGGAGGGCATGGATCAGGTGGTGGCTATGCTCCAAGGACTGGTGCAGGCATACACCCAGCCTATCTAAGGGGAGAACCGTTGGTTTTTCTCCAAGGCTGTGGTAAACTAGGGCGAATTGGAAACAAAGGGGTGACCACAGATGGATGTGTTGCAGGAGCTAAAGGAGATTCGGGAGATGAACGCCCGGGTGGAACAGCTGGCGCAGCGGAATGCGAATCCAGTCCTCATACAGAAAGCCATGGAGGTGGCGGCCAAGCCGGAAGAGACCAATCTGGGCTATCAGGCGCGGGTTTTGATCTACAGCTATGCCAGCGATTTTCTGGAGGCTGCTCAGGAGAGAGACATTTCGTTGTCGTTCCAGCCGGAAGAGGTGGAACAAATCCCACAGGCCATCGGCTGCGCTTACGAGGTAAATCGGGTGCGCCGGGCACTGTCTGATGGGGATAATTTGGTGATGATCAGCAAGGAACTGGGCTGCTACCTGGCACTGACCCTATGTCATGCCATGGCGGGAAAGATCGAGGTGCAGTCGATCCCGGTACGTCCCACAAAAGGGTTATCCCCCCTGCTGGTTAACGGGATGATAATCAGCGTTGCACGCCCTGGGCACTCCACGGTGAACCCCATTGAGGTGGCCAATCGAGTCGTGCGCTCCATTCAAGTTGGGGAAACGGGACTGGCCATGAATCAGCGCCCACTTCTGCGGCTGTTACAAGAGGAGAAGACATGAACAAGGAAACCGCTCATCGAATGCATTCGATGAGCGGTTTCCTTGTTGTATTTTTTAGAAAGAGAAAAAAGAGAGGGAGGTAATTAAATGATGTAATCTCGGTTACAAGATTAGAATAATGAAAATGAGGTGGGAAGTGGTGAACGAACTATAAAGGGTTTGTGAATAAAATATGAAAGGTTATTTGGACAGTAACTGAAGCAGTCGGCGCTGTTCGTTGGCAGCCTCCCGAGCCAGGTTTTGGAACAATTCTGCCAAAAGCGGATCTGGATTTTTGCCTGCGGCAGAGCGATAGCTCATCTCTGCCCGCTGTGCGCCATGGAACAGGATGCGATAGCCCTCGCGCGGGGTCTTCCAATTTCGAGGGATCGCTTGATTCTGAGGGAGATACCATACGCCAGTGAGAAGAAAGAGAACGGCGGCCATCCGTTTGGCGCGCCGCAAGGCACCAGCGGCCATGGAAACCAATACTGTGTGGCTAGAGAGGGTAGAAAGTGCACGATATGTGCGCCAACGGGTCAATTCGAGTACAATTTCCCGCCGCAAGAACGCCTCCCACTGAGGAGCCGCCTGCTCCGGCTCCTGCTTCCCAGACGGGGGGGAGGCAGACGCATTCACACTTTGACACTCAATGGGACTTTTGTCCGGGTCAGGGGAGACCCGCTTCCACACCCGGGCGAAGGCTTCCGCTTCCTGGGCTGCATTCCGCTGCTGATCCATATTGAAACCTCCTGTGATAATCGGTTAGTTCAGTCTATGCGGAAACCCGCAAATGTGTGAAAATGATTGCAAGTAGGTGGGGGGCATGGTATAATGTGGGATAACTATCGAGGTGTATAAGTGTGCAAAAGTGCGTAAAAGTGCACCTTTTAGATCGTGAGGCTGAATGTTATGAAAAAAGTAATCACATACGGTACCTTTGACCTGCTCCATTATGGCCACATCAATTTGCTCCGTCGGGCTAAGGCGCTGGGCGACTATTTGATTGTGGCTCTTTCTACTGATGAGTTTAACTGGGATCAGAAGCAGAAAAAGTGCTATTTCCCCTATGAACAGCGTAAACAGCTTCTGGAAGCCATCCGCTATGTGGATCTGGTGATTCCGGAGAACAACTGGGATCAGAAAGCGGCCGATGTGCGGGAGTTCCGGGTGGATACCTTTGTTATGGGCAACGACTGGCAGGGAAAGTTTGACTTCCTAAAGCCCTACTGCGATGTGGTATATCTGCCACGTACCCCGGAAATCTCCACGACTCAGATCAAACATGATTTACGCCGATGATGCAATGCGATAGATAGGGAGCGTTAGATTAGTGGAAAAAACATCGAAAACCATCCAACCAGATGAACATCACAGTCAGGACAGTTTAGTCCTGTTCCTGATGCTGGCTGCCGGGGTATGCACACTGCTGGGAGACGGCGAGGGTGGACATGTCCTCCGATCCCTATGGTGCTGGTGCAATTTATTTCTGATTCCGCTGCTGTTTTTTGCCCTGGGACGTTGGTCCCGAAGCAGAGCGGATACCATTGGTCAGGCTGGCCGGCTGGGTGCCGGATTTGCCCTGCTTTACGGGGTGCAGAAGGCGCTGATTTTCTGGGTTGGCGCCCTTAGGCAAACGCAGCCCGAATTTCACCTCCTTACCGCATCGGATACTCCCTGGCTCTTCTTGACGCTGGCGGCTTGTTTGCCCCTGGGGGTCTGGCTGGATCGGGGACGGAAACGGGGGCTGATTCTGGCCTGCATCGTGGCTGTGGGCTGCACCGCAGGCTATTGCGCCGCCGTGGGCGACTTTTTATGTCTGTCCCGGTTTTTTACCTTTTTCCCCCTGTTTTTGCTGGGGCGATGGATCAAGTGGGACGCATTGGAGCAGATGCTCCGCCGCGGTTGGACAAAGGCACTGGGCGCGGTACTGCTGGCTGGGGCGCTCTGCCTGTGCTTGGCGGCGACCGGAGTCCTATTTTCCTACCGGGGACTCATCCAGGGCAGCGTACCCTATGCTACCTGGCGGGGTGGCCTGCTCCGGCTGGCTCAGTACGCAGTGGCGATTCTGCTGGGTGGCGGGGTGCTGGCGCTGCTCCCCAAACGGCTCCCGTTTGCGGCCGCCCTGGGACGGCACTGGATCGCTGCCTGGTTTTGGCTCCGCCCCATTCTCAGCCTCTGCTCCGGAACCCTTCTGCTGCCTAAGGTAGGCGGCGGAGTGGTCAAAACCCTCCTTGCGATTCTGGTCTGCTGCCTGATTGTGGTGCTGACCAGCAACCGATGGGCTGAGGCACCGGTGCAGGCGATTTTACGTCTGCCTGGTGAGCTTACCGGACAGACCTGGGGGCGGCTGCGCACTGCACCCAACCGCCTGTACTGGCGTGGGTTCTTTGTGGCGTTTTTGCTGCTGCTCACCGCATTTTCCAGCTTCTTTATCACCAATGGCTATTCAATGGTCTGGATTCCCGACGGTCAAAACCTCTATCTGACCATTATGTACTACACCCGGGACTATGTGGCGGAGGTCATCCAAACCCTGGTCTCTACCCATCAGCTGGTGCTCCCCCAGTGGGATTTCTCCATCGGACAGGGCAGTGGTGTTCTCTCGGTGTTCCACTTTAACCCCCTGTTCCTGCTGGCGGTACTTGCCCCGACCAGCTGGATGGAAGGGGTATACGGCGTCGTTACCGTGCTCCAGATTGCCTGCGCCGGACTGGCCTTTACCGTCTACTGCCGTTCCATCGAAAAACGGGCACCGCTGCCAGTACTGGTGGGTGCGTTAGTCTATGCCTTCTCTGGCTTCGTCATCTTTGCCGCCGCAAAGCATATCTACTTCATGACCTTTATGGTTATCTATCTGCCCTTGATTTTGGCGGGCTGTGAGCGGTGGCTGCGCAAGCGCAAGTGGGGACTGTTCGTTGGAATGATTTTCCTGTCCATAGCAGGAGGCTATTACTACGCCTTTATCAACACGCTGCTGATGGCGGTTTACTTAGTCATTCGGGAAATTGCCGTACACCGTACCAAGATTAAGCGCATTCTGGCAGATCTGGTGCAGCTGATGGGGCTCTACTTATGGGGCTTCGCCTTGTCGATGGCGGCTTTCCTACCCTCCCTCTTGGCCTTTCTGTCCTCCAGTCGCAGCGATGTTACCGGTGCCGCCTTTTCCTTCCTCTATCCCGCCAGGCACTACCTCAAGCTGTTCCTCTGTATGGTGGGGAACAATCCCTGCGGCAACAACTGGGTGCGTCTGGGCTTTGCGGGTATCGTTTTTAGTGCGGCGGTGATTCTCTTCCTGCGGTGGCGGGACAGAGCACTGGCACCCCTCCGCGCCGGAGTGATGGTGCTGTTCGCCTGTCTATGTGTCCCGCTGATGGGAAAAATCTTTAACGGCTTCGGTTACGTCACCAATCGCTGGTCCTATGGATTTGCCTTCTGCATGGCGCTGATTGTGGTCTGTCTGCTGCCGAGACTGGTTGCGCTTCGGGTCTGGGAGCAGATTGCGCTGGCCGTGATTACCGGCGGATACATTTTGGCTGTTTGCTGGCTGGAATCCTCCCGGGACCGCATTGAGTGGGGCGCAATGATTTTGCTGGCTATGGTCACCGTGGCGGTGATTCTGGCCTCCCACTGGAACAATAAACAGGTGGGGCAGGGATTGGTGGCTGTGATTACCGTGGCAGCAGTGCTGGTGAATCTGACCCTGTTCTATGATCCGGACTACAGCAAAGAGCTGGAACGCTATGTGCCTGCCGGTGGAATCCAACTGAATCTGGACAGCTCCGCCGAAACCGTAGCCAGCGGTCTGGAACAGGATGGCTTTTCCAGGGTGGAGGTCGAGGGAAACCGAGGAAACCGGTTCTGTCTCACTGGCGGCTACGGTACCATGAGCTATTGGAGCGTTCTGGATGCCAACCTGGTGAATTATTATCTGGACTTTGATCTCAACACAGTTCGCCAGTCCTATGCGGTCTGGGGTCTGGATGAGCGTGCCAGCCTGTGTGCTCTGAGCAGCGTCAGGTACTTTGTGGGCAAAGATCAGGATCAGGATGGTAGGTCGGTGCACACCCAGCCCTACGGGTTCCAATCGGTGGGACAGGAGAATGGGCAGGCCATCTACGAAAATCAATATGCCCTGCCAGTAGGGTATACCTATACTTCCTATCAAACCCGGTCAGACTATAATGAACTGTCTCCGCTGGAGCGCCAGCAGGCCATTCTCCAGAGCGCTGTGGTGGAGGACGAGGACAAAACGGAACTTTCCAACGCCCTCATTCAGGCAGAGCCGCGCCTCACCAGCCAGACGGTGGATTGGACGGTTAGCAAAACAGAGAACGTCCAGATCGAAGACAACACCGTCAAGGTCAAGAAGGGAATGGGGTTCATTACGTTGAACTTTGACGGCGTGGCCGATGCGGAAACCTACGTCTACCTGAAAGGGGTGGACATGGAGCACGGTTCCAAGAGCGAGGCTACCGTCCGGGTCAGTGGCAATACCGTGACCAAAAGAGCCAATGTTTATCAGGATGATTCCCTCTACCATTTCCAACGTGACGGCGTGACCTTTAACCTGGGTCACAATGAGAAGGGTGTGCGCAGCTGTCGGATCACCTTTGAAAAAGCGGGAACCTACTCCTTTGACGACCTTCAGGTGGTCTGCCTGCCTATGGCGGATTATGTGAAGGATGTGACAGAGCGGGGGGAAACCACGCTGGAAAACGTTACCGAGGAAAACGGACATCTGTCTGGTACCATCCACCTGGAGGATACCCGACTGCTGACCTTGTCCATTCCGTATCAGGATACCTGGACGGTGAAGGTGGACGGGACGCCGGCAAAGGTGCTCCGGGTCAACGGAATGTACATGGGCGTACAGTTGGAGGCTGGAGACCATGTGATCACGGCGGACTATCAGATCCCAGGGCTAAAACTTGGCGCAATGGTGTCTGGAACCGCGGTGGCGGTGACCCTCTGTGTATTTGTGGGCAGTGCCATCTATCGCCGCTGCAAAAAGGATAAAAAGGGCGGAAAACGCCATAAGAAAGCCTAGAAGGGCTGTTTCTCACCAATGAAATCAGGTCAGGAGGCCAAGTAATCATGAGCATTCCCTTCAATATCCCGCCTGCAACCGGTCGGGAGCCGGAGTACCTGGCTCAGGCTATCGCCAACCGGAAGCTGTGCGGTGACGGAGCCTTTACCCAAAAGTGCGACCAGTGGCTAGAGCAGTGGACTGGCGCACCCAAGGTGCTGTTGACCACCTCCTGCACCAGCGCCCTGGAGCTGGCGGCACTGCTGTGCAATGTAAAGGCGGGGGATGAGGTGATTTTACCCTCCTTCACCTTTGTGTCCACCGCTGACGCCTTTGTCCAGCGGGGGGCGAAGATGGTGTATGTGGATGTCCGTCCTGACACCATGAATATAGATGAAACCAAAATCCAGGCCGCCATTACCAACAAGACCACCTGTATCTGTGTGGTGCATTATGCCGGAGTGGCCTGCGAAATGGATGCGATTATGGACATCGCCCGCCGCTACGGCTTGAAAGTGGTGGAGGATGCCGCCCAGGGGGTTATGAGCACCTACAAAGGCCGGCCCCTGGGTACCATTGGCGATGTGGGATGCTACAGCTTCCATGAGACCAAAAACTATACCATGGGGGAAGGCGGCGCTGTGGTAGTCAACCATCCAGAGGACATTGAGCGGGCAGAGATCATCCGGGAAAAAGGAACCAACCGGAGCAAATTCCTCCGTGGCCAGATTGATAAGTACACCTGGGTGGATTACGGCTCCAGCTACCTGCCCAGTGAGCTAAATGCAGCCTATCTGTTGCCTCAGCTGGAGGCGGCGGGCTTCGGCTGCCTGCCCGTCTGCATGGCCAAAA
>CALLZZ010000218.1 GCA_937858235.1 uncultured Clostridia bacterium
CTCTGGACAGCAAGAAGCCGGAACCCGGCTACCGTGACTTCATCATGGGCGAAGCGCGTTACTCCGCTCTGACCCGATCCTTCCCCGAACGGGCTAAGACCTTGTTCAAGCAGGCAGAAGAGACTGCTAACACCCGGTACGACCATTTGACCAAGCTGGGTGAACTGTATAAATAAGCTTAAACATTATTTCGTGTACTTCTGAAAATCAAGGAACCCCCCTGTGGCTTACCACAGGGGGGTTTGTACTGTGTTTCCATATTCCGTTCTCGCTTAAATCAACCAGCACAGTCCCCAGATCACCGCAATCACGCCGCTGCCCAGTAAAAACCAGAAGGCTCCGGGGAGCTTTTTCCGCACCTGCTGTTCGGAAGTGCGGTGAATGTATCCGGCAGCGGCCTTTCTTGCCTCCGCAACGACCTGATCTGCGGAGACGTTTCCATTATGAAACGCATCCTCCTTCATTAAAAAAATAGCCTGTTCAAAAAAACGGGGATCCGGTGACCGAACCACAATCACCCGGCGGGAAATTCCTTTCACCATATTCAGCCACACCTTTCTCAGGGAAGTCACATGCACCAAGCATGTTTTTGTTCTACTTCCAGTATGGACCAGTTCCGGTGAATTTATGCAGGCGGGACAGACGATTCTTCCTCCTCTCGCTGACTCATCAGGATAACCACCGCCGTCCGATCATCATCTTTCCGTGTGTGTGGATCCTCTAACAGAGCCATGGCCAGCTCCCTTGGACTGACCCCTTTAAATTGCTCCGTTCGCTCCCGAATCCAAAAATCCTCTGCTCCATCCGATATGCCGTCGCTGACCAACACAATCAGATCCCCCGGATTGACCTGGAATCGATTTAAATCAATCTGCCCCTCCTGCTCCAGACCCAGTCCGGCAGGCAGGGCGCTTTTCCCAATCCGGTTGACAATTCCGTTTTTGCGCAAATAACTTGGGGCAGCCCCTAGCTTATAAATAATTCCTTCTCCCGAAAACAGATCAATCCGCAACAGATCAATGGTGCTAAATCCAAATCCTTCCTCAACCCGCACGGTCAGTGCTCCGGTTAAAGTACGCAACGCAGTCTCTGCCGCCACACCGGATCGGAGGAAGCTCTCCAATAGCCGCAGCACCAGTCGGCTCTCCGCCGCCGCCGAGCTGCCAACTCCCATACCATCACAGAGCACCGCCCACAGCACGCCCTGTTCATCCTTAAACCAACTTCCGTTGTCGCCGCTCACCGACTCTCCTTCCTTGGGGCGGGCGGCGGCTCCTACCTTTGCTGCCAACCGTGGACTCTCACGGAACCGTAATCGCTGTCCTTTTTCGGTGCGGACCAGCTCTCCGCTTTCCAAGGGCAAGCCCATGGCGCTGGAAAGCCTCCGGCGACCGTCTGTTGCCGCCAGGGCAGACAGCTCCTGTCCCATGAGTTCCACCACTCTTCTTCCGTGACCATTCCGCTGGACAGACACAGTTGCCGTAATTCCATTGCTGCGCAGCACTCGCTTCACCGCAACGATCCCTCTGGTGTCCGGCATCAACTCGCCTCCTAACTCCACTGCCGTGTCCTCCAGCAGATGGGACATCTGACTGAACTGACGGATCATCATCTGACGGCTCTCTCGCAACTGAACGCGAAACCGCCGTCGATTCCGCCAGGCATACAATTCTTCGTTCGACGCCGTGACAAAGGAGCGAATACGCAGGCATCGGCTGGTAAAGGACTCCGGAAAGTCCCGTTCACGGCTATAGCCTCGCTCCTCCATCACTTGAAGCACCCGGTTCAGCACCTGGTAGGTATTACGGTAATCCCGCTGCCAACAGATTTTTTGCAGGGCACAGCCTTTGCAGATTCGTTCTGCCGTCCGGTCAAATATTTCCCCGGCGTACTCTGGCTGCTCTTCCTTCATCTGTCCTTCCATTTGCTGACTGAGTTGACGGTAAGCCTCCGCTCGCTCCCCCAGCTGATGGCTCACCGCCATTCGAACTCCGTCGGAACTGGGGACTATGGCGGTGGAAATTTCCGGTTCCCGTTGGAATAAGTGCCGCAGCCAGGTTTCGGCCCTTCGCGGCAGGGCTAAGTACAACAGACTGCCTGCCAATAGATCTCCCGTGTCCTGTACGGTGCCGCCAAACCAGATCATCGCCGCCGCACCAGCCACCAGAAACAGTCCAGTCTGGATCAGGCGTCCCCGATCCCGTCCAGCTTCCGCCAGCAGTCCCCCCGCGCCAAGGGCACAGGTATACAATCCGCCGCCACCCAGGGTTAAATCCACCGCCAGACCAAAGCCCGCCCCAGTGGCGGCACGATATCCTGCGTTTCCGTCTCCCGTGGGTAGCACGAAGAAACAGGCCAATAAAATACCAGGGGACAGTCCAAAGGAGATCGTTATGGGACAGAAGGCGATGAGCACCGTGGCCACAAGAAATAATCGCTCCGTCACCGGCGCCTCCTCCAGCTCCTCCAGAAGGTTGGGTAATCGTCGGTAGCATAGGCAGGCTATTCCGGCCAGAATCACCTCGGTGGCAAAGCACACCACAGCAATCCCATCCCAACCTGCCTCAGATAAGTAAATAAACCCCGTCACCGCCGTCACTGCGCCGGTGGCCACTGGCATAAACCACTCCATTCGGTACACCCGCAAGTCGTAGAGGGCAAACGCCGTTGCGTACACCAGAATCCCTGCCGCCACATAACGGAGACCTTCTACCAGCCCCATCCCCAACAGATAGCCTATAGCAGCTCCTATCAGGGCGGCAAACCCGGCGGGGCCAGACCCGGAGGCGCCGATCCATCCCAGGGCAAATGGGGCGTACCCGGCTAGGATCTCGCTGCGGGACAGGACGGCACCCAGAATAAATCTGCGGGTACATTCCGCCGCCTGCACCAACATTGGTGACTGGAGCACCACTTCTCCCTTTTCCCAGAAATCCTGTCGAATTTGTCCTGCCAGCCGCAGAACCGTGTCTTTTGTACGCATGAATCACTTTCCCCTCTCGTATTCACTGTTTTGGACAAGTATAATGGGTGGAGTGTGGAAAAAGTGGTCGGGAAATAAGACCCCCATTGCCCGTCCCGTAAGAACATGGTAAGATAACAGTCAGAATTCTCTGAAATGGAGTAACCCAAATGAAAATTGGAACTGTGGAACTAAACAGTAAGGTAGCGCTGGCTCCCATGGCCGGAGTGTCTGATTTGGCCTACCGAACGGTCTGCCGGGAGCTGGGCTGTGGATATACGGTAACTGAGATGATCTCCGCCAAGGCTCTGTGCTATCAGGATAAAAAGACCTGCCGAATCATGGAACTGGGGCCGGAGGAACATCCAGTGGCGATTCAACTTTTCGGCAGCGATGTGGTGTGTATGGAAGAGGCCGCCGCTAAAATCATGGAGCTGGAGTGTCCGGACATTCTGGACATCAACATGGGCTGCCCGGTGCCAAAGGTGGCCAACAGCGGAGACGGCAGCGCACTGATGAAAGATCCGGACAAAGCCGCCCGCATTGTAGAGGCAGTAAAACGGGGCTGCGGAATCCCGGTGACCGTCAAAACCCGGAAGGGATGGGATAAGGGTCACGTCAACGCAGTAGAAGTCACCAAGATCCTGGAGTCCGCCGGCGCAGACGCCATTACCCTCCACGGTCGAACCAAAACCCAGATGTATGCCGGCAAAGCGGACTGGGATATCATTCGGGCGGTGAAGGATGCTCTCACCATCCCGGTGATCGCCAACGGTGACATATTTGAACCGGAAGACGCCGCCCATATCCTCCGCTATACCGGTGCGGACATGGCAATGATCGGTCGGGGTGCTTTTGGTGACCCCTGGATCTTCCCCCGCGCCATCGCCGCCATCGAGGGCAGAGAAATTCCTCCCCATCCCCCCTTAGCCCAGCGCTGCCAGGTGGCGCGGCATCAGTTCGACCTTGCGCGGCAGCAGAAGGGAGAGAAAATCGCCTGTCTGGAGGCTCGAAAACACTACGCCTGGTACCTGCGCGGAGTGTCCCACTCCAGCTACTGGAAGCAGCAAATCTCTCAGATTACCACCATGGAGGATATTGACCGCATCACCGAAGGCATCTGCCGGGAATTAACGTAGTCAACCGCAAAAAGTGAGGATGTTGCAACATCCTCACTTTTTGCATCCTTATTTTTTCACGCAGTCCAGATACAGCGTTCCCGCCGCCTGAGCGAAGAGCCGTGCCCCTGCCAGCGCTTGCTTTAAATTGTTCCCGCTGGTGCCTACCTCTACCAACAGGGAACCCGGGGTAGCGTGTTCATTGAATCGCTGGCGGCGTAAGTCAATGTGCCGCGGCAGTCCGCTGTCGATGGCCAGCATGTTCTTTTGAATCTGCACCGCCAAGGTTAGATGGTTTTTCCAGTCCGGATGCTTTAATCCCATGTCGTTGGTTCCCACCACCAACATCACCTGGGCTACCTCTTCTCCGTCAATCTCAGACTTTTTTGCATAGCTGGTACCGTCGCTGCCAATGATGGCATCCCGGTGGACGTCCAGCACAATCTGAATGGTAGGATACTTTTTGAGCATCTTTTCAATTCCGGTCAGCGCTCGGGAGTAGGAGCCGTTGTAGCTGGGATAGTCATACTTGGTCTTGTCATGGATCACTGAAAGTCCCATGTCCTCAAAGGTGTCCTTCATTTCCTCTCCCACCCGAATCATGTTATAGCCGTTGTCCGTTGTACGGGCGGTATCCGTCTCTTTATACGCATCTTTTTTCCCCTTGGTATAGGCTTCCGTAGCGTGGGTATGCATGATTAAAATCTGAGGTCCTTTTTTTGCGTTCTGGAGGGTCAGCTTTGCCTTGGCGTCAAAGTAATCGGACACCTTCACCGAAATCCCATTGGTATGGTTGTCCACCTGGATGGCAGATGCTTTGATCTTCGATGTATCTAGGCTCTCCGCAGGTTTCTGTGCCTCGGCGGCCTCTTTCTCCTTGGCTTCCGCCGCTTTCTTTTCCTCTGCTTCTGCCGCTTTCCGCGCCGCCAGCCTGGACTCTTCCGCCTGCTCTGCCGTCGTATCTGTTTCCCCCAAGTTCTCGTTCACCGCCGACTGACTGCTCAACAGCTGAGGTGATTCCGTTACTACCAACTGTTCCCATGCTGACAGCACCAGCTGCTGTCCTTTTTCTGCTGGCCGGATCAGCTCCTGACGCACAACCTGCTCCACCAGCTCAGAGCCCTGCCGCAGCCCCTCCATGGACTCCATCACCGCCTGCCAATTAGCCGTCCTGGCCACCGTCCACACCGTGGCCGCAGCTGCCGCCAGCGCCACCAGGCGCCGTGTGGCACGGTTCCTTCTGGGTCGTTTCTTTCGTTTCACGGGCGCTCCCTCCTTTGCTCACTCCGGTATCCCTATGCGCCTGTGCACAAGTATATGCCTCCCTTTCCACGAAATGCGGCAGGATTCTGCCGGACCTGCCGCTGGAATGTTCTTGACAGTCTATCGGTTTGGCATTAAAATAAACTGTGGATTGTTTTGAAGAACCGATCGGTCAAACGCGTCTTATCGCCAGGCCGTGAGGGCTTGGTTTTTCAATTAGTTTGCCGCTGTGCGGAATCATGCTATCCCGTACAGCGTCTTTTCATGTTATGTAAGGAATTAAATCTTTACGCAAGGAACTCAAATTTGAAAACAGGAGGTGTATCAATTAACTATGTTGTTTAATATTATGATCGGCATTGTTTCAGTCCTGCTTTTGGCACTGTGCTTCTTTTTGGGCTACCAATATCGTAAGCGCAACGCAGAAAAAGAAATCGGCTCCGCCGAACAGGAAGCGACCCGCATTCTCAACGAAGCACTGAAGTCCGCAGAGAGCAAAAAGCGAGAAGCACTGGTAGATGCTAGAGAAGAAATTCATAGTGAACGCAGCAGTTACGAGCAGGAAGTCAAGGAACGCCGCGCGGAACTGTCTAAGCAGGAACGGCGACTCCAGTCCAAGGAGGAAAACCTGGATCGGAAAACCGATGCCATAGAAAAAAAAGAGGAAAAACTGCAAAATCGAATTGCCGCTGTTGACCGAACCCGTGAGGAAGTAGAGCAGATTAAGCAGACCCAACTGGAAACCCTGGAGAAAATTTCTGGTCTGTCCACGGAGGATGCCAAGAATTACCTGATCAACCAGGTGGAAGCAGAAGTCACCCATGAGGAAGCCATGAAGATCAAGGAGATCAAGGATCGCTTCAAGGATGAGGCTGACGTTTACGCCCGGGAGATGATCTCCATGGCCATTCAGCGCTGTGCTGCCGACCAGGTGGCAGAAATCGCGGTCTCCGTGGTTCCCCTGCCCAACGACGAAATGAAGGGCCGGATCATCGGTCGGGAAGGCCGCAATATCCGTACTCTGGAAACCCTCACCGGAGCAGAACTGATCATTGACGATACGCCGGAGGCCATTACCGTCTCCTGCTACGATCCCATCCGCCGGGAGATTACCCGGATCGCCTTGGAACGGCTGATCACCGATGGTCGGATTCACCCGGCTCGCATCGAGGAAATGGTGGAAAAAGCAAAGCGAGAAGTCGAACAGGTCATCAAAGCCGAAGGCGACCGGGCTGTGCTGGAAACCAACATCCACAGTCTGCATCCCGAGGAAGTCAAACTCCTGGGTCGGATGCACTACCGTACCAGCTACGGTCAGAACGTACTGAACCATTCCATCGAGGTCTCCCACATCGCCGGACTCTTGGCCTCCGAACTGGGCGCCGATGTTGCTACCGCAAAACGCGCCGGTTTGCTCCACGATCTGGGTAAGGCTGTGGATCACGAAATCGAAGGCAGTCACGTTCAGATCGGTGTGGATCTGGCGCGGCGTTACAAGGAAAACGAGCTGGTGGTTCACGCCCTCGCCGCACACCACAGCGATATCGAACCTCAAACCATCGTGGCTTGTCTGGTGCAGGCCGCCGATGCCATCTCTGCTGCCCGCCCCGGCGCCCGCCGCGAGAATGTAGAAAACTACATCAAGCGTCTGGAAAAGCTGGAGGACATCGCAACCTCGTTCAAAGGTGTGGATAACGCCTACGCCATTCAGGCTGGCCGCGAGATTCGCATTATGATCAAGCCCAACGAGGTCTCCGAGGACAACATGATCCTGCTGGCGCGAAATGTGGCAAAGAAAATTGAAGAAGAGCTGGAGTATCCCGGCCAGATCAAAGTACATCTGGTGCGGGAAACCACCGCAGTAGAATACGCAAAGTAACTGCTGTCAAAAATAGAAGCGAAGCATTCTCAAGAATGCTTCGCTTTTTTGTTCCTCACAACCAAACATAACAAGACCCTTTCGAAAATGCCACCTTTCAACCCGGGGATTTGGAACCCATTAGGGTTCACTTGGAAACGGAGGAATCGCTGTGAAGCTGCTGCTGCAAATAGCACTCCGCTTGGCGCTCCACCTCACCGCCCCCATCTTGCTACTCCTGTCCACCATACTCCTGATCCCGCAGCTCCTTTCCGTTGACACTGTCTCCGCACAGAGACCTTCCGCCCGGGCGTAGCAGCCTGCATAACGCAGATTACATTGGGAGGCGATACTGGCAATCAACAACGGCGGGGCGGGAAGCCCTTTTTCTACCCGTTTTTTGCGACACGCCGCCTCTCGTTTCGCCTCCGGCGCAAACTGGGTCAGAAACCGTCGTCCCCCGGGATTGGTCAGATAAAACAAGATCACAGCACGGGGAGTCCTGAGGATTCCCTGATCCATATAAGCGTGCAGCTTGATAAGAACCCATCCTTTCTCTTTTGACCCAGCAGTCACCTGCT
>CALLZZ010000219.1 GCA_937858235.1 uncultured Clostridia bacterium
CGGTAGCGGTACAACAGCTCAGGCTGTTCTTGAACTGAATCAGGAAGATGGTGGCAACCGCCATTTTATTCTCTGCACCAATAATGAGAACGATATCTGCGAGGACGTGACCTACCCAAGGGTAAAGACGGTGATCACCGGCATCCGTCCGGACGGCAGCAAATATTCAGACGGCATCCTGACCAATCTGAAATACTACAAGACCGATTTTGTGGCACGAAATGAGGAGTATCTTTCCGATGCTCTATTGAAGCACACTGCCGAGATGATCCAGCTGGAGAACAGCATCAAGCTGGATGGGAAGAGATATCTCATGGTTCTGACCGATGAACAGGCGGATGATGTTTCTTTGCACTGGGATCAGTATCCGGACGTCAAAGCCATCTACCTCTCGAAAAACGTGCTCCTTACTGCCGATCAGGAAGCCCTCTTTGACAAAATCCCGGTATACATCATCCCGGACTACTATTTTGACTTCGAGCTGCGGGAGGAGGGCGAATCATGGTAAACGGACTGACACTCGATCATATCTTTGACTTTCAGGAGCAGGCTGTCCTGCGGCTGATTGACTTCACGACGAACAGCAACAGCAAGCAGACCATCGTTATGAAAGCACCGACCGGAGCGGGCAAAACCATCATCCTAATTGACTTCGTCGTCACCTACATGGACAGTGTGAGCAAGAACACGGCGTTCATATGGTTCTGTCCGGGCAAGGGCGATCTGGAGGAACAGAGCCGGAAGAAAATGGAGAAGATTGCTCCGCAGCGTGACACACAGAACCTTTTCGATGCCTTGCAGAATGGTTTCGCACCGGAAAGCACGACGTTCATCAACTGGGAGCTTGTAACGAAACGCGGCAACACAGCCATCCATCACAGTGAGCGCAAGAACCTGTTCGACCGGATTGCGGAGGCTCATCGCAATCACATTGATTTTGTCATTATCATTGATGAGGAGCACTCGAACAACACAAGTAAAGCGCGGGAAATCATCAACGCTTTCGCGGCAAAAAATATCATTCGGGTATCAGCTACTGCCATCCAGAATAAAAAGTATGAATTCTTCGAGATTGATGAGCAGGATGTCATTGATGCCGAACTGATCACAAAGGCGATTTACGTCAATGAGGGAATTGAAGCAAATACAGATATCGGCAATGACTATGACATTCTTCTCGATCTGGCTGATGCCAAACGCAGAGAAATTGCTTCACGTTATAAAGCGCTTGGAAAAGATATTCGTCCGCTCGTGCTGATTCAGTTCCCAAGCGGACAGCCGGAAACGATCAAGGCCGTAGAGGACAAGCTGCGCGATATGGGCTACACCTATGAGAACGGTCTTGCCAGCAAATGGATGAGCGAGGATAAGAAGGACCTTCCGGATGATCTGACGGAAAACAACGCCACACCTGTGTTTCTTCTCATGAAGCAGGCGATCAGTACCGGATGGGATTGCCCTCGCGCAAAGATTCTCGTGAAGCTCCGTGAAGGCATGAGTGAGCAGTTTACAATTCAGACAATCGGACGAATCCGCAGAATGCCGGAAGCGCATTATTATGATGACGACATCCTCGATTTCTGCTACGTCTACACTTTTGATGAGGAGTACAAAGCCGGACTGCTCTCAAGCCTTGACAAAGCGTACGAGACCAGGAGACTGTTCCTGAAGGAAAAGTGCAAGACATTTACACTGCCAAGACAGATCCGTGACCTCGAATATCACGGTCTCGGTGAGCGTGAGGTCTGGTACAAGATTTATGATCTTTTCATGCAGAAGTACCATCTGAGTAAGAAGCCGGATTCCGCTAAGAAGTTCCATGAGAATGCGGATATACTTAAGAGCTCAGGTTACAAGATAGGAAGCACACTCTATAGACAGGCATTACAGGGAAAATTCGTCCGGACGGATGCACTGCGTGATTCCGCTAATTACATCCAGATCCGACAGAAGGTTAATACACACAAGGACGGCATCAAGCTCCTGCACTGTACGGATGAAATCAAACAGACCATCGGTATGCCGACTGCGAAGGTAAAAACCATTCTGGAGCGTCTGTTCCGCAAGGGACGCGCAAGCAACAAGAAGGTGCTATCACTGGAAACGACAGAATTCTACTCTTTTGTCATCAACAATGTACATCTGCTGAAGGAGGAATTCAGAGAAGCTGCTTCACAAAAGGGAGAGCGCAATATTCAGATTCACATGCCGGACCCAAAGGTATCGGATTTTCACATCCCGGAGCAGGACTTCTTCAAGTATGATCCGGGCGTAAAAGAAGAAGTCGAATATCTGAGCAATGCATACAAGGACTACACTTCTGGGTTTGCCACATCCCTAATCCGCAGTACACCTGAGCAGCTGTTTGAGCAGTATTGCGAAGGCCGCGAGGATATAGACTGGGTCTACAAGAATGGTGACAGCGGCCAGCAGTATTTTTCCATTGTGTATCTGGATTCACTTTGGCATCAGTGGCTCTTCTATGCGGACTATATTGTAAAGAAGAAAGATGGAACCGTCTGGGTGATTGAAACAAAAGGCGGAGAGGCAAAGGGAAAGGACAAGAATATCGACCGGCAGATTCAGAATAAGTTTGAAGCGTTCAAGAACTATGCATCCGCCCATAACCTGAACTGGGGCTTTGTACGTGACAAAGATAACCGTCTCTACATTGATAACACCGTGTTCGCTGAAGATATGGCAGATGAACACTGGAAGCCGATAGCTGATGTGTTCTGAGATGCGCCGCACCGGAGATTTTCGCTCTGGTGCGGTATTTTTTGAACGGACATTTTATGTACACGAAAATCGATGCAAATAGCAGATTCCGTCCGAATTTTGTGGGCTTGATGATGTCGCAGTCGGGGCGGTAAAGCGCGGAAATAAGCCGTTTTCAGCTTGCCACGCGACTGAATACCCCCTCTCGCAATTTCGCGGAAATTAACGGAAGAGGGACCGGCGGTCTGTCCTGATCTGACCACAGGGATTTTTCCCTCCCCCCTCCGGCACTGCAGAATTTTCTTTGCGATCTGTGTATTTTACGTTTCAGCAGCACATTCTGAAGGTTAGTTGAATTTGATAGAGTACAATAAAGTTCGCAATTTC
>CALLZZ010000220.1 GCA_937858235.1 uncultured Clostridia bacterium
AGTTGCAAACACATCTTGACACTGTCAGAAAATCCTGTGCGATTGCTTTTTTATATAACCGCTACATTTGTGATGAAGACAGTCTATTCATATAGTGTCAGAGGAATATTTTATCAATCCCACCACAGAAATCGCTATCATTTATGTGCATGTACAAACGTATTAGAGCAGTTATATAATTTTGT
This sequence comes from uncultured Clostridia bacterium, assembly GCA_937858235.1. Classification (GTDB taxonomy): domain Bacteria; phylum Bacillota; class Clostridia; order Oscillospirales; family Oscillospiraceae; genus Onthomonas. Next base: position 186 of record CALLZZ010000220.1, read on the forward strand.
ATTGACTAAACACAAATACATGCTATAATTTAAATTGAAAAGTGTTTGTAGCACACTAAATAATTATCATCTGGAGGTTAGTGAAATGAAGGTTATGACATGGAATATTAATCAACAAAGTGGCAGACGAGACCAAATCCCTGATTTTGTTATAGATGAAATCATGAAAGCGGACATGGCAATTATTACAGAGTTCAAAAAACCGCAAGAAAAACTGGACGAATTTGAGAAAAAACTAGAAGAGTACTGGCTTTGCTATTCACCTGCCACCCATCACAAAGAAATTCTCATTGCTGTCAAAAAGAAGCTGACGGCAGAACCGATAATTGAAGAATGGGAAAAAGAAGCCGGCGAAAAACCAAATTTTCTGCAAATCTATATAACGGTGAATAAAGTATCGCTAAGGATTATTGGGACAAGAATAAGAATAGGAAATGGTTCCAGAATTGACTACATTGAGCGAAAGCAACAACTGGACAACCTCATCTGCGAATTGAATAAAGCAAGTAATGAACGATTGCTTATAGGCGGAGATTTCAATAATTCTATTATTCGTGGAGCTCGGGACAAAACATACTACGAAGTTAGACAAGAATATCATTATACGGAAAAAGGCGAATTGAGTGCACTGTATGACACCTACAATCATCACATTTTGAAAGACGGCTTGCTAGCGGCAGGTCTTATATTACATACACCAGAAAGAAATCAATCCTCTTGGGGATATACTCTACTTAATGGTAATACCGATGATCGGGATGTCGGCTGTATAAAAAATGACCACTTTGCAACGACCGAAACCATAAAACTATCGAATGTAGAATACAATATAGACTTTATTACACCTGCAAACGGTTATGTAAAACCGAATATTTATCCTCCATACCCTGACCACGCCATTTTGACTGCGGATTTAGAATTATAACTTACTGTTTTAGGAGGCCAAATTGATGGAAAATATGATTAATATCAGATGTAATTGGAAGCACTATTCATTGGAATACCAGATAAAGCGCAGAGATACATCACAAGATATGTCAAAGTCAGCCGTTCTTTCTCGGATGATACGTGCGGCAGATAAGGTGGAAAAAGGAGACTGGAAGCTTGTAAAAGAACTGCTGTCAAAAGTCGAAAAACTTGAGGAAGCCCCTGTTTTTACAAATTTGCAAGCAAAATATGATGAAGAAAGTGCGGAGATTCTTGAACGTGTTAAATCAAAAATCCTTTTGGAAATAGATGGTCTAAAAATCCTTCAGGCGCAATATCTATATCAGCTCCTGCAAGTGAATTACCTCGAAGAATTGAAGAAGGAATCATTAGGTGCACGGGCAGACAAACAAGTTAAAGCCGAAGATGTAAATATGCCCGAAATGGTAAAACTGTTGGTTGAAATGATTCTCTTAGATAAAGATTCAGATGCTCTTAAAAAAATTAAGACCATTTTGGTTGATTGGAGCAACAAATGACAAGAGCAAGTGCCATGCAGGCTGTTACAAATATCCTTCAGCAGGATTTCAAGTATCTTTATAAAAAAGTTAACACCACGATTCACACATTACATTTGACCTTTCAGATGGATTCCAAATCCCATTGCTTACAGATGAGTTTCGATTTTCAAGAACGCTGGTGCGATATTCTCTGTTTTATTTCTCCAACTGTTCTCACGGTAGATAGTGAGAACTATTGGGAGGCACTGCAAACGGTCAATCTCATTAACTGGAATATCAAGTCCAGGGGTCGCTTCTATGTGGATGATTTTGGCGATGTAGCATATAGCCTGCGTATTGATTATGATATGTTAGAAAAATCACCGAAAATGTATGCAAAGGAAATCGAGTGTGCTGTCGATTTTTGGTCCGACCTTTTTATCCCCATGCTAAATATTTGCCAAGGCAAAGCCTCCTTTGCAGAAGCAAAGCAGTTTATAGAGGCTATGTGGGGAATGGGGGTAAAGTGATGATAGTCGCTGCTCATGCCGGCACTGGCAAGACATACTTGGCTGAGATGTACCCGGATAAGGTGATTGATTTTGTTTGTATGCCATATAAGTATTTATTGTCTGCTGATAAAAAGGACCATGAGGTATGCAAGGCTGAACCCAACCTCATCATGCGACCGGAATGGCCAGATAACTATGCCGCCGAACTAATAAGCATGCGGGATAGCGAAAAAATCATTCTGATTCCGCCCGTCATTCCTGTGTTGCAGATGCTTAATATAGAGGAAATCCCCTATTTTCTTGTCTATCCGCAACGCGAGGCCAAGGAGGCCTATCTCCGGCGATACATAGATCGTGGGAATAGCGAGACTTTTCTGGACATTTTCATACAAGGATGGGATTTGTTTTTAGTGGGTATGGAGACACATACAGGTGGACAGCATATTGTTCTCAAACCGCACGAATTTTTGAGCGATGCTTTGGCGGTTTTTCCGTTGGATCAGCACGGCTAAGCGTAGTGACAGTCAGTGACACACACATCAACTCCCGCTACACTTGGACATTTGCATGATCATTCTACTATATTCCCGAATTGGTTCACGGATGAAATCACGGTTCTGTAAAGGAGAGATTAAATGGTCTATATTACTGGCGATTGCCACGGTGATTTTGAAAGAATCATAGAATTTTGCGAGGATGTTTGCACCGCAGCCGAGGATGACATACTCGTCATTCTTGGTGATGCAGGGATTAACTACCATGGCAGTCCGTCCGACAATGAGCTAAAGCAAATGCTTAGCGATTTGCCCATTACGCTACTCTGTATTCATGGCAACCATGAGATGCGCCCCGAGAGTATCGACACCTATGATGAAGCAGAGTGGAATGACGGAATCGTCTATGTTGAGCCAGAATATCCTAACCTTTTATTCGCCAAGGACGGTGAAATATACAACCTTGAAGGCCGCCGTTGCATCGCCATTGGCGGAGCATACAGCGTGGATAAATACAGTCGCACACCCCATGTGAATTGGTGGCCAGATGAGCAACCATCAGACGAGATTATGGCACAAGTCGAGGCGCGGCTTTCCAAAGAGCGTTGGCGTGTGGATGCAGTGTTCTCGCATACCTGTCCGTTAAAGTACATTCCGCGCGAAGAATTTTTACCTAATATCAACCAAGCCAATGTGGACAGAAGTACCGAGGAGTGGTTGGATAGTATCGAGGACAGACTGACGTACGATATCTGGTACTGCGGCCATTGGCATACAGATAAGCGTGATAATAATATCGTTTTTATGTTTCAAGATTACAGAGACCTGCTTTAGCGCAGGGGCAGATTTTCAAGGAGGAAGACATGATTTTTGCGCTTTCAGACATCCACGGGCATTTTCATCAGTTGCGTCGCCGTATATCGCAACTGGAGCATTTAGAGTCCTTTGCTGCCGGAAAGGATACACTCGTTTTACTGGGTGACTACATAAATAGGGGCAAATTCAGTTATCGTACCCTGGAGTTTATCTGGAAGCTCACCCAAGCTTCAAAGAACAATCTAGTTGTCCTGCGTGGCAACCACGAGGATGACTTTTTGGAATTCATTGATGGGGATGACACTTGGCTATCGGCAGATAAGGGCTTGCGCACTGTGGGGGGCTTTCTCATCCCCGAGGAAGAGGAGTGTATCAAGGAGCTGGCGCAGGGCGGCAAGTTCGCGGAGGTTAGCGACTATGTCCGTTCTTGCATCAAGGAGCGCCATGCACCCCTGCTTCATTGGCTCAGGAAGCTACCCTACTACTATGAATCAGAGAAACAGATTTTCGTCCACGCAGGTGTGGATGAAGAGGCAGAGGAGGATTGGAAATGGGGGACTGCAGATTATTTCTTTGTCGGCAAATATCCGCCCACGACAGGTTGGTTTTACAAGGATATCATTGCCGGACACACCTCGGCCAAAAGCGTTTCGGGTAATCCAGACCACAAGGGAATTTATTGGGACGGACAGAGCCACTACTTCATTGATGGCGGTGCGGATCAAGGCGGCAGACTGCTTTGCCTGGCCTATGATGAGGAAACAGGCCGCTACTACGAGCTTCTCCCCACCGATCGGCTTTCCGCAATACTTAAAGCGGGCAGGGTAGTCTATGATGAGTTTATACCACTATAACTATTGATGGAGGGAACTGCACATGACGAAGATACCCATGTCCGAGTTTATGAGGAACTATTGCAAGGAACAGCATATTGTCTTTTCCGGTTTTGAGCGGGCTACTATTTTATGGAATTCAAATCTCGTGCGGAAGGACAAGCTCACTGTGCTCCGAGATATTGCAGAGACAACTTCAGACGAGACACTGAGAAGGCAAATTGAGGAGCGGCTTTTCTACGAGGCGGAGATAGAACGCCGCTTTGTGGAAAACAGTGGGGGGAACTATATATTTGGTGTCTCCTTTGATGACGAAGATCGGTGTAACGGACACTTCTCTGCGCTTGAATCAGCCTTGGCCTATGGCAGAGAGCATGCCAATAAAACCTTCGAAGTGGGAAAATTTCCTATCGCGGACAAGGCACCACCCAAGGCAAGAAGATATTTTCATCTCAACCGCTACTGCATTGCGGACCGCCTCGGCGTAGCTGTCAGGCAGGTTAGGGATGAGCAAACTGAATTCTATGAGGACCCTCACCAAGAGAACCCTGTTGCTCACTGCGAATATAGTATAGATGGCGAAATAATCGGTATTTGGTCGGAGGAAGCCCCCTATCCCATTGAAATAGGCGATCCCCATCGGTTTGAAAACAAATTCTTCGCTCCCCCGAACCCTTTTGAAAGGGGCGACTTGGTCCGGGTAGTAGGTGACCCGGAGCTGGGTGTTGTGAGCACCTCTCAGGCTGAGTGGGAGGAGTTTCTCGAGC
>CALLZZ010000221.1 GCA_937858235.1 uncultured Clostridia bacterium
CGTCCGCAGCTACTGTTAGGAAGCGGAGCGTCATGCCACCAGTCACCGCACCGATGGAAGTGGAATCCACCATCTCATCAAACGGGAAGTCGTATTTCCCATACCGGTATTTCTTCTGTGTATAGATATCGCCGAAGATCATCTGCCCGATACGCTCAACGATCTTGGCGGTATCTACAGATGTATTCGCGATGTCTCGCGCAATATCCTGCTCCTCATCGGTGAGGAAGATATAGGCATCGCCGCGGCGGTCAATATAGTTCTGGCTCTTCAGGCGGTCGAGCGACTTCTGCACCGTCTGCCGGAGCTCGATCTTATCCGTCCGGATATCATCCGACATCAGAATGACGATGTTATCAAGGTTTGCCTTTACATCATCGATGTAGCGAATGAGGTAGAGGAGCTTTAATACCTTGACGTCATAGTCTTCAATGCCGTCATGATTATCCGCGGCCTTCTGGCAGCGCTCGATCACGCGGCGGATAGAGCCGTCGAGGAAGGAATGCACGCTGTCATAGAAAGGATAAAGCGGAGCGATGGCATGCTCGTTCTTGTCTTCGATGGATTTCGCCACGATCTGGAAGCCGTCCAGCATCGAGCGCTCTGCCCCGGAGTAGTGTTTTCCGGCTGCGCCGTGCTTGCGGATTTCCGAGAAAATCTTCTGAATCAGAATGAACTGATACGGCACAAACGGATAGTTCACAACGAATTCTTCCGGACCGCTGTACCCTTTAATATCGAGCACAGAATCAGTGAAGCTGAACAGGTTCTTCAGCACGTAGTCGTTGCGCTCATACAGGTCTGTCAAGACAGTCCTTGCTTCCGGCTTCTTGGTGAGGAGTCTTTTCTGGATGACTTCATCTACAGCAGAGGAGGACAGGGAAAGCCTTGTCTTGAATCTTGCCTGAATGCGGGAAAACTCATCCATGCGGACTTTGATGATCTCGTCGATGGCTTCCTGACCAGTGCAGACAATCCAGACCTTGCCGCCGCACTCGCTTCCAACCTTCTCCACGAGAGACTGAAGATTCAGGAGCAGGTTTGTATCCGTGCCGACATACTGGCCGACCTCATCAACCATAAAGAGAAGCCTGAAGTTCTTCGGCTTGCTGTTCACATAGTCCTTTATCTCTGATACAAGCTGAGCGATGCTGATCTCAGCTGTTTCCGTTCCATTGAACCAGTTGCGGGCAGCTGTCTCGCTCATACCGAGCACTTCCTCGAGCGTCTCTACAACATCGTCCTCGAAGAAGCCAAAGGACTCACGTGTCTCCACCCACGGAGCGCCGTTCTTTTCTTCAAACACACGGCGGAACTCCTCGGTCTTGCCCTGTTTCGCGACGAACTGCTCCAGCTTTGCCACCTTCAAATCTTCGCCAAGGAAGCCGAGATGGTTATAGAACATCTTCGCAAAAACCTTCAGCACGGCGGTATTGTCCTTATTGCTGAAGCCCTCAATGTCGATATTGAAAAGGATCGTCTCCGTCGGAGCCTTCGCAGCCTTGTCAATCAGCATGAAAGTCGCAGGATCATCCGCAAACTTCTTGCGGAACCGCTCAACCGTCGGAATGCCGTTGATGGTTCTGTTCTCAAGAATATAGGAGAGCATCTTCAGGAAGTGAGATTTACCACTTCCAAAGAAGCCGGAAATCCAGACACCGATATCCGCTGTTGGAGCATCGAATGCGTCGTCATAATAGTTGAAAAACGTAATGAAATGCCGTTTCAGCTCTCTCGTAATGACGTACTCGTTGAGCTCCTGCTCGGTCGTCGTATCTTCCTGGTCTACCTTGATGACACCGTTTATTTTTCGATTGATGTCATCGACAAACATGTCCTGAATTCTCATCTGGCGGTTCCTCCTATATCACATTGAACGCCCTGTAGTAAGGGTTCGGTTTAAGTCTGTCAAAAAGCTTCACGTGCCTTCCGTCGAAGGTGCCCGGATACATCACGAGGATCGGAACACCGCCCACTCTCGGCTGCAGGGCTTCCAGCAGCATATGAATGCGCATAAACGGGAACACATCCCCGACGCCGGTCAGGAGCAGCACGTCTCCCTTTTCCGGAGGCTCTGCACAGATCTTATCTACATATGCCTGTACGCCCACGGATTTCTCGATCATCTTCTCAAGCTGGTCTTTTCCGCGCTTTTTCTCCTGATCGGCCATACGGGATAGGATGCGCTTATCTTCACAGCACTGAAGAAAGATTTCATATAAATTATTCTCTTTCAGATGACACGGCAGTGCCTGGTCTGTCAGGATCTGCAGCACAAAGTGGCGGACACGCATCTCATCTTTTGCTTCATAGCAGAACATCCGGATATTTACTTCATTGCTGAGGCCGTTTCCTTCCAAGAAATCCGGGTCTTTCAGGAGCTCTCGTACCTTGTCCAGCCTCTCGTCTATATTTCCTTTCATGGTTCCTCCTACGACAGGCAGTTGAAGGCAGGCAGCGCCTCCGTCATTCCGTCGTTCCTGATTGCGTTTTCAAGTACCGGACTGATCAGCACCAGGTTCAAGTGGTCAGCTCTTGTGCTGTCCAGATAGTCGTTCTCCACGAGCGTTTTCGTCAGCACCTGACGCACTTTTGTAATGGTGGAATCGCTCCACGTTGCCACCCAGTCATCCTGCTCCTGCAGACGCATGAAAAATGTATTCAGATCCACTCTGCCAAAGGAGCTGTCGAGCTTCTGGTATTTCTCGCCGATGACCGTCAGCATGAAGTCCCATACCAGACGGTACTGCCGCATCATGGCATAGAGGCAGATCTGCTTTGCCACATCGCTCGGCTGTGTCGCGATGGCCGAAACAAGCGTATCGTCTTCCATTGCATCCAGTCTCCGGAGGCAGGCAAGTGCCATCTTCCGGACGGATTTCTCCGTCGGGTACTGAAACAGATTCTCTGACACAATATGTTCAACCACAGCATCCTTATCAAGCCCATCGTTTACAAGCTTTGCTGTGGTACGCATTTCATAAAATAAAAACTGTTCTCTTGTTATCGCTGCATTATAAGGACTGGCTTCTTTGAGTGCCTTGTTTGTACTTTGCGGCATTCTTCTTTTCCTCCGGTTTATTCCTGGTTCCCTTCTTGTCGTCATCATCAGGAACCGTCTCTACAATCTCATTGATATTGCAGTTTAATGCTTCGCAGATCTTCAGAAGCACATCGGTCGTCAGGTTTTCGCCTTTGCCCAGCTTCGCAAGGGAAGCTGTGCTGATTCCGCTTAATTCACGCAGATCCTTTTTTGTCATTTCCCGTTCTGCAAGTATTACCCATAAGGGTCTGTAGCTAATATGCATACGCTTCTCCATCAGTTTATTTTTCGTCATCTTCTGACGACTCTTCGCCGGATTCGTTTTCCGCTTTCTTAGCCCACGACCATCCGAACAGTTCTCCTCCGTTATCATGAAGCTCAATTACGCGGGTATCGTAGACAGTCTTCGCTGTATAATCTGTAAATGCCTTGTGCTTATCAAACGATATGAAGACCTGCTTCCCGCTGTTCATATAGAGCTGCATGATCTTATCAATCGGCAGGTCCGCAATGTTCTTGAAGATCAGCGAGTCATGGACGATAAACGGAAGCTCAGTGGTCTTGAATACGCTCAGGTCAAAAATAATGAGGTTCTTGTAATTTTCTCCCGTGCCAGAGTTCCAGTCGCATCCGAATGTATATTTCGGGTTTCCGTTCTTGGCATCAGAGAATTTAATCTCCGGAGCATATTGTTTTCCATCGTATATAAAGTCATTCAGCCTGACCATTTCCTGATTGATCATAGCCTGGACACTATCGAGCTGATTTTTCCGGACATCCTCCATACGAGTCTTGGCATCCTTTGTTTCCGCTGCCAGCTTTTGTGATTCATCATATCCTTCATTCTGCGTCTTTAGGAAGTTAATTCGACTGCGCAGGCGGACAGTCTCATCCAGAAACTTCTTTGATACATGCGTCGGAACACCGAGCTGACGCTGCTCGTCTTCGAGGCGCTGCATTTCCTTTGTGGATTCCGCAATCAGCGCCTCCAGTCGCTGAACTTCTTCTGACATCTCATCCGTCAGGATAGTCTGCATCTTCTTATGGAAGTGCTCAATCGTCTCAAGTTTGGCTATGTTGGCTTTCGGAAAGAACTCCTGCAGATCCTGAATATCATCTGACGTTGGCGTCAGGCCTTCCTCAAGGTTTGCCTTGACGGCATTCAGCTGCGACACAAGCCTTGTCCTTCGCCGTTTCAGCACCGTAATCTGTCCTTTGATTTCAGCGGCCTTGTCAAGCTGAGTGGTATCCTTCTCCGCGAGGGATCTGTCTTCCTTATTGAGAAGTTCCTCAAGCTGCTTCTCGAGTTCTTCAACTTCCTTGGTGTTGGCCTTGACCTGTTTCTTTGTCCTTGCGATGGTTACGATTTCTCCCAAGTTGGCGGCATTCGTTCGGACGGTTTTGCGCTTGTTCTTTGCCTTGTAGAAATCTTCATATTCCTTCACAAGGTCATAAACGCCGTAGATTTGCTCCAGCGCCTTAATCGCATCAGCATCAGGTTCTCCTCCATACTGCAGCGGAAACTCCTCGCTGTAATTATGTCTGCCGTAGATTCTTGCAAATCGTCCTACCAGACTACGCCAGCTGCACTGTGCCGTCTGAATCTGATAGGAAGTGAAGAGATGCTTCTGGAAATCGTCCAGCGAAATCGCATCACCTATTTCGTTATAATTCTCATCACATTTACTGACGTGCGTAGGGTCCAGAGTATTTCTGGAATAATACTCGATACGGTCTCCAAACTTAAAAGCGAATTTAATGACGTGGTTGCCAACGAAGCGGACCACGTTATTTTTCGTTTTCTCGCTGTCCAGATAATCGTTGCCGCCAAAGCAGAAGTCAACAGTCAGCAGGAAGGTAGACTTCCCGATGGAGTTTTCACCCTGCCTGTCTCCAAGGACAGTATTCAGTCCCGGGCGGAATCTGATTCTTCCTCTCGGGACACGCTGTCCATTTATTGTCTCAGCGAACTGGTCGCATTCTATCTCATACAACATAGCGCAGTACTTCCTCATTTTCGTCGTACTCAATCTTTCTAAGTGCATACAGGCAGTCGAGCACATCTATAAATTCATTAACGCCGTCCATTTTCTTTATCACGCGACGATACAGTTCATGCACGCCCAGCGGCTGCGTACGAAGTTCACGGAGAACAACAGGAAATTTGGAAAGCGTGCTTTCGTTATATGAATAAAGCTTATTCGGCAATAACATCAAATGCCTCACATTTCTGCGTGAAATATGCGATGACGATTTCGCAGTCACGCCATTTTTCATTCGTCGCGTCGTACAGCCACTTCGTCATTTCATAGAAAATCTTATCCTGGCTGTATCCCTTATCGCGAAAACTCACGTACATGTACCGGACCTGCTGGCAGAAAGGATTGAATCGCAGCTTTCCTTCACGGCCCATTTCCTGAAACACCTCATGCGCATCATTGAAGTAAACGTTCACGTCTGTCTTGATGCGGAGATACAGCGCGAAATCGCTGATTTTTTGTCTGACTGGAACCGGGTCGTAATTCAGATCAATATCTGTTGGCGGCTTGATGAATGGGATCTTTTCTATCACCCGCCTGACACCTTCCTGCACATGCTGGTCCGCTCGGATCTCCTGATCGTCGTGCTCATTAACAAGAGCTTCTTTTATCTTTGTCATCCGGGCAATATCGTCGGGCGTTTTAAGGGCTGCATACTTGGCCGCACATTCCGGGCAAAGCGCTATCAGATTGGATGCATTGGCTGAACTGCCATCCGGATTAATGACTGCAACGTTATAGATGAGTTCCGTATGTCCGTCTCTGTATCCAAACAGAGATTTCTGGCATCCGTCATTTGGGCATACGCTTCCGGTTTCGGCGACAAGGCCTATGCCGTATTTTTCTTTCAGTGTCGCCATCTGAACGGCAGGGACGCCTCCGCTTGTAGCCGCAAGGGAAGTATCTTTTGTTTTTGGAGCTGCCGCACGGTCAATGATGTCTTTAAACCGCGTAGCTATGCAAGAGCAGTAATTGCTCTCATCAATATCCGGGAACCATGGTCTAAACGAATCGCAGAGATACTCTATCGTGTCATCTGAATCCGTCTGTATATATCCTACAAAATTTGCTGGATCCAAAGACTTGGAAATCTTGGATGCGAGCTCCGTTATGTCATTTTGACCGTA
>CALLZZ010000222.1 GCA_937858235.1 uncultured Clostridia bacterium
GATGCCCTAAGCATAGCATATCGGGCTTTGCTTTTCAACCGCGGGGCGGGCCCGCCCGTAGGTTTGTCAAACATCTTGACGGTGTGGAGGCGGAGACACTTGGGAGGAAAAAGCCAGCGAAGGGGACGCAATAAAATTTTTTACTGCCAATAAGATTGAAAAAATGACGATTGAAGATGTCAACGTAAACAAGGCCCTCTAGGGCAAAGCGAGGGAAAGACCAATTCCACTTCTTCGATGATTTTTTGAATTCAACACCTCATGGTTGTGAGCAGGGCTGGAAATTCCTTGTATTTTCAGCCCTCGGCCGGCAATGTGACTATTCAAAAATAGCTGTTATTATTACTTTCTTACGTCGATATCTCTTAGAGTAACGTCCGTGCCGACAAGGTTATATGGGAAAAACGAGACCCACAATTATATCCAGCGTCAAGATGGCGAATGCACCATTCCACCAAAATCCAACGCTGTAAATCCACAGCGTTGCGACGGGGTCCTTTATACAGAGCGTCATCTGATTAAATATTTCTTCCAGCAGATAAAATGTTTTCGAAGAGTTACCAAGCGATTTGACAAGCCAGACGCTTCTTTTCTGGCTTCCGTTTACTTTGCCGCTATCGTTGGTTATTGAAATAGCACATATCATCCGATCCTTCAAACAAGACTTAGCCAACTACTTTATTTGTGTAGTATCGCTACACACTGAGTCATGATTTGGACAGTAGCTTACGGTATTCAGCTGCGATTTTACGGACTGGCTGGCTGCCATTTTCAAGTCCTGTAACATCGCACACCGTGCGCTCAATGCCGTTATTTCTGATGTCGTCCTGAATTTCCATGGCTTTTTGGTCTTTGGGGTAATCGTAAGCAAGACCGGCAGCGACAGCGGTTACAATTCCGCCGTAGTTTAAGCCATACCTCATGCACATCAGCAGTGGCGAGATCAAGCGATCATCATGAGAGAGCTTACGTATGGGGTCACGTCCAACACGTGTAAGGTCATCCTGCAGGTATGGGTTCTGGAATCGGTGCACGAGCTTTTCAGAATATCTTGTGATAGTATCTTTATCCATGCCGTATTCAAGGCAGAGAATTCTGCAGATTTCCTTATGAAATTTCAGAACGGCGCTTCGTATATCCTCGTCTTTAATTGCTTCATGAACATATTTATAATGTCTGCGGTAGCCGAGGTATGCGATTAAAGCGTGGGCACCATTCAGAAGGAAAATTTTTCGTTCGAGGAATGGAGCAAGGTTATGTACGTAATTGACACCCTCTATGTCGCAGTTTGCCTTTACAGCGTCTTTTTCCAAGTCCCATTCAAAAAAATCTTCAACGGCTACGTCTACTGGTGACTCTTTTTTAAAGGTGATATTTGGCACTATTCTATCCACAGCACAGTTAGGAAAGCCTATTTTTTCTTCATAGAATGAAAGAAAATTGCTTTCAGCATTTTCTGCAATTGATTTTTTGAGAATATCGGTCGCAAAAAGTGCATTTTCGCAGGCAATTATATCTGTCGGCTGCTCGGGGTTTATTGCCTGCCGTTTCTTAAGCGCTTTCTGCAACACTTTGCCCGTGCTGGCCAAATGATTGGCACCGATAGACGTTGTGATGAGGTCGGTATCGATGACGGCTTTTGTGAGGCTTTCAACGTCCTTAAGGCCGATAGCTTTCACGTCGTCTACGGTTTCTTCGAATTTTTCTTTTCCAAGAGAAATGACTTTATATTTTCCAAACCTGTTTATGTCATTGACGATTTTTTCTGAAATATCGACGAAAATCAGATCATAGCCTGAGTGCCTAAGTAGGTACCCGATAAATCCTCTTCCGATATTTCCGGCACCAAAATGAACTGCTTTCATGAGACAGCTTCCTTTCACTTAACGGTGATTTCAATTTGTACTGAGCTAAAATCAGCGGCTGCGGCTTTATCTTTGCGGCTTTGCTGGCCGCATAGCGTTTATGAAAATATCTAAAAATAAAGAGACAGATTTTGAGCCTGTCCCTTTACTGCTTTTATTTTGCTGTCGATAAATTATTTATGGAGCTGCGCCCAAAGATCATTCCATTTTTTGCAGATGTCGCCTTTATTCTTTGAAAGGTAACTGAAGTTCAGATCCTTCATATTCAATGTGCTTGATTCGGGCAGGTCGTTTAGTTTGCATTTGGAGTTTGAGCCACGCCCGCATGACTCTTTTGCCCTTGCTGATTGGAACTCTGAAGAGGACAGAAGGTCCATCATAGCCTGTGCTGCCGGAAGGTTCTTTGCTTTTTTCACGATTGCAGCACCACCGGCCATTGCCGTGTTTCCTTCTTTCATATAAACGCATTCAATAGGGGCGCCGTCTTTAATCATGTCTTTGACCGCTGACTCATACGAAAGACCTGCAACGTACTCACCGCTGCTGACGAGGTTATAAACAGCTTTTGATGAAGATGTGCTGAAGCACATTGGTATGAGCTGTTTAATATAATTCCACGACTTGTCATCGTTGAACTTGTCACCCATAACGGCGAGAATAGTCTGAAGCTGGCGCCAGCCAGAAGAGGAAGCACTAGGGTCCGCAAGAATTATTTTTTTCTTGAGTTTGGGATTCAGCAAATCTTTATAGCCGCTGATCTTTACGCCAAACTGCTTGCACAGCTCCGGATTGACAACAAGGCACATGACCTGCACATCATAATATGTGTAATACCCTGCCGGGTCATGGTAGGACTGCTCTTTGTCACATGCTGCAGTGTATTTCTGCAGGATATCCTGATACATGCTGCCGTCTGCCTGAAACATGCCGCCGATGACGACGTCGGCGTTTGTGGACTGGTCGCCTCTGATTTTGGTGGCAAGTGTGCCTATGGAATCCGCCTGTATCTTCATTTCGCATTTAGGGTAGTATTTGCTCCAGAGACCTTTCAGCACCTCCTGCTCCTTGTCTTCCATCGTGGTGTATACGGTGATGTTGCCTGTGATTTTATCCGCGCTGTGCACATAATATGGGAGCGACGAGTCTGACGGGCTTGAAGCAGTTTGGCTTCCAACTGAGGAAGCAGAGGATGCATCTGCGGTGTTCGTCCCTGAGCTGCAGGCTGCTGTAGAAAGTCCGATTACCGATGCGAGTAGAACACATAATAGCCTTTTCATCTTTGACCTCTCCTTTTGATGTTTTTAATTTATTAACTCCTTGTCATTACTTGACTTGGTGACAATAAGGTATACGACCAGACAGATTATAGTAAAAACCGTTGTGATGGTGGCAAACACAGCTGCGACGCCAAATAGTCCGCCGGTAACGCTCTCATAGGTTGAAATCGTAAGCGTAATGGTGTTGTTGTTGTAAAGAATAATACCTGAAGACATCTCAGTGATTATTGACACCCAGCTGAGTACCGCACCGGCGATAACGCCGTTCGACATCATTGGGACGGTGATATGCGAAAAAGCGTCAAGCTTAGAGGCACCGAGGTTGATAGCTGCTTCTTCCGTGCTTATTGGCACTTTCATCATGGCGGCCGTTGCTGAACGGCTTGTAAATGGAAGCCGCCGTATCGTCAGGGCGATAATCATGATAAGCAAAGTGCCTGTGAGGCTGAAAGGCTTTTTGCTGAACGCGATTATCATCGCAATACCGACGACTGCACCCGGCATAATATATGGTAGCATTGAAATCGTATCGATTGCATGGTTTATGACATTACTCCTGCGAACAACCAGATATGCTATCAGAACGGCGATCAGCACAATTAACGCGAGCGTTACGAAGCTGATAACAAGCGTATTGCCAACGGAAAGCTGAAAGGACTTTGCAAGCGCCTTTTTATAGTTGTTGAGCGAAAAACCCGGGCGTAGCACGCTGTAGCTGTAATTGCGGAACGACATGTAAACGATGTAAAGTTGCGGCATAAGGGCTATTGCAATAGGCAGATAACAAAAAATATTCATCAGAATGCCGGGAACTTTTTTAGACTTTTTTGGTGCTATGGGGTGAAGCACATTTATTGTAAATTTAAAATGGCTTGTCGCATATTTTTGCAGCAGGAAGACAAGTGCGGTAATCAGAACTGCAATCACGCTTATTGCAGCGGCAAAATGATAATCCGATCCGTTTTCACTCAAATATCCGTTGTAAATCAACACCGGAAACGTCTCATACCCACGCCCGATCAGCACAGGTGCGCCGAAGTCCGCAAAAGAGCGCATGAAGACTAGCATGGCAGCGGCAAGCACTGTCGGCATTGTCAGCGGCATGACTACTTTGAAAAAGCGCTCGATGCCTTTGCAGTCCATACTCTCTGACGCTTCCATAAGCGAACTGTCAATACTTTTGAAAGCGCCGCTCATGTAAATCACCACGAGCGGGAACAGGTTAAGTGACTGTACAAAAACAATTCCCCGTTCACCGTAAATGGTAATTCCGTTAATACCTATTGAACGAAGCATCTGGGTTATTAGACCAGAGTTACCAAGCAGAAGTATCCACGCATAGGCCCCAATAAACGGAGCCGACATGCTGCACAGCAGGCAAAGGATAAATATGATTTTTTTACCGTGCAGTTGATAAAATGAATAAAAATATGCAAATGGAATGCCTATCAGCAAGCTGAAAAACATCACACTGAAGCCTATTTTTGTACTGTGCAAGATAGTCTCGTAATAATAGCGCTGACTGAAAAATCTATGGAATGCATCAAGAGAAAATGCGCCTTTTGTGTAAAATGCTTCCTTCAGCAGCTCTGTAATTGGGAATAGAAGAAAAATTATAAATAGCGCCAGTAGAGCGAATGAAATAGCCGTCCAGACATCTGCTTTCTTTTTTAAATAGCTCATTCTAATTCCTCCTGGACAATTCCGGACCAGCAGGTTTTACAAGATTTTTTACCCCGTCCATTAAACTTAGCGAACTTTCCGTATCAAATATATTTATCTTCATCGCATTTAGAGTGAGCAGCACGTCACTGTTTTCAGGCAGAATCGAATCTATTTTAGATTCCTGAATGATCTCCACTTTTTCTCCTGTTTCCAAATCGACGAGATAATGGGTGTTTAAACCTAAGAACATGCTGTCGCGGATTTTACCGTGTATTCCGTCTTTCTGCTTTGCGCTGTCTCCGAAATGCACAATCAGTTCTTCTGGTCGTGCCGAAATAATAACGTCGCGTTCCTTTTGCTCGCTTTTTTTAATATTGCTGAATTCCACGTCATAGCCGTTCATAAGCTTAACACGGCAGCGGTCGCCGTCAGTAATCAGTTCTGCTTTGAGTAGATTCGATTTTCCGATGAATGTCGCGACAAACAAATCGGCAGGGCGCTGATAGATATCTTTCGGTTTTCCGCACTGGTGAATCACGCCTGCTTTCATGATTGCAATTTCGTCCGAAATAGCCATGGCTTCTTCCTGGTCGTGCGTTACGTAAACAGTGGTTATGCCTATACTCTTCTGAATGTTTTTTATGACCGTACGCATTTCCACACGGAGTTTTGCGTCAAGATTGGAAAGCGGCTCGTCCATAAGCAGGACGTCAGGCTTTATAACAAGCGCGCGGGCGAGGGCTACACGCTGCTGCTGTCCGCCGGAAAGACGATCTGGCATACGGTCTGCATATTGGTCCATGTGGACAAGCTTTAAAAACTTGTCGGCTTCTTTTCCAATCACTTCCTTGGAAAATTTGCGCCGCTTAAGGCCGAACTCAACGTTTTTGCGCACACTCATGTTAGGGAAAATGGCGTAATTCTGAAAAACCATGCCGACGTTGCGCTTCCCGGGGTCTATATCATTGATAACCTTGCCATTGAAAGAGAATGTACCGCCTTCAATGCTGTTAAAACCTGCAATCATTCGCAGAAGCGTTGTTTTGCCGCAGCCGGACGGGCCAAGCAGTGTAAACAATTTTCCGTTCGGGATTTCCAATGACAAATCGGGAATGACGGTATTTTTGCCATACTGCTTGGCTGCGTGCTTAATCGAAATTCCTACACTCATGATTATTCTCCTTGATTTGGATGAAAGCATTAATTTTTGCTATTTTCTATTGCTATTGTAGCTATATTGTCATATTGTGAACACCCATAATCCAAAACAAAAAGCAAAAATACAATACACTTTATCAGCTAAACTTGCGGTATTTTCTCAATTTAACTGCAAAATACTTTTATTCTGCATAAAATAAACTATTGTTTCTTGACATAATTATCGCAATAGTTATAATA
>CALLZZ010000223.1 GCA_937858235.1 uncultured Clostridia bacterium
TCTCACAACACAACCGCTTTCCAGGGGAGCCTTTCGGCTCCCCTTTCCTACGAGGTGCTTTTCTTCCATGAACATTTATCTGGACCTTTTTACCACCTTTTTCCGCACCGGTGCCTGTACCTTCGGCGGCGGCTATGCCATGCTGCCCATTTTACAGCGAGATGTAGTGGAAAACAAAGGCTGGGCTACTGACGAGGAGCTTACCGACTACTTCGCCATCGGCCAGTGTACCCCCGGTGTCATTGCCGTGAACACCGCCACCTTTATTGGCTACAAGTACAAAGGAATTCTTGGCGGTATTGCAGCCACCCTGGGTATTGTTTGCCCCAGCGTCATTATCATCACCATCATCGCCCTCTTTCTCCGCACCTTCGCCGATCTGCCTGCCGTCGCCCACGCTTTCTCTGGCATTCGCGCCTGCGTCTGCACCCTGATCCTGAACGCGGCACTAAAAATATGGAAATCTGCGTTAATTGATCTGCCTACGGCCTTGATTTTTGTCGCTGTATTTTTTCTATCTGTCCTTTGGGGGCTTTCGCCATCAATCCTTGTCATTGTTTCCAGCATCATTGGACTGGGCTTCAAACGGGCAAGGGGGTGGAACACATGATGCTCTACTTACGCCTGTTTGCAGAGTTTTTCTGCACCGGACTCTTTTCCATAGGCGGTGGCCTGGCTACCATCCCATTCCTCCAGGACATCGGCCAACGTACTGGTTGGTTTACCAGCCACGAGCTGGCAAATATGATCGCCATTTCTGAGTCTACCCCCGGCCCCATGGGCGTCAACATGGCTACCTACGTTGGTTTTACCACCGCAGGCATCCCTGGCAGCATCATCGCTACTGCAGGCCTGATCACACCTTCTATCGCTGTGATTATAATTGTTGCCAGCATTTTGCGCCGGTTCCGGGACAACAAATATGTAGATGCTGTTTTCTATGGGCTGCGCCCCGCCTCTACCGGTCTGATTGCCGCCGCCTGCTGGAGCGTGATCACCATCTCTCTCCTGGATATTCCCGGTTGGCAGGCTGACGGCCAGCTTCTGACGCTCTTCAACTGGCGTTGTCTCCTGTTGGCTGTCGCAGTCTTTCTCCTCACCCGGTTTAAACCCACCCGGAAACTGCACCCTGTGGTGTGGATTCTCCTGTCCGCCGCCGCAGGGGTTCTATTCCAGCTGTAGCAGAACCTTATCATAAAAATCAACGAGGTGTTATCATGAAAATTCGATTTGCCGTCCCTGAGGACAGCTCCGCACTGCTTCGGATTTATGCCCAATATATCGACACCCCCATCACCTTTGAGCGTACTCTTCCGACGGAGGCGGAATTTGCGGAACGGATCGCATCTATCACCACCATCTACCCCTACCTGGTCTGGGAGAAGGGCGGAATTATCATCGGGTATGCCTACGCCCACCGACAGATGGAGCGGGAAGCGTATCAGTGGAACGCAGAGCTATCCATCTATCTGGACAAAACAGTCCACTCCAACGGAGCGGGCACCACACTGTATCAGGTACTTATAGAGCTGCTTGCGCTACAGGGCGTGAAAACCGTCTATGGCGGCGTAACCGTGCCAAATGAGAAAAGCGAACGACTTCACCTAGGGTTTGGATTCCAGCGCCTAGGCACCTACCACAACACGGGGTACAAAAACGGACAATGGCATCATGTCAGTTGGTTTGAAAAAGCAATCGCGCCTTACCAGTCTGACCCTGCCCCCATCCGCCCTCTCAGCCAGGTTCCCCCTCAGGACATCCTCCGGATTCTAAGCGTCGTTGAATAGTGCTGTGCAAAACGAGGGTATCGTCAGCCCGTGACGATACCCTCGTTTTTTTAGGTTGTACTCAATCCCACATCAGAGTGGCAAAGTAATCCTCTTCCGTTTCTCTGCGGCGGATCATTTTCGTGGTGCCATCCTCTTTCAGGAGGATTTCTGCACTGCGCAGCCGACCATTGTAGTTGTAGCCCATAGCAAAGCCGTGGGCGCCGGTGTCGTGGATCACCAGCAGATCTCCCTTGTCAATTTTAGGCAGCATCCGATCTACCGCAAACTTATCGCTGTTTTCGCACAGAGAACCAACCACATCATATTTGTGATCACAAGGTTCTGCTTCCTTGCCCATCACCGTAATATGGTGGTAAGCACCGTAGATCGAGGGACGCATCAGGTTCGCTGCACAGGCATCCACGCCAATGTATTCCTTATAAATATGCTTTTCATGGATGGCTCTGGTCACCAGGTGACCGTTGGGCGCCAGCATAAACCGGCCCATTTCAGTAAAGATCTTCACATCACCCATGCCGGCCGGTACCAAAATCTGTTCAAACTGCTCTTTGACTCCAGCGCCAATGGCTGCAATATTATTCTTCTTCTGTTCGGGACGATAGGGTACCCCTATGCCGCCGGACAAGTTGATGAACTGGATGTGGCAACCGGTTCTTTCCTTCAGCTCCACAGCCAGCTGGAACAGCTGTCCTGCCAGAACTGGGTAGTAGGCATCGGAGATTGTGTTGGAGGCCAGGAAAGCGTGAATACCGAAGTGCTTCGCACCCATGGCTTTGAGGGTCTGGAATCCTTCGATGATCTGATCCTTGGTGAAGCCGTACTTGGCCTCGCTGGGGTTGTCCATCACCTGGAACCCTTCTTCACTCTCGCCCAGAGTGAACACCCCGCCGGGATTATAGCGACAGGAGATGGTCTCGGGAATATATCCGATGGTCTCCTTCAAAAAAGCAATGTGAGTGAAGTCGTCCAGGTTGATGATGGCCTTCTGCTTTTCCGCCTGGACGAATTCCTCTGCCGGGGTCTCGTTGGAGGAGAACATGATCTCTTCCCCGGAGAAGCCACAGCGCTCACTCATCAGCAGCTCAGTGAGGGACGAGCAGTCCACGCCACAGCCCTCTTCCCGCAAAATCTTCAATATCTCAGGGGTGGGGGTTGCCTTGACAGCAAAGTATTCCTGGAATCCTTGGTTCCAGGCAAAGGCAGCGTTCACTTCCCGGGCGGTCTGGCGGATACCCGCCTCATTGTACAGGTGGAAGGGAGTCGGATATGCTTGGCAAATCGCTTCCAACTGGTCCTTGGTTACAAAAGGTGTCTTCATATGCATTTACTCCTACTTTTGTTGGTTCTCTCACACGTTATATTATAGATGTATGATACCGTATTTTCCGGTGTTATGCAAGGTCAAGCAGTAAAAAAAATGCCGAATTTCCGGAGCAGGCTCAGAGGTGCTTGCATCAAAAAAGAGAATTGAATTCATTTTCTCTCTGTTTCTCCCCTTTTCCCCTTTCGGTATTCTCTTGCCAACGAGAGAACTTTTTGGGAACCCATTTTGATTTTTTTAAATTTTACCTTGAATTTCCGTCTTTTGTAGTATATACTATTGATATCCTAAAGCCAGCTGATGTTTGCAGGAAATGGAAGTCGCTGTTTCAAACCAGTTGCTTTTACCGAAGACGTAACACGCTCAGGTCGCCCAAAGGCGGGGCAAAGACTGTAGACGGATGGCACTCTGGGGAAACCCGTGCCCGGCATGGGGCCGAAGGTGTAAGGTGTAAGGTAACGCTAATCTCTCAGGCAAAAGGACAGAGAAGAGGTTCCGTGGATTCAATAGGGAGTCACGGGAGTCTTTTTGCGCTCTTTTTCCTGCTGCGGTGCCTTTTTTACTGAAAATAGGCACCGCTGTTTTCATTTCAGAAGGCGTGGAATGTTCAGCTGCGCTTTTTATATTTTAATCCGCTTTGGAATATCCAAAAATCTTGCAAGAGAAAAGAAGAGGAGAATGTATGGAAGCTTTCGTAAACATAGTAAACTACTTGGACGACCTGCTCTGGGGTGTCCCCATGATCATCCTGCTGTTCGGCACGCACCTGTTCCTGACCGGACGCACCGGCTTCATTCAGAAGAAAATCCTCACCGGCATTAAACTGTCCGTTACAAAAGATCCGGACTCTCCCGGTGACGTCAGCCAGTTCCAGGCGTTGACCACCGCACTGGCCTCTACCATCGGCACCGGTAACATTATCGGCGTCGGTACCGCCATCTTCCTTGGCGGCCCTGGCGCAGTTCTGTGGTGCTGGCTCACTGGCGTATTCGGTATCGCCACCAAATACGCAGAATCCTTTATCGCCGTAAAATATCGTGTCAAAACTGTTGACGGCCGTATGCAGGGCGGTGCTATGTATGCTCTGGAACGTGGTCTGAATATGAGGTGGCTGGGAATCATCTTCGCACTCTTTGCCGCTCTGGCCTCCTTCGGCATCGGCTGCGGCACTCAGATCAACGCTATCGCAGAAGTCATTGAGAACAACGTCTCTGTTGTTCCCATCTCCCGTCTGGCCATCGGCATCATCTTTGGTATCATCACCGCCGTGGTTATTCTGGGTGGCATCAAGTCCATCGCTAAAGTCTGTGAGAAGCTGGTTCCCTTCATGGCTATCTTCTATGTGCTGGGCTGCCTGGCTATCCTGGTTATCAACCGCGCTTATCTGATTCCCGCTATCGCTACCATCTGCAAGCTGGCTTTCACTCCTGGCGCTGTTGCCGGCGGTCTGGTCGGTCAGGGCATCATGATCGCTGCCCGCTACGGTATCGCCCGTGGCCTGTTCTCCAATGAATCCGGCTTGGGTTCCGCACCCCTGGTGGCTTCCGCCGCTCAGACCCGTAACCCCGTCCGTCAGGCTCTGGTCTCTGCTACCGGCACCTTCTGGGACACCGTCGTCGTCTGTCTGATGACCGGCCTGGTTCTGGTCAGCACCATCATGCAGGACAACGGCATTGATATGACTACCATCAAGAACGGCGGCGCTATGACCAGCGTAGCCTTTAGCCAGATCCCCGTTCTCGGCCCCATCATCCTGGTTGTCGGCATCATCACCTTCGCCTACTCCACTATTCTGGGCTGGTCCTACTACGGTGAACGCTGCGCCGAATACCTGCTGGGCAGAAAGGCCATCATCCCTTACAAAATCATCTTTATCGGCGTCGTTGTCGTCGGCCCCGTCCTCTCTCTGAACCTGGTCTGGACCATCGCCGACGTACTGAACGCTTTGATGGCAATCCCCAACCTGGTTGCTGTGTTGATGTTGTCCAATGTTATGGCAAAGGACACCAAGTACTACTTAGCGCACCTGGATGAGCGGGATGAAACCGAAATCCCCGTGATCGACAAGTAACACGATTCGAACATAATGCTCCGTTTCAGTTCTACTATCTGAATAGGGAATCGAAACCAAAACACGCTCCCCCAAACGAGGTTGGAATTCCCTCTCGTTTGGGGGATTCTGTTTGCCAGATTGCCTCCCATCGCCCCCCTCCGCTATCTTGTCTATTTTCAATTTTAATGTTATAATACTGTGTTACTGAATTTAGTACAGTACAATCATCTAAAATCAACCTTTTTTCATCACCTAGGGAAGGAGTTTTCTTATGACTTACCAAGAGGAATTCATCACCTTTATGGTACGCTCCGGTGTGCTGACCTTCGGCGATTTCACTACCAAATCCGGTCGCAAAACCCCCTATTTTATTAACACCGGAAACTACAAAACCGGCGCGCAAGCTGCGCGTCTGGGTGATTATTACGCTGCCTGCCTTCAGGAGCACCTTTCGGACCGTGTGACCGCCCTCTTCGGCCCCGCTTACAAGGGAATCCCCCTTGCTGTCTCCGCCGCCGCCTCCCTCTATCGAAACTACGGCCGTGATATCCCCTATTGCTTCAACCGCAAGGAAGCAAAGGATCACGGCGAAGGCGGCTCCATGGTGGGCTACCAGCCCAAGGACGGCGATGTAATCGCTATTGTCGAGGATGTGGTCACTGCCGGCACCGCAGTCCGGGAATCCATCACCCTGTTTCATCAGGTTGCCAACGTCTCCATCTCCAGCCTCTTTGTCTCAGTGGATCGGATGGAGCGAGGCAGCGGTACCTGCTCTACCCTGGACGAGCTGCGAGATGAATACGGCATTGCGGTTCACCCCATTGTCACCATACAGGACATACTCGCCTTTCTCTATCGTCGCCCCATTGACGGAACCGTACACATAGATGACTCCATGAAGGCCCAGATAGAGGCCTACCTGAATCGCTATGGCACCGGGTACTAGCCAGGGTAAAGTAGCTCGGTCGCCGGAAGAGGAGGGCGCCCCAATGAAGGAGCTGCATCGTCATGGCGGTCATCGGCAACGACTGAAAAACCGGTTTCTTGCCTGCGGCGAATGCGCTTTTGAAGACTACGAGCTACTGGAACTGCTCCTGTTTTACTCTGTTCCCCAAGTAGATACCAATCCTCTGGCCCATCGGTTAATCGACCATTTTGGCAGTCTCTCCGGCGTTATGGACGCTACAGTAGAGGATCTGGTGCGAGTAGATGGCGTCGGCAAACATATGGCACTGCTGATCCACCTGCTGCCCCAATTTGCCCGCCGCTACCAACAGGATCGGGTTAAATTGGACACTGTCGTTACCTGTACCGATGATGCCAGCACCCTCCTGGCGCCCTACTTCTACGGTGCCCGGAATGAGATGCTTTACCTTCTCTCCTTGGATGCCAAGGGCCGGGTACTGGGCTGCGACCTGCTCCACGAAGGTAGCGCAACCCTTTGTACGCTGGACATCCGATTGGTCACCGAAACCGCTCTGCGCCATCGGGCCCGCTCGGTTCTGCTGGCTCACTGCCATGTCTCTGGCTTGGCCGTGCCCTCTCCCGAGGATCGGATCGCTACAATCCAATGTAAAAATGTGCTGGACAAGCTGCAAATTGATCTGCTGGATCACCTGGTGTTTGCCGACGGCGACTACGTCTCCATGGCACGATCTGGCTTGTTGCGCTGATTAAGGACGGTGTTCCCTTCTATGCCAGAATTCAAAGTTGTAAGCCCTTACGAACCCTCCGGCGATCAGCCAGAGGCCATTGATGCCATTGCCCGGGGGATTGAGCTGGGTCTGGAAGAGCAAACCCTTCAGGGCGTTACCGGCAGCGGTAAAACCTTCACCATGGCCAAGGCCATTGAGAAGGTGCAGCGTCCTACGCTGGTACTGGCTCACAACAAAACCCTTGCCGCCCAGCTATGTGCCGAGTTCAAGGAGTTTTTCCCCAACAATGCGGTGGAGTATTTTGTCTCCTACTACGACTACTACCAGCCTGAAGCCTATATTCCCCACACTGATACCTTCATTGAGAAGGATGCCAGCATCAATCAGGAAATCGAACGATTGCGCCACAGCGCTACCGCCGCCCTATTTGAACGGCGGGACGTGATTGTCGTCTCCTCGGTGAGCTGTATCTACGGTTTGGGCAACCCCATCGACTACAAGAACATGGTCATCAGTCTCCGCACCGGAATGGAGTATGATCGAGACGCCCTGCTGAAAAAGCTCATCGAAATCCGCTACGAGCGCAACGACATCGCCTTTGATCGCAACATGTTCCGGGTTCGGGGCGACACGGTGGAAATTTACCCGGTCTACGCCAAAGATCACGCTATCCGGGTAGAGTTCTGGGGGGAAGAGGTAGACCGGATCAGTGAGATCAACGTGGTCACCGGTACTCCCACCCGTATTCTCAATCATGTGGCCATTTACCCGGCCAGCCACTACGTCACCACGAAGGAAAAGCTGGCAAAGGCGTTGGTATCCATTGAGGACGAAATGTGGAAGCAGGTGGACTTCTTCAAAAGCGAGGAAAAAGCCATCGAAGCGCAGCGCATTCGTCAGCGCACCCAGTACGACATGGAGATGATTCGAGAGTTGGGATACTGTCAGGGCATCGAAAACTATTCCAGGGTGGTTTCAGACCGTCCTATTGGCTCTCCCCCCCTGACCCTATTGGACTATTTCCCGGATGACTTCGTGCTCTTTATCGACGAATCCCATGTGACCCTTCCCCAAGTTCACGCCATGTACAATGGGGATCGCGCCCGGAAATCCACCTTGGTGGACTACGGCTTCCGACTGCCCTGCGCCTATGACAACCGCCCCCTGAAGTTCGAAGAATTTGAACAACGGATCAACCAGGTGGTATACGTCTCCGCCACCCCCGGGAAATATGAACAGGAGCGCTCCGGTCAGATCGTGGAACAGGTGATTCGGCCCACCGGTCTTCTGGACCCCATTGTGGAAGTACGGCCAGTGACCGGTCAGATCGACGACCTCCAGAGCGAAATTCAGTCCCGTGTGGAACGGAACGAACGGGTGTTGGTCACCACCCTCACCATTAAGATGGCCGAGAATCTGACGGACTATCTGATGAAGGCTGGGATCCGTGCCAAATATATGCATCATTCTATCAAGACCATCGAACGGACAGAGATCATCCGTGATCTGCGGCTGGGAACTTTTGATGTTTTAGTGGGTATCAACCTGCTGCGGGAAGGTTTGGACTTGCCAGAAGTGTCTCTTGTGGCTATACTAGATGCGGATAAGGAGGGCTTCCTCCGCAGTGAAACTGCGCTGGTTCAGACCATCGGTCGCGCCGCCCGAAACGCAGCCGGCCGAGTGATCCTCTATGGGGATCGCATCACCCCCTCCATGGAGCGTGCCATTCGGGTCACCGAAGCCCGCCGAGAAAAACAAGACGCCTTCAACAAGGCTCATGGCATCGTCCCCCAAACCATCAAGAAAGACATCCGTGATCTGCTGGAAATCAGCAAGCCGCCAGAAGAGTCAACCGGCGGAACGCACCTAACTGCCGCTCAGCGGGCCGCCCATATCGGACAGCTGGAAAAGGCGATGAAGGAAGCTGCCTCCCGGTTGGAATTCGAGCTGGCTGCCGCGCTGCGGGATCAGATCATCGGACTGCGAGGCGAAGCGTGAACCCGCATCCCGATTCTCGGGTCTCCCGGGGCAGGCAAAACCACCCTTGCCATCCGGTTATCTCAAGCCAACGGCATTCCGGTGGTTATCTGGATCAGCTTCACACCCTCCCCGGTTGGGCAGAACGTCCCACCCCAGGGTTTTACGCCCTGGTGGATCAGGCTGTTCAAGGGGAACGCTGGATTAAGGGCGGCAACTACTGCGACTGCCTCAGCTGCAGCGCTGGGTCATTCGGCTGCCCAGAACAGCAAACCTTAGAGGACATCTAACTATGCAAGATCACATCACTGTAAAAGGCGCGCGCGCCAACAACCTGAAAAATATTGACGTAGAGATTCCGCGAGAAAAGCTGGTGGTAGTCACCGGTCTGTCCGGCAGCGGGAAAAGTTCACTGGCCTTCGATACCATCTACGCAGAAGGCCAGCGCCGCTATGTGGAATCTCTGTCCAGCTATGCCCGAATGTTCCTGGGGCAAATGGAGAAACCCGACGTGGACTACATTGACGGGCTCTCCCCCGCCATCTCCATTGACCAGAAAACCACCAGCAAAAATCCCCGCTCCACTGTGGGTACTGTGACGGAAATTTATGACTACCTGCGCCTGCTGTGGGCACGGGTGGGTACCCCCCACTGTCCCAACTGCGGCAAGGAGATCAAGCAGCAAACCATTGACCAGATCGTAGACCAGGTAATGGCACAGCCCGAAGCTACCCGGATTCAAATTCTGGCGCCAGTGATCCGAGGCAGGAAAGGTGAGCATATAAAGGTACTGGAGGACGCTCGGAAATCTGGTTACGTCCGCATCCGGGCAGATGGAAACCTCTACGACCTGTCCGAGGAGATCAAGCTAGAGAAAAATAACAAGCACAATATTGAGGTCATCGTAGACCGTCTGGTGATCCGTCCCGACATCGTGCGGCGGCTTACGGACAGCTGTGAAATCGCCGCAAAGCTCTCGGGCGGCATCGTGATCGTCAACCTGGTTCGGGAGGAGGAGGATTTGTTGTTCAGCCAGAACTATGCCTGTGCGGACTGCGGCATTTCCATCGAAGAGCTTTCTCCCCGTTCCTTCTCCTTTAACAATCCCTATGGTGCCTGTCCTACCTGTTCCGGTCTGGGCAACCAGCTGAAGGTAGATCCGGACATCGTAATTCCCAACAAGGATCTTTCCATTCTGGACGGTGCAATCTCTGCCTCGGGCTGGAACAACATCCGGGGCGATGGTATCAGTCGGATGTACTTTGACGCTCTATCTAAACAGTACAAGTTCAAGCTGGACACCCCAGTACGAAAGCTGCCATTGGATGTTCTGGACATCATTCTCTACGGTACAAAGGGAGAAAAGCTTGCCCTCCACTACGATCAGCCCCGGGGCAAGGGTACGCTGTATCAGCCCTTCGAAGGGATCATCAACAACCTGGAACGCCGCCATCGGGAAACCCACAGCGACAGCAGCAAACGGGATCTGGAGGATCTGATGACCGAGTGTCCCTGCCCCACCTGCCATGGCAGGCGGCTGCGAAAAGAACTGCTGGCCGTAACGGTGGGCGATCTGGCCATTGATCAGTTCTGCAACCTGCCGGTGGATCAGGCGTTGGATTTTATGACTCATCTGGAGCTGACTCAGCAACAACAGCTTATCGGGGCGCAGATTTTAAAGGAAATCCGCACCCGCCTCGGATTTTTGCAGAACGTAGGGCTTCAGTATTTAACCCTGAGTCGGAAGGCCGGGACTTTATCCGGCGGCGAGAGCCAGCGGATTCGTCTGGCCACCCA
This sequence comes from uncultured Clostridia bacterium, assembly GCA_937858235.1. Lineage (GTDB taxonomy): Bacteria > Bacillota > Clostridia > Oscillospirales > Oscillospiraceae > Onthomonas. Next base: position 10,594 of record CALLZZ010000223.1, read on the forward strand.
GATCGGCTCCTCTCTCGTGGGGGTGCTCTACATTCTGGACGAACCCTCCATCGGCCTTCATCAGCGGGACAACGACCTGCTTCTGGCCACCCTGAAAAACCTACGGGACCTGGGCAACACCCTCATCGTGGTGGAACACGACGAGGACACCATGCGGGCAGCGGACTACCTCATTGACGTAGGTCCCGGTGCCGGCGTTCACGGTGGGGAAATCGTAGCCGCCGGCACTGCCCAGGAAGTCATGAATACCCCAGGCAGTCTCACCGGTGACTATCTGGCCGGCCGAAAGAAAATCCTCATCCCTCCAGTTCGCCGTACCGGGAACGGTCACTGGCTGACGGTGCGTAACGCCGCGGAGAACAATTTAAAACATCTGGACGTATCCATTCCTCTGGGCACCTTTACCGTCGTCACCGGAGTCTCCGGCAGCGGCAAATCCAGCCTGGTCAATGAAATCCTCTACAAAAAGCTGGCAGTAGATTTGAATCGAGCCAAGTTCCGCCCTGGCAAGCACGACGCCATCGAGGGGGAGGAATTTCTGGATAAGGTCATCAACATCGACCAGTCCCCCATTGGCCGCACCCCCCGCTCCAATCCCGCCACTTACACCAACCTGTTTAACGACATCCGTGAGCTGTTTGCTCAAACCCCAGACGCCAAGGCGCGGGGGTACGGTTCCGGTCGGTTTTCCTTTAACGTCCGTGGCGGACGTTGCGAAGCCTGCGCCGGAGATGGGTTAGTGAAGATCGAAATGAATTTCCTGCCGGACATCTATGTTCCCTGCGAGGTATGTAAGGGTCGCCGGTACAACCGGGAAACGCTGGAGGTCAAGTACAAGGGGAAAAATATCTGGGAGGTCCTGGATATGACAGTGGAGGAGGCTTCTGCCTTCTTTGCGCCCATCCCCAAAATCCATCGCCGTCTGGTTACCCTTTGCGACGTAGGCCTGGGCTATATAAAGCTGGGGCAGTCCTCTACCACCCTTTCGGGCGGTGAAGCCCAGCGGGTCAAGCTGGCTACGGAACTGTCCAAGCGCTCCACCGGCAGCACCATCTATATTCTGGACGAACCCACCACCGGACTCCACACTGACGATGTGCGTCAGCTCATCGACGTGCTTCAACTGCTGGTCGAAGCCGGAAACACGGTGCTGGTCATCGAACACAATCTGGACGTGATTAAAACCGCGGACTATCTGATCGACCTGGGGCCTGAGGGTGGACAGGACGGTGGTACCATTGTCTGCGTAGGCACTCCGGAGCAGGTGGCTCAGTACGAAACCTCCTACACCGGAAAATATCTCAAACCCGTACTGTAATCCACCTCCTGAAAGGACCTTTCTTTATATGTTCACTGCTATTCAAACCTTCTGGGTCTGGGTCACCGGCACCTTCGTCGGAAAGATCATTGCATCCTTCTTTGTCTCCATGCTGCCTCTCATCGAACTGCGGGGTGGAATCCCCATTGCCGTGGGGCTGGGTCTGTCTCCCCGTGTGGCTCTGCCCGTGTGTATTCTGGCCAATATCCTCCCCATCCCTTTTATTGTCCTCTTTATCCGGAAAATCTTCTCCACCATCCGCAAGTGGAGTCCTAAGGTGGAACGTCTGGTCACCAAGCTGGAGAATAAGGGCTACAAACACAAAGCTGTGGTGGACAAGTACGCCGCCGCCGGTCTTTTCGTCCTTACCGCAATCCCGCTCCCCGGTACCGGCGCCTGGACCGCCTCTCTCCTAGCCACCCTTTTGGACATGCGCCTGGCCCGTGCCTTCCCGCCCATTGCGCTGGGCGTCGTCGCCGCCGGAATCCTGATCGCATTCCTCTCCTACGGCGTAGCCAGCCTTCTGTAAGCGCACCTTTCCCTCACCATCTACGTAGACTGGTACGAGGTGAAGGATATGTCAGCCATTCTTCTGGCGGCGCTGGCAGCGGTAGGGCTATTTACCCTGCTGTGGCTGGGATTCGGCCGTCTGCTGGTTCCTGCAGCCGGGCTCCACATTTTGGTTCCCGTCCAAGGAGACGGCAACGATCTGGAACACAACTTGAAGGGGCTGCGGTGGCTGTGTACCACCGGCCTATTGGATGCGCGGATTGATCTGCTGGATGCCGGCCTCACCGACACGGGTCGGGAGCGGGTGGAGCGACTGCTCCGTACCGAATCCAGTCTGCATTTCTATCAACCCCGGCAATAAACGTGCGAAGCCACCACGGATGGTCTATCTGAGGTGGTTTTCTGCTGTTCCGCGGCAGAGCACCTGTCTCCCCGCTGTTCTCCTTGTATTTCCTCCTGTTTTTTGATATAATTAAAAATCAAAATGGCGCAATATTGTATAAATCTCTCAAGGAGGGATTGAAATCATGAATCATATGTTAAAACGGGTTCCGGAGGCACAGATAAAGTTCTTTTTCCTCATCTATGTCCTCTTTGCCGTCACAACTTTTTGCTTTGCTCCCCTGCTCGCTATTGCGGAAGGCGTTGTCACCCTGCTGTTGCTGGCTTACTACCTCATCACCAAGCGGCGGCGCCAACAAAAAGTGACGCGCTTCATCGCCGCTCTTAACCATAATATTACCAGTGCCAGTAAGGACACCATGCTGAACTCCCCCTTCCCCATGGTGATTTTCCGACCGGAATCCGGTGAGGTCATCTGGAGCAACGACCGTTTTCTCTCCGTCTCCGGGGAGAGAGAGCACATCTTTGACACCCATATCACTGCCGCCGTGCCGGACTTTTCCGCCAACTGGCTGATAGAGGGTCAGACCCAGTGCCCCAAGGACTACACCATCCTGGGGCGGCGCTATAACGTGTTCGGTCATCTGGTCAACGTGGGCAAAGAGGGCAAGGAACAGTTTATCGCCACCACTTACTGGCTGGACGTCACTGATCTAACCAACCTGCGGGACAAGTACTACGCAACCCGCCCGGTGGTCTCCATCATCACCATCGACAACTACGAAGAGCTGATCCGCAACGCCACTGACAACAAACGCAGCAAGGTGCGTAGCGGCATCGAACGGGAAATCAGCCAGTGGGTCAGTCCCAGTAACGGACTGCTGTGCCGGTACGACCGGGATCGGTACCTGTTCATCTTTGAGGAGCAGTATCTGGCTACCTACCGCCAAAGTAAATTTACTCTGCTGGAGGCGGTCCAGAAAGTCACCGGTCCTCATGGCATCAGCGGTACTCTGTCCATCGGCATCGGCATCGGCACCGGCTCCACCTTCCTGGAGATGTTCCAATTCGCCACCCTGGCACTGGAAATGGCACTGAGCCGGGGCGGAGATCAGGTGGTTATTAAGAGTCCGGAAAACTTTGAGTTCTATGGCGGACGCTCCAAGGAGACTGAACGGCGAACCAAGGTCAAAAGCCGGGTCATGGCCAATGCCCTGGACAAGCTGATCTCTACTTCCTCACAGGTCATCGTCATGGGTCACAGGTACGCCGACCTGGACACGGTGGGCGCTGCCGCCGGGATCTGTGCCATTGCAAGAGCCAAGGAAAAACCTGTATTCGTGTTGCACGAGGGTAGTCAGGCGCCCGCTTTCGCCTTGGCTCAACGCCTGTCTGCTCTGCCGGAATATGAGAACGTATTTATCTCAGTCTCTGAAGCGCTGCTGAAAATCGACCACCGCTCTCTGCTGGTGGTGGTGGACACCAACCGCCCTGATCAGGTGCTCTCCCCCGATTTGCTGGCCGCCTGCCGGAAACTGGTGGTCATCGACCATCACCGTCGAGCCGTGGATTACATTTCCAACGCCACGCTAAACTACCACGAACCCTATGCTTCCTCCGCCTCCGAGCTGACCACCGAGCTGCTCCAGTATATCATCGAACCCTCCGGCCTGATGCGAGGCGAGGCCGAGGCCCTTCTGGCAGGCATGGTCTTAGATACTAAAAACTTCACACTCCGTACTGGTGGCCGCACCTTTGAGGCCGCGGCCTTCCTGCGGCGCTGTGGTGGCGACACCAGCGAAGTGAAGAAGATGTTCCAGAACAATCTATCTGATACCATCTCCAAGTTCGAGATCATCAAAAACGCCAAGCTGCCCCACAAAGGCATCGCGGTGGCCACCATTGATCGCCCGGTCACCCGGGTCATTGCTGCTCAGGCGGCAGACGAACTGTTAAACGTCGCCGGGATCGAAGCCTCCTTCGTCCTGTTCCCGGAAAAGGGTGGTGTGATCCTCTCCGGCCGCAGTGTCAGCAATGTCAACGTCCAGGCCATTCTTGAGGTGTTGGGCGGCGGCGGCAACGGTGCAGCTGCTGGGGCTCAGGTTTCCGGTGCCACAGTGGAGACTGTCTACGCCCGGCTCATGGACGCCATTGAAAACTACTTCAGCGGTCTGGAGGATTCCCGTACCGCTGAAATTCCCAATTAAACCCATTCACTCAGCGTTGCTCCAACGGACAGCGCACACGCTCTTAAGGAGGTTCATTATGAAGGTTATTTTACGGGAAGACGTAAAAGGAAAAGGTAAGAGAGGCCAGATGATCGACGTTTCCGATGGATACGCCCGTAATTTCTTGTTGCCCCGGAAGCTGGCAGTCACCGCCACCGCAGACAACATCAACACCCAGGAACTGGTGGATAAGGCACGCCGGGAACGGGAAGCAGCTGAGAAGAAAGCCGCAATGGAACTGGCTGCTAAGCTGAAGGAGTGCCCGGTCACCGTCACCGCGAAGTCCGGCGCCGGAGAAAAGCTCTTCGGCAGCGTCACCACCAGAGAAATCTCTGACGCCATCAAGGAGCAGTACGGCTTCGACATCGCCAAGACCAAGCTGGTCAGCGATACCATCAAGGCCTTCGGCACCTATGACGTCAAGTGCAAGCTGGGCTATGAGATCTCCGGTGTGATAAAGGTTACCGTTACAGAAGGTTAACAGATTCCTGCCCTTTTCCAGAAGGGGGAAACGCAGAAAGGTAGTGCAGCAATTTGGAAGAGACGCTTCTTTACCGGCAGCCCCCCCACAGTGTGGAGGCAGAGCAGTCTGTGCTGGGCAGTATGCTCATCAACAGCGGCTGCATTCCTCATGTGGTAGAGGCGTTAAAATCCGACGACTTCTACCTGGAGCAAAACCGGAATTTATTTGACACCATATATGCCATGTTCAGCCACTCCCAGGTCATCGACCCGGTGACGGTACTGGAGCAGATGCGGCAAAACGGCACCTACGATGACAACACCACCCGTAACTATGTGGTTCAGCTCATCGACATCACGCCCACCTCTGCCAACGTCAAGGAGTACGTCAAAATCGTTCGCGATAAGGCGTTGCTCCGTCGGATCAACCAAACCATGGATGACATCAGCGGCATGGTGGCTCGGAACGAGGGCAGCGGTCAGGATATTCTGGAGGCTGCGGAACAGCGGATCTACGCCATCCGGCAGGGACGAGCCGCCCGCGGCCTCATCCCCATCTCCCAAGTGATTCAAGACGTATACCTTCGCCTGGAAGAGTTGGCTGCCAATGAAAACCACCTCCCCGGCCTGTCCACCGGCCTCTCCGACTTGGATCGAGCCATTGCCGGTCTTAACGACTCCGACCTGATCCTTCTGGCCGCCCGACCCGGCATGGGTAAGACCTCTATGGCACTAAACCTGCTGTTGAACACTGGGAAAAGCTCCGGAAAAAGCGTCGTGTTTTTCTCCCTGGAAATGAGCCGGGAACAGTTGGCTATGCGTCTGCTGTCCAACGAGGCCTTTATCGACAACAAAAAACTCACCACTGGCGCACTGGACGATGAGGACTGGAGCAAAATTGCTCTGGCCTGCGCCGCCCTGAACCAGACCAAAATTCTCATTGATGATAACCCCATGCTTACCGTCGCAGATATGCTGGCTAAATGCCGCCGGGTAGACGATCTGGGTCTCATCTGCATCGACTACCTCCAGCTCATGCAGTCCTCCGGCGGAAAAAGTTACTCCGGGGAAAACCGTCAGCAGGCAGTCAGTGACATCTCCCGCTCTCTGAAGATCATGGCTAAGGAACTTAACGTCCCTGTCCTGTGCCTCAGCCAGCTCTCTCGTGCCAACGAATCCCGGGCAGACAAACGCCCCATGCTCTCGGACCTGCGAGAGTCCGGCGCCATCGAACAGGATGCGGATATTGTCATGTTTCTCTATCGGGATGACTACTATAATCCGGACAGTGAGGCGCGCAATCAGGCCGAGTGCATCATTGCCAAAAACCGCCACGGCGAAATCGGCAAGGTTATGCTTCAGTGGCTGCCCGAGTTCACCACCTTCTCGGGTCTGGACTGGCAGCACCAGGAGTAAACGCTATGGAACAGGTTGTATTACGAAAACTCCGCCAGCTGGCACTGGATTATCACATGCTGCCCCCCGGCAGTCTGATTCTGGTGGCAGTCTCCGGCGGTGCGGATTCTATGTGTCTGCTTCACGCTCTGCTGACCCTGAGGGACTCCTGCAAGATCACGGTAGCCGCCGCCCACCTTAATCATCAGCTGCGGTCAGAGGCGGAGGCTGACGAAGGGTTTGTCCGTGACTGGTGCGCTGCTCAGGGCATTTCGTTCTATTGCGGCAGGGCTGACGTAGCAGCTCAGGCCGCTGTTGATGGCACCGGCATTGAGGACGCCGCCCGAACCCTGCGCTATGCTTTTCTAGCGGACACCGCAGCCAAAATCGGAGCGGCGCGTATTGCCACTGCCCATCACGCTGACGACAACGCGGAGACCCTCCTGCTTCATCTGATTCGTGGCAGCGGATTGAACGGCTTGGGTGCCATTCCTCCGGTGCGTGGAATCATTATCCGTCCACTGCTGACAGTGGATCGCCAGGAAATTCAGGATTACCTGCGCAATTGCGGCATCCCTCATGTAGAGGACGCCACCAACTGCGATACCACCTACACACGCAACTACCTGCGCCATGAAATTCTCCCTCGGCTGAACGCTCTGAACCCCAATCTGAATCAACGTCTGTGGGAAAGCGCCTGCCAGTTCCGGCAAGAGAACGCCTATTTAGATAAACAGGCGCTAAAGCTGCTGGGATCTGTTACGCAGTTGCCCCGGGAGGTTTCTCTTGCCTGCGCCCAGATCACCGACCTGCCAGATGCGTTATCCCTCCGGGGAATCCAACTGCTGGCTCAGACCCTGGACCCGGAACTGGTACTCTCTGCCGCTCATCGCAAGGCAGTTCTCAATCTGTGCCGCTCCGCTACCCCCTCGGGTCTGATTGCGCTGCCCAATCAGGTCGTTGCGCATCGCACTTATGACCGGCTATCCCTGGTGCAGAAGCAATCAGAATCCGGTTCCTTTGATCCGGTTCCACTGACGCTGCCCGGAGTCACAACGGTGGCTGGCTGGCAGTTTACCTGCGAACGGGTTATCTGCCCCGCGGGGAAATTCAACCAACCCCGGACATTCTACCTGTGCTTACCGGAGCGCCCGGCAATTCTTCTGCGGCCACGCAGGTCAGGGGATTGCATCGCTCTGCCAGCCAGAAATCGAAAAACCATCAAGAAGTTAATGATCGACGCCAAAATCCCCCGTCGCCTCCGGGATACGCTCCCGGTGTTTGACCTGGAGGGTTCGGTGTGCGCCCTGACAGAATTTGGCGCGGATCAGGCATTTTTACCCAGGCCAGGAGACGCTGCTTGGCGCGTTTCCGCAGTGCCACTTTTGATTCCCTGGCACTCTGGTTCCCCAGAATGCCGCCATTTATTTTAGAGTGAGAAAAAGAAGGATACAATGCTATGGATATGTCTCAAAATATTGAACGGGTGCTTTACACCGAGGAAGAACTGAAGGACTGCGTCAATCGTCTGGGTGCCCAGATTACCAAAGACTACGCCGACAAGGATAAAATTCTCCTGGTCAGTGTTCTTCGCGGCTCCTATATCTTTATGGCTGATCTGAGCCGTGCCATCCAACTCCCCTGCCTGATTGATTTCATGTCTGTCTCCTCTTACGGCGCAGGCACTACCAGCAGTGGTCAGGTGGAGATCAAAAAGGACATCTCCTTCTCCATTGATGGGTACCATGTCATCATTGTGGAGGATATTTTGGACTCTGGTAACACCCTGTACTACCTGATGGACGTGCTGAAGGCGCGGAAGGCTGCCTCGATTCGTATTTGTACCCTGCTGGATAAGCCGGAACGGCGGGTTAAACCCATCACGGCAGACTACTACGGCTTTTTGGTTCCCGATGCCTTTGTGGTAGGCTACGGCTTGGACTACAACCAGCAGTACCGCAATCTACCCTATATCGGCATTTTAAAGGAGGAAGCTTGCAGTTAATCAATTCTGTTGTGATACAAGTCTTATCCTGAGTGGAAAGGAAGTGATCCCTCATTGAGAAAAAACACACATAAGGGCTTTGTCCTATACCTGATCGTTCTCCTGGCGCTGGTCTGTATCTTCTGGTACCTCACCGGCAGCCGCAGTACCGCCGCTGTCCCCTACAGCAAGATGGTGCAGATGTTTGAGTCGGAACAGGTGGACTCTTTTAGCGTGCAGAATAACGTGGTGTCCATGAAGTTGAAACAGGAAGTAAACGGCAAACGAGAAGCCTCCTGCTCCATCTCCAGCTTTGACACCTTCTACTCTGACCTGAACACCCTGATCCAAAAGCAGAAGGCTGACGGTATCCTCAGCGACTACGATTACAAAAAGGACACCCAACCCATCAACTGGGTCTCATTGCTCCCCTCCATCCTATCTGCGATCATGATTTTCCTGGTACTGATGCTAATGGTGCGCCAGAGCAATGCCGGAAATGGAGGTGGACTGCCTCAGTTCGGCAAGGCCAAATTTACCTCTGCGGATCAGATAAAAAAGAAGGTCAACTTTAACGACGTGGCCGGCGCAGAGGAAGAAAAGGGAGAGTTGGAGGAAATTGTAGACTTCCTCCGCAACCCGGATAAGTACACCTCCCTGGGTGCCCGCATCCCCAAGGGAACCCTCCTAGTCGGCCCTCCCGGTACCGGTAAAACCCTGCTGGCCAAGGCGGTAGCCGGTGAGGCAGGTGTACCCTTCCTGTCCATCTCCGGCTCCGACTTTGTGGAGCTCTATGTGGGCGTAGGTGCCAGCCGGGTGCGCGACCTCTTTGAGGAAGCCAAAGCTTCTGCCCCCTCTATCGTGTTCATTGACGAAATCGACGCCGTAGGCCGTCAGCGCGGTGCCGGTCTGGGCGGCGGTCATGATGAACGGGAGCAGACGCTGAATCAGTTGTTGGTAGAGATGGACGGCTTTGAGGGCAACTCCGGCGTAATCGTCATGGCTGCCACCAACCGGGTAGACATCCTGGATCCGGCACTACTCCGTCCCGGCCGCTTCGACCGGCAAATTTATGTGGGACTCCCGGACATCAAGGGTCGCACTGAAGTTTTGAAGGTGCACTCTCGGAAAAAACCTTTAGCAGAGGACGTCAACTTGAGTACCCTGGCCAAGGCTACCAGCGGCTTCACCGGAGCCGACCTGGAAAATCTGATGAACGAAGGCGCACTGCTGGCAGCTCGGAAGAACCAGCCCTTTATCACCATGGAGGATCTCCATGAGGCAGTGATCAAAGTCATTGCCGGTCCTGAGAAAAAGAGCCAAGTGGTAACCCCTCACGCCCGGAAGCTCACCGCCTATCACGAAGCCGGACATGCCATCGCCATTCACGCACTCCCCACCCACGATCCGGTTCATCAAATTACCATCGTTCCCCGAGGTCAGGCCGGCGGCATGACCATCGCGCTCCCGCAGGAGGATAAGCCCTTCCGCTCCCGCAACGAGCTATTTGAGGACATTGTCGCACTGTTGGGCGGTCGTGTAGCGGAGAACCTGGTGTTAGGTCACATCTCAACTGGTGCCTCCAGCGATCTGAAACGTGCCACCTCCATTGCCCACGCTATGGTGGCCGAGTACGGTATGAGTGATCAGCTGGGTGCCGTGGTATACGATGATCAAAAAGGTGAGGTTTTTATTGGTCGTTCTATGGCTCAGGCAAAGCCTTATTCCGAATCGGTAGCTGCTGCCATTGACCACGAAGTGAAGGCACTCATTGACCGTGCCTACGAAAAGTGCGAAGTGTTGCTGAAAAACTACCTCCCTCAGCTGGAAACAACCGCTCAGTATTTGCTGGAGCACGAAGTGATGTCCGCCGATGCCTTTGAGGCGGTTTTCACTCAGGCTCCTGCTTAACCAGGGAATCAGGGGGCTTTGTCCCCTAACGCTCACAAGCCTTTTGGAAAAGGCTTGTGAGCGAACCTTATTTGCGCTGCGCTCTGGTGGCTTGCAACGCAATGCGAGAAAAAAGGGATCTTTCTACTGACAGTAGAAAGATCCCTTTTTCATGCTTTTGGGTCTAGATCAGCCGCTCGGGACGCTGCAAATCAGCGACCCACAGCCCAATAAAATCTTACGATCAAACTTCCATAATAACGGGCAGGATCATGGGACTACGCTTGGTTTTCTTGTACAGGAAGCCAGATACTTCCCCCTTCACCGCACCTTTAATGGCGGCCCAATCGCTGACTCGTCTGGTTTCACAGTCACAAATCACCTGGGTTGCCAACAGCTTTAGCTCTTCCATCAGCCCCTCGGATTCCTTCACATAGACAAAGCCACGGGAGATAATATCCGGACCGGTTACTAATGTGCCATCGTTACCAGAGAGGGTCATCACGATCACAATCACGCCGTCCTCTGCCAGGCGCTTCCGATCCCGGAGCACTACGTTGCCCACATCACCGACACCGTAGCCGTCCACCAGTACTCGTCCGGAGGGCACACTGCCCGTCTGCTTGATATGATCCCGGGTCACTTCAATGACCCGACCAGTTTCACTGATCACAATATTTTGGGGATCCATCCCCATGCGGCGTGCCAGCTGCGCGTGGATTTTCAGATGGCGCTGCTCTCCGTGAACAGGGATAAAAAACTTGGGTTTTATCAGGGCGTGCATCATCATCAGCTCCTGCTGACAGGCATGCCCCGATACATGGAGATCCCCCAGCCGCTCGTCCACTACTTCTGCGCCCCTTCGGTACAGTTCATTGATCACGGTTCCGATGGCGTTTTCGTTGCCGGGAATGGCCGAGGCGGAGATAATCACCTGGTCACCGGGCTGGATTTCAATTTGGCGATGGGTGGAAAAGGCCATTCTCGTCAGGGCTGACATTGTCTCTCCCTGACTGCCAGTGGTAACGATACAGACCTTATTGCTGGGCAGACTTTTGATCTGATTCAAGTCCACCAGGGTCCCCTGAGGTACGGTCATGTAATTCAGCTTGGTGGACACCTTCAGGGCGTTTTCCATGCTGCGACCACAGACCGCTACCTTTCTGCCGTAGCGCGCTGCTACGTTCATCGCCTGCTGGATTCGATC
>CALLZZ010000224.1 GCA_937858235.1 uncultured Clostridia bacterium
CCCTCTTCCAACACAGCAATTTTGTGAGCATTGCCTGTGCCTTGGTAGGCACTATTCCAACTATCCTTGACCCTCTGTATATCTTTGATTACTCCTGGGTGTTCCAGCACACCTCCGGGATTAGCACCATTGGCAAAGAATGCCGCACCGTACTCTTCAGTAGCAAGTGACATACCGATTGCATTTTTCGCCATAGCGATTGGGCTATAGCCAATGAGTCCATCAAAACCTAAGCCAGGTATGTGTAGAACTTCATCTTTACGGAGTGTGACATAGCCACCTTTTGGGTTTAGACCACTTTCATCAGTATCACGATAGTAGGTATAGACCAGCTCTCCGTTTGTTGCTCGACTAACTTCCATCTTGTTAGGAAGTAGGGGATAAAGTGCAACTGCCTGCCCACGACCGTTTCTGACCACCTGTGCATAGGCATTTCCCCAAAGCAAAAGATGACTCATCAGTGTTTCTCGAAACACGAATGAAGTCATCTCTGGATTTGGTTCATCATGAAGAAGGTAATACAGCGGGTGGAAAGGAATCCTTTCTTTACCTCCATCAGAACGATATCTATATACATGAAGTGGCAGTCCGGCAATCGCTTCAGCTAATATCCTTACGCAGGCATACACTGCTGTTGCCTGCATTGCAGTACGTTCATTAACCATTTTGCCAGATGACGTACCGCCAAACAGGAAGGAGAACGCACTACCCACACGATTTTGCGGTTTGTCTCTTGAACGAAACAGTCCTTTTATTAGATTCATAGGCATCACCTCCGAATATAAACATTGTGCTAACCATTAAGGTTTAAAAGACAATCAAACCTCGCTCGTCATACACCGAATCTCCACTATTACCTGAGCCACAACGAATAGCACGATCAAGTGCCATGATAGTTGCCACCGCGCCATCTATTTTTTCTGTACTTTTTTCTTTATCCGGCTTCACGTTGCCCGCCGGATCAGTTTTTATAAAGATGTTGTCCATCATCCAACGAAGCACTGGATGCCCACCGTGCGCTATTCTTTCTTCTAATGTCAATTTCATCAGTTCTTTGGTTGGTGGTGACATATCTTTAAAGCCTTGACCGAAAGGAACGACAGTAAAGCCTAATCCTTCAAGGTTCTGAACCATTTGAACAGCTCCCCAACGGTCAAAAGCAATTTCTCGAATGTTATACTTTTCTCCAAGTTCCTCAATAAACCGCTCAATGTAGCCGTAATGTACTACATTGCCTTCTGTAGTTAGAATATACCCTTGCTTCTCCCAAAGATCGTATTGCACATGGTCTCTTCGGACTCGGAGGTCAATGTTGTCCTCTGGCATCCAAAAATACGGAAGAACAACGTATTTATCTGTTTCATCCTCCGGTGGAAACACCAGCACAAAGGCTGTAATGTCTGTTGTAGAAGATAGGTCAAGACCTCCATAACATACCCGCCCTTCAAGACTTTCTGGAATAACTGGAAATGCACAGGCATCCCATTTTGCCATTGGCATCCAACGGACAGACTGTTTAACCCATTGATTCAAGCGCAATTGCCGGAAGCTATTTTCCTCAGCTGGGTTCTGCTTTGCACTTTCACAAGCAGCCCTTACCTTGTCAATCCCCACCGTAATTCCCAAGCTTGGATTTGCTTTCTTCCACACTTTTGGATCTGTCCAATCATCCTCTTCTTTGGCACCATAGATTACGGGATAAAAGGTAGGATCGTATTTTCTGCCCTCAATAATATCAACCGCTTTTTGGTGTGTTTCGTAGCAGATACTCTGAGTATCCGTCCCCGCAGTGGTGATAAGAAAATACAGCGGTTGGGTCCTTGCATCCCCAGATCCTTTCGTCATAACATCAAATAGTTTCCGATTTGGCTGAGTATGAAGTTCATCAAAAACAACACCATGTATATTGAAGCCGTGTTTTGAATAGGCTTCAGCCGACAATACCTGATAAAAGCTGTTGGTCGGCAGGTACACCAGTCGTTTAGTTGAAGCCAGCAACTTCACTCGTTTATTCAGCGCTGGACACATCCGCACCATATCGGCTGCTACTTCAAATACAATTGATGCCTGCTGGCGATCTGCGGCACAACCGTATACCTCTGCTCGTTCTTCACCATCTCCACAAGTGAGGAGAAGTGCGATTGCTGCTGCAAGCTCGCTTTTTCCCATCTTTTTAGGTATTTCTACATAAGCAGTGTTAAACTGCCGATATCCATCTGGCTTTAAAATTCCGAATAAATCACGGATTATTTGCTCCTGCCAATCGATAAGTTCAAAAGGCTTACCTGCCCATAAACCTTTCGTATGGGAGAGTGCTTCGATAAAAGCCACAGCGTAATCAGCAGCATCCTTATCGTAATATGACCCATCAGCTATAAAGGCGGTCGGCTTATATTTCTTCAGTTTCCGCATAAACACCGCCCCTTTTATGAAAAAGGACAAAAGAAAAGAGCCTCAATCCTATAGATGAAGCTCTTCTCCTTATCCTGTTTTTATTTACTTATTTTCATCCACTTCCCCTGTCAGTATGAAATGAGCATATTCCGCTTTATGGTCTATTAAATAGACTACCAATTCATAAAACCCTCGTTCATTTGCTTCATACTGGACTCGGTTCACCTCAAACATATTTGTGACTCCACTTTCTCGGATGGAAAGGATTTGTTCCTTGATTATTTCATTCATTGGCTACATCCTCCGCTAACAATTCCGCAATATAAATCTACATATTTGGCTTAAATTGTGTATGTTTTACTCTTCGATTTTCTTGCATAAATCCTCACCAAAGGCCACTCCAAGGGAACCACCGGAATCCCAACTGACGTGAATCGTTCCTATGTCATCAACACTAGTAACCGTACCTTTAGATCCAGGCTGAAGTTTGGTATAAGGGTCGTTCATTTTAAGTAGCATGACACGAGTTCCTGGAGTGTAATAGCTTCTAAGTTGCTTTAACATTTCAGGGTGAATGATATTCATTGTTCACACACCTCCTGCTTGGCCGTTCCGCTTTTGAAAGCGGAGCTACCTGAAAGCTTGGAGAGGAGAATCTTTCGTTCCATCTTATATTCTGGGCCGATAAAACCAAGCCTTAGAAGGAAGCAACGGAAAGCGTATTTTTCATTCTCTACTGATTTCTCGGTGGAGTTGACACGGGTCTGTTTTTTCGCCATTTCGCAAAGTGCCGTGACAAAATGGGTGTATGCCTTAACCTCCTCTGAGGAGCACTCACCTTGAAACCAAGGGAAGGTGACAAATTCATCATTTACAATGATGGGAATGGAATCCGTATCAAGTGCTTTCTTTATAAGAGCCACTTTGCTCTCTACCAATCCTTTTAGGTTTTCGAGTGCCGTGTCGGTAAAATCTGCCCGTGGCATTTGAATTATCAGATTGATAGATTCTTCCGTTTCATTTGCTTCTGCTTTCGGAGGTGGTGTGTCAAATTCTTCTGAAATTGCTTTGAGGTCGTAAAGTCCTAATAGATCATCGACCAATTCCTTATTATCTGGTCCGCTTAGAACTCCGTTTTTGTTAACATTGTAGTCTGCCACCTCATATGCAAATGTAGGTGCTCCGAGATATTTTACAGGGGTGTTCAGTTGTTGGCTGATTGCGTTAACCAGTGCTTTTCTTTTTGGTCCCGTAACATTATAGTTAATCTTCATTTTCATACCGCCTTTCTATTTTCGGTACGTACATATATCACTCTAAAAGCTGTTATTATCAAGTCATTTAGAGCATCTTTCTGTAGAAAATACTGTTTCATTAATCGGCGGTATTTTGTGTAGATAACACAATGCCAGTCAGCACAAAACAAACGCATGGAAGTGCTACGCCATTACCCCACATTTTGTATTCAGCTGCATCGGAATGAGGATTGTTAAGCCATTTTATAATCTGATTTCTTGTTTTTGGCCTTTTGCTTTTACCTATAGTTTTGCGGTGAGTTTCCCAAACCTCCGTCCAGAATGAGATTTCATCTTCTGTAGGATTTTCCGTACCAAGATCATCGCACCAATTATCGGGAAAACCTTGCAATCTTGCACATTCCGTTGGTGTAAGCCTTCGAACAATATAGTCCGGCTCAACCAATCCGTTTTGATAGCCTGGATTGGTGCCATTGATAATCGTATTTGATGTACCGTCCTGTCTGTAGCATTGACTTTCAGCTTTCATCTGAGGATAAAACGAAGCTGGGTGTGCCACTGCTCCGGGACCTTTTGCTGTGAGCGTAGGTTGCTGTTCTTCATCTACAGTAGGTTTATATAGAGCATTCCTTCCTTGATTAAAAGCCGCCCTATCAATACCGTAACAAGGCTGAGTCACAACAGGGGCATCCTTATAATCTCTCGACAATAGAGTAGGTGCTTTATCTTCTTCAACCTGTGCATAGGCTCCGGTAGTCATGGCATAGGCAACAGCATGACGATCAGCGGTATTAAGCGTAAAAGAAACATCTTCATCTATACCGCTTCCTTGGGGACCGTTTTTATCCTCTCTTCCAATCATCGAGCCTTGCAGAGCAACCACTGCAATACCACCTTGATTACATCCCGGATTTCCCCCATTGGCATCAATGGTCCGAGAAGTATCCGCTTCATATATACCGCTATGCGGATTGCTAGACTGCATGGAATTGCTTTTATCAGAACAGATGCCATATGCGGTGGGCACAAAAACAGTCTGATCATTATTGCATCCAAGAGTTGCAGACTTGTCATCCTGTATCAATGCACCCTTGCCACCGCCTTCACAGCCGGAGCGGATTTTTAACGTTTTAGGAGTGCTCATGACAAGGGGGACATTCCCTCCACCAGTTCCCATACGAGAGGTAAGCGCCTGTACTTTATTATCCTCTGAGAGTTTTACACGGCTATCAGTTGGATAGTTTTCTATTACAACAGCTGTTTGATTATCTCCCATGCTTGCACGAAGTGATCCACTTAAATTTTCATCTGTATGACCACCAATACGTGAAACCGCACCTGGTTCAAAGGACATGACTGTACCTGGAACAACAACTGCTCTAAGGGTAGGGGAGCGTTCTTCCTCATATCCTACACTTCTACTCTTGGCACTGTGTTCGGTGCAAAATCCGCTTGACTGCATTACGCAAGGCTGATGGCCATGTTCCTCTGCTCGAAGTGTTGCTGTAATATCCTTCGAAACAGACATCACTCTTCCGCCTTGGTCATTTAGGCAAGTTATGCTATCGCCTGTTTTTCCAGTGCAGTTTTTAGCATTGTCGGCAGTTCTTTGCCACGGGCTGCCGCTCGGCGTAAAATTCCTTGGCATGCCTTCGGACTCAAATAGTATTTCTCCGGCACTTCTGTCTGCAAAATCTGCGACAAGGTAGATTCTACGACGACGTTGGGGGACTCCGAAATATTGCGCATCGATAGTTCGGTAAGCCACACTCCATCCGTCTCCCATATAGATGTCTGCGTAAGGCCATCGTCCTTTTTCAGGTAAAGGCACCGAGGCGTTCGGCTCTTTGACACTGATGACCGTTTCGAGGACTGCCTTGAAGTCTTCTCCTTTATTTGACGAGAATGCGCCGGGGACATTTTCCCAGACTGCGTACCTTGGATATTGTCCATTGGTCTTACACCTCATTTCTTTAATAATTCGGATTGCTTCATAAAAAAGGACGGATTGCTCTCCATCCAGACCGGCTCTTTTACCCGCCACACTCATATCCGTGCATGGAGAGCCAAAGGTTATGATATCTACAGGTGGAAGCTCCGCACCATTTAATTTGTTTATATCTCCATAATGCTTCATCTGAGGGATGCGTTTAGTCGTAACCCGTATAGGAAACGGCTCAATTTCAGATGCCCATAACGGTTCGATGCCACAAAGCAAACCACCTAAAGGAAAACCACCACTGCCATCAAAGAGGGAACCAAGTGTCAATTTACTCATCCTCATTCACCTCCGGTAGGTCACAATATCTGAATTTCGAACCATCTCTTAAAAGAAACACACCATCCGAGTTTCCGACTTGCTCAATATACCTTTCCACAATGACATCACAGTACTTTTCATCCAGTTCAATGGTGTAGCAGATTCTATTTGTCTGCTCACAGGCAATCAGTGTACTTCCTGAACCGCCGAAGGGATCAAGCACGATACAGTTACTAAGGCTCGAATTCATAATGGGGTATGCCACAAGTGCCACTGGTTTCATGGTTGGATGGTCGCCATTTTTCTTTGGTTTCTCAAACTCCCAGATGGTGGTCTGCTTGCGGTCTGAATACCAGAGATGCTTGCCTTTCTTTTTCCATCCAAAGAGTACCGGTTCATGTTGCCATTGATAAGGAGAGCGACCGAGAACAAGGGACTGCTTTTTCCATATACAAGTACCAGAAAGATAAAATCCTGCATCGGAGAATGCTCTTCTAAAATTGAGTCCTTCCGTATCAGCATGGAATACATAAATAGAAGCATCCTTTGCCATCGCTTCCTCGGTGTTTTGAAATGCCGCAAGCAGGAAATCATAGAACGCTTCATTAGCCATGTTGTCATTTTTGATTTTTCCAGCAGTGCCTTCATAGTTGACGTTATATGGAGGGTCCGTAACTACCAGATTGGCAGCTTTCCCATCCATTAAGACATCAAAGGTGTCTTTCTTTGTACTGTCTCCGCAGACTAATCGATGCTGCCCAAGTAGCCAAATATCCCCTAAATGCGAAACAGCGGGCTTTTTCAGCTCGCTGTCTACATCGAAATCATCTTCTTTTATATTATCCTTAAGGGAATCCTTAAAAAGATCCTCCAACTCTCCTGGGTCAAATCCTGTAAGAGAAACATCAAAATCAGAGGCATTTAGGTCTGTAATGAGAAGTGCCAATTTATCTTTATCCCAATCGCCACTTATTTTATTTAGTGCAATGTTCAGGGCCTTTTCCTTTTGCTCATCCATTTCGACAACTACGCATTCTATTTCATCCATGCCCATACTCAGCAGGACTTTCAAGCGTTGATGCCCTCCGATAACTCTGCCTGTGGTCTTATTCCATATAACGGGTTCTACATATCCAAACTCCTCAAGGGAGCGTTTAAGTTTCTCATATTCCGGATCACCAGGTTTTAAATCCTTCCTTGGGTTATATTCAGCGGGGATGAGTTGTTTCGTTTTAATCTTCTCTATCAACATACTTTTCCACCGCCTTTCTAAATTCACTGTATTTATTTACATCCTCCCACGGGAACAGACAACTATTAAAGTGACCATAAGCCGCTGTGTCAGAATAAACCACATTTCTAAGACGTAGTTTTTCAATGATGGCCGCAGGTCTTAAGTTGAAAGTCTCCTGAGCTGCAATAGTTAATATTTCATCAGAAACAGTTCCAGTGCCAAGGGTATTTACAGTAAAGGCTACTGGATTTGCCTTACCAATGGCATAGGAAATACTCACTTCACACTTCTTTGCATAACCACACCAAACAATATGCTTGGCAATATACCGAGCCATGTAAGCACCGCTTCGGTCAACTTTGGTTGGGTCTTTACCACAAAGAGCACCACCTCCATGAGATG
>CALLZZ010000225.1 GCA_937858235.1 uncultured Clostridia bacterium
GCGATCTCCTCCCAGGTCTGGTTCCTGAAGTACCTGGCGATAAGGATGGTCTGGCATTCCGGGTCGGGTATCATTCCTATGCGTTCGAGGGCTTCGGTTTTCTCTTCGCGCAGTGCGGCTTCGTCGCTGCGGATCTCGTCCTCGAGTTCCAGCATCTTCATCACCATGTTCTCGATGCGGGATGTGTTGCGCGGGGGTGCCTTCGGCATGTCTGAGATGACGGGAGAGGCCGGGCTGCAGGCTATGTCCCGCAGGGCTGCGAGGCGCTCCTTCTTTGCCTTGATGTTTGCTTCGGCTCGTCCGAGCTGCCGCAGGTATTCTTTAGCGTTCACGGGCGTCTGCCTCCTTTCTGAGTCTTTCGAACAGTGCCGGGCCGTCTGCGTCGCTGAGTGTCATGAACCACTCGGAGTGGAAGAAGTCGTGCAGTTCGTTTATCCCGGTCAGGATGTCCTTCCTTTTCTCGTCCCATTTCTGCCAGCTGGGGTTCTCGCCGGTGCCGCGCCATCTGACGGGCTCGTTTCCGAGGTGGCGTTTCAGCTGTCTGCGGGCTGTGAGGTAGTCTCTGGCGGCCTGGATGATGATGGCGTTCGCCAGCCTCTCGTATGGGTCAGTGTCCATGGGCGGTCACCTCCCTGCAGTCGGTTGTGAATCGCCGGATCTTGTATCCCTTGCGCTTTGCCCGGTCGTATTCGGCTTTCATGCCGGCTGACAGTTCCACGCCGAATATCCAGACCTCGTCGCACTTGTCCATGAGGATGTTTCCGAAGAACAGGCCGAGACGTCGTTCGTCCGGGTTCTCGTCATGGAGGAACTGCGTGAAGAGGAGGTGCGATGCGACGGGAATGTATCCGCTCATTGCAGCGAACCGGCAGTAGTCGCGTGCGGAGATGATGTTGTTCATGACGTCTCCGGCGTATTTGCTGCAGATGTAGACCATGGGACGGTATTGTCTTCCGTGTTTTTCGCGTTCGATTCCTGCGAGGGCTTTTCCGGCGGTCGGGTCGGCGTAGCCTTCAAAGTTCCTGTATGTCATACCGTCACCTCCAGTTCCGTGATCTCGATTTCGATGCCGGCTCCGTTGTCTGTCCAGCGTTTTTCGACCGTCTCCTTCACGACCTGTGCGTCGTCCTTCCAGAATCCGCATTTCGTCATGCAGTCCTTGAGGAGTTTCTCGATGTTGTCCGTGTCGGGTCGGGTGACGCGCCACGTTCCGGGCTTGTGCGACCTGCCTGCCGGGTAGAGCCATGCGGCGTGCAGGAAGAGCGGCCCTTCGAGCGGTTTCTCCGGCGCGTGTTTTACGAGCGCTCCAAGGAGGAGTCGCTTCGCCTGTTTGACGGCGGCAGGTTCATAGAACACGGGTCTGCCGTTTATGATGCTTACTTTTTTCATCTGTGCCGTCGCTGTGGGCGGCTCTATGTCCAGGAAGAATTTCATATGGGTACCTCGTTTTTCTGTTTTGCGGTTTGTCGGAGGAACGATTTTTGAGGAAATCCCGCGCGTCCCGGTTTCGTGGTGGGGGAAGGCAGGCTTTCAGGCCTTCCCCACACCCGGAACCGTTGCGGAAGCAAGGTATTTATATAAGGCGGTTTTCCTCCACTCGGAGGAGCGTCCTTTCTGCGCTTTTCTTCCGCAAGAGGGAGAGGCGGTCATTTCTCGTTCTTCCGTGTGCTGTCGATCCGGATGACGACGCCGCGGTCGTTCCTGTAGGTGTCCGGGAGTTCCTTCAGCCTGTCCCGGACGCAGCGTTCGGAAAGGCCGAGGTATTCGGCGAGGTCGCTTACGCGGACCGGCTGGTTGATGGAGCAGGCGTCGTAAGCGGTGTTGATCTCGTCTGCCCGCTGCTGCGGTGTCGTGTAGCGGCTGCTTTTCGTCAGGTTCCCGATCGGGCTGCCTTCCGCGCCGAGTCCGTCCAGTTCCCCGGTGTCGTCGAGCCTGTGCACCGGGTATTCGAACCAGAAGTTCACCGGCCTGATGTTCGCGAACTCGCGCAGCGAGGATTCGAGCCGCCATGCGGTCGCGTTCCCGTCGCGCACGTTGTTCTTCAGGTCGTCGGTCAGCTCGAGCTGGATCATGTCGAGCTGTGCGTCCGGGTCGCGTGCGAATACGCCGGAGCCTGACGCACGGTCCATGGCCTTCTTTGCTCCCTGCGCGCCCTTCGAATGATGATGGCAGTAGATGGTCGAGCAGCCTGTCTCGGTGCATATCTTGTCGAACTGGTTGCAGAACGCTCCCATTTCCGAGGCGTTGTTCTCGTCGCCGGTGATGACCTTGTAGATCGGGTCGAGCACGATTGCGTCGAGGTGCTGGTCGCGCACCCTGCGGATCAGCTTCGGCACGAGCTGGTCGAGGGGAACGGCGTGACCGCGCAGGTTCCAGATCACGATGTCGTCCGAATGCTTCATGGGCAGTCCGAGCGCCTCGTATATCTTGAGGAACCGGTTGATTGCGCTTGCCGGGTCGATTTCGAGGTTCACGTAGAGGACGCGTCCCTTGCGGCAGTTGAAGCCGAGCCATGGTCTGCCTTCTGCGATGGCAATGCACAGCTCCATGAGGAGGAAGGATTTCCCGGCCTTCGACGAGCCGCTGATCAGCATCTTGTGGCCGCGGCGCAGGATTCCCTCGATGAGCTCCTCGGGGAGCTGCGGCGGGTTGTCCTTGTATTCGCTGAGTGCGACCATGTCGGGCAGTTCGTCGCTGACGCCCTCGGCGAAGTCCATCCAGTCCACCCAGCTTTTCCTGCCGATGTTCGTTGCAACGAGGTACTGCCTGTTGCCGTTCCGGGTGACGCCCGGCATGCGGGACAGGCGGCTCGGATTGCGGTTCTGCTTGTCTATGGAGACGCCGTGCTTCTCGAGGAAGTCGTAGAGGTATTCCACGCGCTTCCTGTATTCCTCGTAGCTGTCTGCGTCGATGTGCACGATGGCGTGCAGGCTCTTCCCGCCGCTGTGGACGATGGCGGCTATCGGCAGTTCGAGCTTGCGGAAGAGGATGTCCTGCTCCGCGATGGGCAGGGTGTCGGATTCGACGAGTGCGTAGCGGAACTTCGTGACGTTCTCGTTCTTCACGCCGTCTCCGTCGAGCGGGTTGAAGCGTATCCATGCGCCGCAGTCCGGCTTCCAGTCTCCGACGGTTGCGCCGACGTCGTCCGGATGCTTCTTCAGGCTGTCGATGAGTTCTCCTGCGGTTCTGTCGTATACGCCTTTGCTGGGGAGCCACTTGCCGTCGGCGTTCTGCCACACGTCGCCCGTGACGTAGCCGACAATGTCGTCCCTGTCGAAGAGCAGCTCCAGATAGGTGGTCAGATCCTGCGCGGGATTCCACGGTTCGGTTGCGAATCCGTTGAAACCGTCCATGCCGTCGTACTCGATAGTGTCGTCCCAGTTCAATGCCTGGTCGCGGTCGGGGTGCGGCATCCAGCCGCGCTCCTTCGCCATCTGCACGATGGTGCCGCCTTTGACGGGCTTGCCGTTCCCGTGGAACCCGTCCCATTTCTTCTGGCATTCGCCGGGATGGTAGCGGTCGTCGTTCTTCGACCAGTCGTCCCAGATGGAGCAGGGGTACCCCTCCTCCTTCAAGGCCATGCCGACGGCTATCCATTCGGCGCGGGACAGCTGTGCAACGTCTATGGCGCTGAGCGCCGAGAGAATGTTGTTGTCCATGAAAACCTCCTATGGTCTGTATGTGTCCGGATCGATCCGGTAAGGGACTCTCCAGTGGTTGTCAGCGAGCTGTGAAATAAGGGAGCTTGCGTCCGTGAACGTCCAGGTTCCGACCTGCCGGAATCCGTATCGTTCCAGGCATCGGATCTGCTTGGGTGTCGCGAGTCCGAGCTCCTGGCGGCGTTTGAGCCTGTCGATGAGGAGCGAAGCGAGCCCCGCGTTCTGAATGCTCTCCGGGTAGATTCCCCGGTGTTCGAGGAAGGCGAGCTGCTTGTCCGTCGGCGGCGCCATTTCCCACGCGAAGGTGGGAACGTAGCTGGTCAGGTCCTCGGCGGCAATGCTGAGCGCGTACTGGATCGGGTCGACGAGCTTGCGCTTGCGTGCCCGCATCTCGGCGAGCTGCTTTGCAAGGGCGTTCTCACGCTCCGCGAGAACGTCGCGCTCCGCCTGCTGTTCGGCTTCGATGAGATCGATGCCGTCCCCGTCGTCCTGAATCTGTTTGTCGATCATTTCCGCGATTTTCTCGTCCCTGCTGATGAGCGCGGATGGTCTGCACAGGTCGTGCCGTGCGGAAAGCCACAGGAAGTCGAGGAGCAGAAGGTCCTCCTTGCCCGGAGACAGCCGCATTCCGCGTCCTACCATCTGCTGGTACAGGCTGCGGATTTTCGTCGGCCGGAGGATGACGATGCAGTCGACCGACGGGCAGTCCCAGCCTTCGGTAAGCAGCATGCTGTTGCACAGCACGTCGTATCTGCCGTTCTCGAAGTCCGCGAGGATCTCCGAGCGGTCGCCGGAGTTCCCGTTGACCTCCGCCGTGCGGAGTCCGACGTCGTTGAGCATCCGGCAGAACTTCTGCGATGTTGCGATGAGCGGAAGGAATACGACCGTCCTGCGTCCCCTGCAGTAGTGGAGCATCTCCTGTGCTATCTGTTCGAGGTACGGGTCGAGTGCGTGTCCGATCTCACCGGCGGCGAAGTCGCCGCTTGATATGCCCACATTGTTGATGTCGAGTTCGAGCGGGATCATCTGCGCCTTGACCGGGCAGAGATAGCCGTCGCGGATGGCGTCAGGCATGCTGTACTCGTATGCCTTGCTGTCGAAGTATTCGCCGAGGTTGCGCATGTCTCCCCGGTCGGGAGTGGCGGTCACGCCGAGGACGTTCGCCTGCGGAAAGTGCTCCAGAACGTGCTGGTAGCTGTCCGAAAGGCAGTGGTGCGCCTCGTCGACGATGATGTCCTGGTAGTAGTCCGACGGGAACCGGGCGAGTCTCTTTTCCTGTGCAAGCGACTGCACGGAGCCGACCGTCACCGGGACCCGGCTGCCGAGAGCAGTGGACTCCGCCTTCTCCAGCACGGAGTCAAGACCTGACGCCTCCCTGAGCTTGTCGGCCGCCTGTTCGAGGAGTTCACTGCGGTGCGCCATGATGAGCACGCGGTGCCCTCTGTTTACCTGGTTTTCTGCGACCGATGCGAAGACGACCGTCTTACCGCACCCCGTGGGGAGGACGAGGAGCGTTCTGCGCTGCCCCTCGTCCCATGCGGAAAGGATCGCCTGCTTCGCCTCGGCCTGGTATGGTCTCAGCTGAAACATGTCGCGCCTCCTTTAGAACGGAAGCTCGGAATCGTCGCCGGAGACCGTCATCCACTCGTCCTCTTCGGGGAAGAACTTCTCGTCGTAGTCGATGAACCTGTCCACGTCGTTCGCCTGACGTTCGTTGCCGTCACGGTCCGTGTATGTGCGCGGCTTGAAATGGGCGCGTCCACGGCTGCCGGTCACACGATTCCAGTCCATGACGAGCCTTTCACCGTGCTTCTTCTGGCCGATGCACCGGAAGAACGCGCTGATCTTCCATTCGAGGAGCCTGTTGAGAATAAGGTCGGTGTGGACGATGGCCGTGCCGTCGTCGGTCTGCACCTGCAGGGTGAGCGATGCCTTGTTGCAGGCGCTCATTTTCGCCGAGCCGGGAAAGCGTCCGCGCTCGAAACCCGTGACCGTGAAGTTGTAGTCGCCTTCGGGAAGGATGATAAACTCCTGGCCGTCGTTCTCAATGGCGTCGTTCCAGTCCATTCCCGCGTTCTGATTGCTGTTCATGTAATCTGCCATGATTGAAGATCCTCCTTAATCAAGATGCGTGTGGTCTGCGTTGATGAGCTTCAGGATCTGGTTCCAGTGCCTGAGAACCCATTTCGTGATGAACTCCTCGTGGTATTCCGCAATGGGAACCGAGATGTCGTAGTGTCCCTTGGATGCGACGACCTTCTGCACGTCGGCGTCAGTGACGTTCGCCTCCGCCATGAGGCTGCGGAGCCGGTCGAGCGGCGTCGCCTGACCGGGCGCAGGATCGGCCGGTTCTGCCGATGCCTTCCGGGCCGGCTTTTCGTAGAGCTTTGCAATGTTCCGGTAGTCGAGGTCGACCACCTCGGGGAGCGGTTCACGGGTCTTGGCGTCCCACGCGGGGTGGTGCGTCGTGTAGATGACGCGCTTGCCTCCCTGTGCCTTCGCCGTGTTTGACTCCGATGTGACCACGAAGGTCTGGTAGTTGCAGAAGAAGAGGAAGTCCGCCCATTCCTTTAGGAGCGGTGCGACCTGCTTGCTGAGCTTGAGCTCCCAGCGGTCGTACGCGCCCATCTCGTCGGGCTGTTCGAACTTGCGCATCCTGGCGTGCGCCGTGATGACCACGTGGATTCCCGCGGCGATCACCTTGTCGCAGGCGGCGAGGAGCTTTGAGAACTCCTCGGCGAGGTAGGTGTAGCCCTTGCCGTAGCCGAACGATTCGATGCTGCTCTGCTTGTACTTGTTGCAGACGTATGTGATGACGAGCTGCTCCGCCCAGTCCGCGGTGTCGATGACGAGCGTCCTGCAGATGCCCGGCGTCGCCGCGACTTCGTCCACATCTGCGAGGAGTTCCTCCCATGTCTGCGGTTTGTCGATGCGTCGCACATCCATGTGGGCTGTGCCGCCTTCGGTGTCGATGATGAGCGGGTCCGGGTAGCGGGCGGCGAGGCTTGTCTTGCCGATGCCCTCCGGACCGTAGATGACCGTCTTCTGGGCGCGGTCGATTCTGCCCTTTGTGATGTTCAGCATTTTCGGTTCATTCCTTCCTATCTGAGCTGGCAGGAGTAGTCCTCGACGACGGTGACGCCCGGCACCTTCGCTCCCGCGTTGATGAGTTTCCTGACTTCCGTCTTTGCGACTTCGGGTTCGGGGATGCGGTAGCATTCCGGGTGCTTGTTGCGTTTGAGCCACCGGACCGCCTTCGCCGCGTCGGATACATCCACGTGGCTTGTCTTCCGGTAGGAGAAGGTCGCCACGTCGAGGTCGGTCTTCCGGCCGGCGCATTCCCGGTCGAGGATGTGCATCAGGCGCTCCTGTTTGCGTGCGATCCGTTCGCGCCGTTTCCTGAGCCTTGCCTCCTCGGCCTTGAGAGCCGCCTCCTCGGAGCGGAGGTTCAGGATGAGCTTCGCCAGCCAGGAGAGTATGGAGTGACGCTCCATCTGCAGGCTGTCGATCTGGCTCTGGATGCTGTCGATGTCGCACAGGATTTCGCCGGTCTCCTCGTCGAACTCGATCTGGTCGGTCAGGCGGAGGATTTCAGTGTTGATCTCGTAGAGCTTCATCCGTGTCCTCCTTCATTTCTCTGATGGCCAGTTCCTCGACGCTGTCTCCCGGCACGATGACGGTGACGTGCCTCTTGTCTCCGAGCAGGAAGCGGAGCATCCGTTCCCTGACGGTCAGGCTGCGCACGGCGGCGATTCCGTCGTCCTTCGGTTTCCGTGCGACGCTGATGGTGAGTGCATGTTTCATGTGCTGTTACCTCGCTTTCTTCGTATGCACGAGGGAGGCGGGATTGCCTCCTTCGCTATACGGACATTCCGAGGGTGTTTTGATGGGGTGTCTGTCAGAAAAACTTCTTGAATTTTTTCCGTGCGGATTCGATGGACTCGTGGACGGTCTTGAAGTCCTTTCCCTCCCGGCGTGCGATTTCGCGCTCCGACAGGCCGCCGGCGAGCATGAGGATGCGCCGCTGCTGGATTGCAGTGAGATGAGAGAAGGCGCGGCTTATGCGTTCGTGCAGTTCCTCCTGCCTGAGCTTCTCCGCCGGATCGTCATCCTGCGTGCCGTATTCCGTGCCTTCGTAGAGGATCGCGTCGAGCGACCAGCAGTGGCGGCGCTCCTTCCTGTCCGCCGATTCCTCGGCGGTGCGGGAGCCGATAATCATGGTGCCGAGCTCTTCGCTGACCTCGACTTCGGACGTGGTTCCGTCCGCGAATTCGTAACTTACCTTCATTTGAGAAGACCTCCATTCGTGCTGGGAATGGAGGCTTCTCACGGCGTCCGCGTCTGAAAAAGGGCGCAGGAATACTGACCGCAGTCCGCTGATGGAGATGAAGTCTCCATTCCGGGATTGCGGCGTTCCTGCTCATCGGATCGCCGTCACATGTTCAGTTGTCCGCCCTGAGGCGTGAGCCGCCGTCGATCACTCGGCGCGCCATGGGGACGGGGTGGAATCCGCCCGTTCAGCGGACTCCGGATGCGATTCGGCATACGTCCTTATCGCAAACATAAAATTTGACTTCTGAACAGGATTGTGGTAATATTAATTGCGTATGACTGCGCTTTCACGCACCTGCTCCCGGAGCCGCCTTTAATATACGAAATCGGGACTTTCGATCTGGGGATGGTTTGGTACGGCATGGTACGGCGTGGTACAAAAATCCGAGAGAGGAGGGGCCGGCATTGGAATTCAAGACCTTGTTCCAGATTTTGAAAAAGCACCTGTCCGATGGTCATGATGTGCCCTACTTCTTCCGCGATCTTATGGCCATGCTGACAGAGGTCTCCGAGGATGAATGGGGAACATCAAAAGATCCATCGCAGGAAGGAAAAGACAAGTCGTTGCGCAGCTATGCGAAGCGAGGCCTTCCGAAGAAGTCGGCGCAGACCATCGTTTACAGGCTCACTCCGGAGAACACCATCGAAAGCATCAACAGCCATGGTGAAGCACAGCGACGGCTGCTTGCCGAAGATCTGAGAGGCTACGACCCGGACATTGATGCAGACAACGTTGCCGAGAAGGTGACGGACTGGCTGGTTGAAATGATCCAGGTCTCCGCCGGGCTCGTTCCGCAGGACGAATTGACGAAGCAGAAACAGCAGCAACTTGATGCACAGTTGAAAAGCAGGTACGGAGACTATCTGCTTGCAGAAGAGGAAAACCACTGTGCATTTCCCGGGTGCGGGCGCGAACTTGTGCTGACTAAGGGTGGCAAAATCTCCTACGCATACGAGGTAAGCCTGATCGATAAAACCGCGCCGGCAACTCCTGAAAATCTTCTGGCAATGTGTCCGCAGTGCCACGCAACCTACCTGCTTGATTCCAACAAGAAGCTGTGCAAGGAGCTGAAGATGACGAAGAAGCTCCTCTCTGCACATCAGCAGAGCACAAAACTTCTCAGCGGCCTGCCTCTCGAGAAGGGAATCATCGGTGTCATCAGCCGCATCCGCAAGCTCGGAGAAAAGGAACTGTCCGGCGCAACATACGAACCGGTCGAACTGAAGAGGAAGATCAGCCCGGCAACCGACATGGCCTTGTACACGACCGTCAGTCTCTACGTCACGACGTACTACAAGAGCATTCGCGACATCATGGTCAGCGCCGACAAGCGCGGTCTGATTGACTACGACGAGGTGCAGGATCAGATGCACGCCTTCTACAGGAAACTGAAGAAGGCCGGCAAATCGAAGCTGGAGATATTCACGGAGATCAGCGAGCGCATTCACCGCGTCACCCTGCAGGAGGATCTGTTCTGCCAGATAGTCGTGGCGTTCTTCATAGAGAAATGCGAGGTTTTCGATGCAGATGCCCAATAAGCTCTATTCCTACAGTGAAAGCACACTTGCCCTGATTCCAGCGGTCCTCGAACGTCTGAAGCAGGGCGCTGTTCCCGTGAAGGAGCTGTTCACCGGCATGCGCGGCGCGCTGAGCGATCCGTCGGATTTCCTTTCCGTCATGGACTGCCTTTATGCACTGCGTGCCGTGGATATCAACGATGAAGGCGAGGTGTACTCATGCTTGTGGAAATGACGTCCCCGGTGTTCCGGGAAAAGGGAAATCCCCGTCCGCCGATCCGCTTCAAGAAGGGTCTGAACGCGGTGCTCGGCAAGAACGACGGCGAGAACTCCATCGGCAAATCATCAGCCCTGCTCGCCATCGATTTCGTATTCGGCGGAGACACTTATCTTGAAAGCGACGGCGTGAAGCACATCGGCGCACACACCATCTACTTCACCTTTGAATTCGAAGGGAAGCCGTACCACTTCGCCAGAAACACGTCATCGGCTGACGAAATTCAGGTCTGCGACGAAAGCTACAACCTGACGGGCACCGTCTGGAAGAAGCATGAGTTCTGCGACTGGCTGCAGAAGCAGTACCACATCGACTTCGCGGGACTTTCCTTCCGCGAAGAGGTCAGCAGCTTCTTCCGCATCTACGGCAAGGAGAATCTCAACGAACGCAGACCATTGCAGGGACTTCCCGGCGAGAGCATGCAAAGGTCAATCGACGTCCTCGTCAAGCTCTTCGACCGGTACAAGGACATCGAAGCCTTCAGCACAGAGCTCGAGGAGCAGAAAAAGAAGCTCTCCGCATTCAAGGAGGCACGACGGTACCGTTTCGTCCCCGACCTCGTCGGCGGGAAAACGCAGTACGAGGAGAACCTGGCGAAGATACGTTCACTGGAAACCGAACTGGACAACCTCGTCACGGAGACCACGGAGATCCGTGACACGGAAGATATAGAAAAAGTCCGCCTCAAGTCACAGCTCGATGCCGAGAGGCTGAGACTTGAAACGGACATACAGACGAAGCAGCGGCGGCTCACACTTCTCGACATGAGCCTTGAATCCGGACTGTACCCGACGGAGGCGGACCTGTCCGCTCTGCAGGAGTATTTCCCGCTGATGAACATCAGGAAACTGTACGAGGTGGAACGCTACCACCGCAAGCTCGCGAAGATACTGGACAACCAGTTCTCCGTTGAAAAGGAGCAGGTGCAGGGAGAGATATCCGCCCTGCAGGAGCAGCTGCAGAAGGTACGGAATCAGATAAAGGAGCTCGGATTCGTCGGGAACGTATCGAAGGAGTTCCTCGACCGGCATTCCGAACTCAAGGGAAGAATCGACGCGCTCAAGGCGCAGAACGATGCCTGGCTGACGCAGCAGGATCTGCAGGACGCGAAGAAGCATGCGGATGACACGCTCAAATCGGCGATAACAAGCATCCTTGCGGATATAGAGCGTGACGTCAACGCGAAGATGAAGCAGTTCAACGACTCCCTCTACTCCGATGTACGCAAGGCTCCGCGGCTGCATTTCAACAGCTACAACAGCTATACGTTTGAAACGCCGGACGACACGGGAACCGGCACGAACTACAAGGGCATGGTACTGTACGACCTTGCCATTCTGTATCTGACGGCGCTTCCCGCCATAGCGCACGACTCGCTGATTCCGAAGAACATCAGCAACGGAGCCATCGACGGCATCATGAGGATATATGCGGGAACAGACAAGCAGGTGTTCATCGCCTTTGACAAGCAGGACTCCTACCCGGAGGGCACACGGAGGATACTGGCGGACAACATGGTGCTGAAACTTTCCGACAACAATTCCGAACTGTACGGAGAGTCGTGGAACAAAGAGGAAAGCAAATGAAAAGAAAAATGAGCTACAAGAAACTGTGGAAACTGCTGATAGACAGGGACATGAAGCGCACAGACCTCCGCAAGGACGCAGGAATCAGCTCATCCTCCCTCGCCAAGCTCGGCAAGGACGAGAACGTCACGACCGATGTGCTCCTCCGCATATGCAACACGCTTGACGTCGACCTGAACGATATCGCGGAAACCGTACAGGAAGAAGAGGAAACCTTGGAAACAGGAACCGTCGCCAGACGGAGCCATGGCACGTCACACAGAGGCGCGTCCATGAGCCGGGTGGACTGACTGTCCATGCCGCATGCTATTGAGCGGTGAAGATTGTGAGGAAGAAGTATGCCACAGGCAGATAAGCAGAGCACGTACAATTTCATAGACCTCTTCGCGGGAGCCGGAGGCCTGTCCGAGGGATTCCTCCAGGCAGGCTTCCGTCCGGTTGCGCACGTCGAGATGAACGAGTACGCCGCGAAGACGCTCGAAACCCGCAGCGCATACTACTATCTGAAGAACACAGGCAACCTCACCCTCTACAGGAAATACCTCTCCGGGAAAATCAGCCGCGACGAGTTCATGAAGCAGATTCCCGCCTCCGTCACGAAAACCGTCATCAACGAGACACTGTCTGACGAAACCCTCCCCGCCGTCTTCAAGACCATCGACGGCATCATGAAGATACGCGGCATCGAGAAGATAGACGTAGTCGTCGGCGGCCCGCCGTGCCAGGCTTACTCCCTCGTAGGAAGAGCTCAGAGCAGCCATATGGAGACTCCGATGGAGGAAGACCCGCGCAACTACCTCTATAAGCTCTACGCACGATTCCTCAAGAAATACCAGCCGCGCATGTTCGTCTTCGAGAACGTGACCGGCATTGAATCCGCCCAGGGCGGCACCATCTGGAAAAACCTGCAGAAGTACCTCAGGCGCGTCGGATACAAAATCGAGTGCCATGAGCAGAATGCGCAGGACTTCGGGGTGCTCCAGAACCGGAGGAGAATGATCATCGTCGGATGGCTCAAGAACAGCGACCTGGCATATCCGGACTTCGTGGTCAAAAAGTCCGTGGCCGTGGTGAACGACCTGTTCACTGACCTTCCGGAACTCCATCCCGGTGAAAGCAACAACACCTACTCGAAGAAAAAGCCGAGCAGCTACGTGACCGAAACCGGCATCCGCACGAAGGACGACGTCCTGACCCTGCAGAACTGCCGGCCGAACATCGACCGCGACATAAAGATATACGAAAGAGCCATAGAGCTCTGGAATGACGGGCACAAGCGTCTCAACTACAACGACCTGCCCGAGGAACTGAAGACGCACAAGAACCGCCACTCCTTCACCGACCGCTTCAAGGTCGTTGAGGGAGACGAACACTGCTGCCACACAATACTGGCGCACCTTTCCAAGGACGGCCACTACTTCATCCACCCGGACATCAGGCAGCACCGTTCCATCACCGTGCGTGAGGCGGCGCGCATACAGTCATTTCCGGACAGCTACTACTTCGAAGGACCGCGTACATCGCAGTTCGTGCAGATCGGGAACGCTGTGCCGCCGCTGATGGCAAGAGGCATCGCCGAGGGAATTTTCGCACAGCTTCACGGGGAGGACGCAGATGGAAAGCAGTGAAAACGGAAACCTGCTCCTCGAGCAGTACGGCAGGTTCAAGCGTATGGAACTGGAGAAATCACCGTTCCACTTCCTCCTTGCGAACGAGTCCCACATCGATCCGAACCCGCACCAGATCAACGCGTTCTGCGCCGCAATCGACGCCATGAAGACAGGCGGCATGGTGCTTGCTGACGAGGTCGGACTCGGAAAGACAATCGAAGCCGGGCTCGTCCTGCGCTACATGCTGGAATCCGGAGCAAGGACGGTGCTGATTGCGCTCCCGGCATCCCTGCGCAAGCAGTGGGAACTGGAGCTCGAGGAGAAGTTCGACCTGAAACCCGTAATCCTGGACAGGCTCACGGTTGAGCATGACGCAGAGGACTGGCACAAGAAACTCGCCGACAGACAGAGCGTCCGGATTGTCATCACATCCTACGACTATTCGGGAAAACTGATGAAACGCTTCCCGGATGTGAAGTGGGACTTCCTCATCATCGACGAGGCGCACAACCTGCGCAACCTGAATGGCACGAAACGCGCTAAGCGTCTGTTCGGGCTGTCCGGCGGGATACCGAAGATCCTCCTGACAGCCACACCGCTGCAGAACTCGCTCATGGACCTGTACGGTCTGGTCTCCTTCATCGATCCGAGAATCTTCGGCTCGGAGAAGGTGTTCCGCCAGCGGTACATAAAGGATGAAGACTACGACGATTTGAAGCGCGAGCTCACTCCCGTCCTGTACAGGACGCTTCGTAAAGACGTGGCAGGCTACATGCACTTCGTGAAGCGTATCTGCAAAACCGTGGATTTCGAACTGTCGCGGGACGAGATAGAACTCTACGAACGTGTGAACCTGTTCCTCAAGAGGGATGTCCTGTACTCGATACCGACATCCAACCGGGCGCTGATCATCCTCGTCATCCGCAAGCTCATGGCTTCATCCAGCTTCGCCCTGATCGAGACATTCGAGGTGCTGAAGAAGCGGCTCGAAAAGCTGTATGAAGGCACGAAGTCGGCGGACGCGCAGGAGGGCTTCGACCTCTTCTGGAGTTTCGTCGAGGACGAGATCGACGAATCCGGCTTCGAAGAGACCGAGGACGAGGACACTGCCACACAGAAGGCATACATTCAGGCGGAACTGGACGAGGTCAACGCCATCATCGAAGTGGCGAAGCGCATAAAGACGAACTCGAAGGTCACCGCGCTCAAGCAGGCGCTTGAAATCGGATTCTCCTACCAGCGCGACCACGGCATAGCGCAGAAAGCCGTCGTGTTCACCGAGTCGAAGCGGACACAGAAATACATCGCCGAAGAGCTCAGGAAATCCGGGTACAGCGAGGAAGACATCCTTCTGTTCAACGGAGGATTCGACGATGCCATGTCGAAGGAAATATACCAGGCGTGGCAGGCGAAGAACTACGGAAACGCGAACTACGGAAGAAGCGTCGAATACAAGCACGCCATCGTTGACTACTTCCGGGAGAACGCGAAGATACTCATATGCACCGACGCCGGCTCGGAAGGTCTGAACCTGCAGTTCTGCAACACGGTCATCAACTACGACCTGCCGTGGAACCCGATGAAGATCGAGCAGCGAATCGGCCGCTGCCACCGCTACGGGCAGCAGAACGACGTGGTCGCCATCAACCTGCTGAATACGCAGAACGAGGCGGATAAGCGCGTCTACGAGATACTCTCGGAGAAGTTCAAGCTTTTCGAGGGCGTGTTCGGAGCCTCCGACATTGCAATCGGAGCCCTGGAATCCGGCACGAGTTTCGAGAAGACGGTGCTGGACATCTATCAACGATGCAACACGGCTGCTGAATTCAAGAAAGAGTTCAACAAGCTGAACAGAAAGCTGGATGCAAAGCGCGACAAGAAAGCGCAGAAGCTCCGCGACATTCTGGTCACGGAAAGCAGCGGCGCAAAGAAGCAGGCACTCGAAGGCACGAAGAAGGACATCGACCGCTACCTGCAGCAGGTCGACTACTGGAGCAAAGTCGCGCAGCCGGAGGTGTTCCGGGACGTCCAGTACTGGAAGGTCGACGGCTGGGGTGAACAGAACATTGGCGCACACGGATACCTGTTCCTCGGCGCGATGTGCAACAATGCGGACATCCTCTTCCCTGTGCTTCTCATGTGCGACCATGAAGGCAGGTATGTCGACTTCGAGGAGGACGACCTTGTGCCGGAACTGGAGAAGATCGACGACTCAGACGTGCGGTATTTCACGCCGACTGATGAGGAAAACGCGCTGTTCCAGAGAACGTACCAGAACCTCGTCTCCGAGATGCTGGACAAGCTCGACAGGCAGTCAGAGCCGGTACGGGAATACAACCGGCGCAAGATCGAGAACTGGATACGCATCCAGAACGAACAGCTTGTCGTGCAGTACCAGGAGATGAGCGCGGAAATCGAGGAACTCCGCGAACAGGAAAGAGCCTCGAATAATTTCTACGAAAAGATAGACATCAGGAAAAAGTCGGAGCAGAAGGAAAGGAAACTCGAGGCGTTCCAGGCATCGTTCCATGAACAGGACACCCGGTTCAGAGCCGAGGGCGAGCGGGAAATCAGGGAGTTCAACGCCAGCCTTGAGATTGACAATCCCATCCTTCTGATCAGCGTTGTACTGAAGTTTTAGGAGATAGAGATATGCAGAAAAAAGGAAAACTCGAGCTGACCTGGGTCGGCAAATACGATGAGGAGAAGCCGGTCGA
>CALLZZ010000226.1 GCA_937858235.1 uncultured Clostridia bacterium
GTTCGGAATCAGCACGCTGCTCCCTGTGGCGGGAGCGGAAGAAGACGGTGACACAGTAATTGAGGCCAAGACGCTTTGCAATATTGTCAAGAAGTTGCCTGCCGTTTCTACTTCCATTTATTCTGATGGAAACGCAGCAACCATTGAAAGCGGAAATGCTCAATATAAAATTTCGGCCATACCGGCGATCGAATTTCCGGAGGCACCAGATATTGGTGACGTAACTTCCGTTCAGATTCCGAAGTCGAAACTGAAAGATATGCTGCACCAGACGCTTTTTGCGGTAAACGAAGCCAATACCTTGCGGCCTGTTTACACCGGCGCACAGCTTAAACTTGCAGACGGGAATCTCCAGATTTGTGGCACAGATGGATTTAGAGCGGCTACCTGCAAAGAGCCCATTGGATACGAAGGGAAGCCGATCGATTGCGTAATTCCAAAGAACTCGCTGCTGGAGGTTGAGCGATTGCTTCCTGATAATTGTGGCGATACTCTTATGCTTGCCATAGGCGCTCGGCACGCAGTATTCACGGTAGGCGACTACCAGGTATTTACGCGCCTTCTGGACGGTGAGTTTGGGGACATTTCAAAGGTTATGACGCAAAACTTTACGACAAGCATCAAGGTAAATGCGAGGGACTTTGCAGATAGCGTTGGACGTGTTTCTGTCGTAGTAAATAGCCGCTTTCGTACTCCGGTTGTTTGCAGCTTTAAGCATAACGGCGGAACGATTCATCTTCAGTGCGCAACGCAGCTTGGGAAGGCCGAAGATACCGTACATACAGCAGATTTTCAGGGCGGAGACGTGGAGATTGGCTTTAACCCGCAATATCTCGCAGATGCTCTGTTGCATTCTGATTGCGACGAGGTACAACTCCAGCTTACCGACCCGTTGCGCCCTCTGGTTGTCAGGCCAGACGATGGAGATTCGTTCGCATTTCTTGTGCTTCCGGTAAGACTGAAAGCTGGTAATGCGGCATGAAAGTCGTGTACTTGGCCCACCCTTACGGCGGAGACGAGCGGAACGTTGAGGACGCAAAGAAACTTGTAAAGGGGCTTTTGACGCAATACCCGCCTGCCGTATTTTTATCGCCATTGCAGGTTATAGGATTCTGCTACAACGATGTAGCGTATTTGGACGGGATGGATTATTGCTTAGAGCTTCTGAGAAGATGCGACGAACTGTGGCTATGCAATAGCTGGGCAGGGAAGAGCTGGCAAGAATCCAGAGGGTGCTGTATGGAATATGCGGCGGCAAAGGCGTGGGATAAACCAATTTACGCTGTGAATAGCGAATGGCACACAATGCCGCTTTTTATACCGCACGAGCATGAGCGTTGGGAGAAAGCCATGAGCAGAGAAAGGAGCGCATAATGAAGATAATTAAGCCGAGCTATGAAATTCTTGATGACATAGACGGGCAGGCAATCCTGAAAAAGTTGGAGATTATCGGAAGAGTTTCGCATAAGTCGGAAGATCGAATCACAGAAACAAGTGCGGCCCCGTTCGTTAAGAAATTAATTCAACTCGGAGACGAGAGCGTTTTGGAGCATTGCTCAATCACCGTGAAATTCATCTGTGACCGCGGTGTTTCGCATGAGCTTGTAAGGCACAGAATCGCCGCATTTTGCGTTTCTGGAGATACTGTAATTCGCTCAATGGCTCAAAAATCGTGGACGGTTAAAGAGTTATTTGATTGGCAGTTTGACGTGAAGCGTAAAGGAAGATTGCAACTTATTAAGGCGAGAAGCGTTGATGAAGCCACAAATATTATTGTCCCAAACCATATCAAAAAAATTACATATATGGGCATTAAACCGATTTTAAAAGTCATTACAGAAAGTGGTAGAGCGCTTAAATGCACAGCAGACCATAGAATTTATACTCCAAATGGGTACACTGAGCTTAAAGACCTATCGGCAGGAGATTATATATATTCAAACGGTAAGGAACTCTTGGAAAATGAAGATTGGTTGCGTAACTATTATTTAACTGAAAATCATACCAGGAAGGAAACAGCTGATTTTATAGGATGCTGTGAATCGTATGTTTACAAGGCGTTCAAAAAATTTGGAATAAAAAAGCCTTGGTCTGATAGGCCAAACAGGCATCCCGGACACGGGAACAAGGGAATGTTTACGAAAGAGCAGCGAGAAAACATTTCAAAAAAAATGACTGGCAAAAATAACCCAGCTTACATTCAAGACCGCAACTTTGTAACTAAACAAGCTGGATATCAAGAAAGCGTTAGACATTTAGAGCGTAATCAATGTGAATGGTGCGGTTCTACAAGCAATATTGAAATCCATCACAAAAACAAAAACCCAACGGATAATTCCGCAGAGAATGTGATGCAAC
Source organism: uncultured Clostridia bacterium (assembly GCA_937858235.1). Lineage (GTDB taxonomy): Bacteria > Bacillota > Clostridia > Oscillospirales > Oscillospiraceae > Onthomonas. Next base: position 2,359 of record CALLZZ010000226.1, read on the forward strand.
TTTGCCCGCACTGTCACCACTTATGGCATCATGACGGAGCAATAGGAGTATTCAAAGACAAAATAGTGTCCATTCAAGAATTAGGTGCTGAGCCAGTCTATGATATTACAATGGAAGAGCCATATCATAATTATGTCGCAAATAGTATCGTTGTACACAACTGCCAGGAAAGTACAAGGTACTGCAACTACTCACAAGGCAAATTCGGGAAGCAGCTAACTTTTATTCAACCGTGTTTTTTTGCTCCAGACAGCTATTATAAAAGCAAATATACCGCGTGGATTCGGGCGTGCTCCGTAGCAGAAATGTACTATTTTGATTTGCTTGAGAAGGGCGCAAAACCAGAAGAAGCCCGTTCTGTTCTGCCAAACAGCCTAAAAACCGAAGTCGTCATGACCGCAAATTTACGGGAGTGGCGTCACGTACTATCTCTACGGGCAGACAAGCGGGCACACCCGCAGTGCAGAGAACTCATGATTCCTCTGCTCTACGAATTACAGGAGAAAATACCGGTTGTATTTGATGATATTGCAGAAAGGATTAAGGCACAGAATGAACATTGAAGTTAAAGGCGCAAAGATCAGC
>CALLZZ010000227.1 GCA_937858235.1 uncultured Clostridia bacterium
GCTTCGCCCATGATGAAGTCACGGTAGCCGGGTTCCGGCTTCTTGCTGTCCAGAGTGAAAGCGGGTTTGCCTTCTGCCTTGGCGGCGGGGTTGTACCGGAACAGGTTCCAGTACCCGCAGGTGACAGCCTTCTTCATCTCGTTCTGACAGCGGCTCATACCGTTGATGGTGATAGCGTGGAGCTCGCAGGGACAGTAGGAGATAACGATAGAGGGGCCGGGATAAGCTTCTGCCTCGGCGATGGCCTTGATGCACTGAGCGGGATTGGCCCCCATGGCCACCTGAGCCACATAGACGTAGCCGTACTGCATCATGATCTCAGAGAGAGACTTCTTAGACAGTGCCTTACCAGCAGAGGCGAACTGTGCCACCTGTCCGATGTTGGAAGCCTTAGAGGCCTGCCCACCGGTGTTGGAGTACACTTCGGTATCGAAGACAAAGATGTTGATGTCCTCGCCGGAGGCCATGACGTGATCCACGCCGCCGAAGCCGATGTCGTAGGCCCAGCCGTCGCCGCCGAAGATCCAGCAGGACTTTTTGTTCAGGTAATCCTTTTGCGCCAGAATTGCGGCACAGTCGGGACACTGGGGATCCAGCGTTTCGATTAGAGCGGTAGTAGCAGTCTGGTTGGTGTTGCCATCGTTGAAGGTGTCCAGCCACTTCTGTGCAGCGGCCTTGCGATGGGCATTGTCCGTGGTTTTTGCCAGCTGTTCCACTCTGTCCTTCAACGCATCCCGGATGGTCTTCTGACCGTAGTACAGACCCAAACCATGTTCTGCGTTGTCCTCAAACAGGGAGTTAGCCCATGCGGGACCCTTGCCATCCTTGTTGACGGTGTAGGGAGAAGTGGCCGCAGTACCGCCCCAGATAGAGGAGCAGCCGGTGGCGTTGGAGATGATCATGTGATCGCCGTAGAGCTGCGTGATGATTCGGGCGTAGGTGGATTCGGCACAGCCTGCACAAGCGCCGGAGAACTCCAGCAGCGGAGTCTGGAACTGGCTGCCCTTGACGGTCTGATCTACCAGCTCTTCCTTGACGGAGACGTTGTCCACGCAGTAGTCGAAAACGGGCTGCTGATCCATCTCAATATCCAGATCCATCATTTTCAGGGAGTCGGTGGGACAGACGTTGGTGCAGACGCCGCAGCCCATGCAGTCCAGAGGAGAGATGGCCAGTGCGAACTGGTATTTGCCCTTGCCAGAGCCTGCCTTGAAATCCAACATCTTCATGTTGTCGGGAGCGGCAGCCTGTTCATCAGCATCCAGTGCATAGGCGCGGATGGTGGCGTGGGGGCAGCTGAACGAACACAGGTTGCACTGAATACAGGTCTCCGGAATCCACTCCGCTACGTTGAGGGCTACACCGCGTTTTTCATAGGCGGCGGCTCCGGTGGGGAAGGTACCGTCGACCATAGATTCGAAGGCGGAAACGGGGAGATTGTAGCCGTCCATCTTGTTGATGGGGTGCATCACTTCGTCCACCAGCTTGACGGTGCTGGCACGGCCCTTCAGCTCCTGCTGGGTGTCGTCAGACTGGGCGTTGGCCCAGCTGTCGGGAACGTCGATCTTGACAAAGGCGGTGGCCCCGGCCTCGATGGCGGCCCAGTTTTTGTCCACTACGTCCTGACCCTTTTTCTGGTAAGAGTATTTGGCCGCATCCTTCATATATTGGAGGGCATCCTCGGGAGGCAGAACCTGGGACAGGGCGAAGAAGGCGGACTGGAGGACGGTATTGGTGCGCTTGCCCATCCCCACCTTTTTGGCCAGAGCAATGGCGTTAATGGTGTAGAGGTTGATCTTGTGGTCGTAGATATATTTCTTCGCGCCGGCGGACAGCTGCCGTTCCAACTCCGCGGGAGACCATTGGCAGTTGATCAGGAAGGTTCCGCCATCCTTGATGTCGTTGACGATGGGGAAATCCTTGGTGATATAGGCCGGGGTATGACAGGCCAAAAAGTCCGCTTTGTTGATATAATAGGGGCTGCGGATGGGGTTGTCACCAAAGCGCAGATGGCTGATGGTGACGCCGCCGGTTTTCTTAGAGTCGTACTGGAAGTACGCCTGAACGTACTTGTCGGTGTGGTCACCAATGATCTTGATAGAGTTCTTGTTGGCGCCTACGGTGCCGTCACCGCCCAGCCCCCAGAACTTAGCCTCAATGGTACCGGGTGCCGAGGTGTTGGGCGCGGGCTTTTCTTCCAGAGACAGGTAGGTGATGTCGTCGTTGATGCCCACGGTAAAATGCTCCTTGGGAGCATCCTTGGCCAGCTCTTCGTAGACGGCGAAGAGGGAGGCGGGAGGCGTATCCTTAGAACCAAGGCCGTAGCGGCCGCCGATAACCGTGATGTTGTCCCGGCCAGCCTTAGCCAGAGCGGTCACCACATCCATATACAGGGGTTCGCCCAGTGCGCCGGGTTCCTTGGTGCGATCCAGCACAGCGATCTTCTTGACGCTGGCGGGGATGGCAGCCAGAAGGTGTTTCGCGGAGAAGGGGCGATAGAGGCGGACGGTAATCAGACCCACCTGTTCGCCGCGAGCATTCAGGTAATCTGCCACCTCAGAGGCCACGTCGTTGATGGAACCGATGGCGATGATCACCCGATCCGGGTTAGCAGCGCCGTAGTAGTTAAAGAGCTTGTAGTCGGTGCCCAGCTTCTCGTTGATGAGATTCATATACTTTTCAACGGTGCCGGGAACGGCTTCATAGAACTTGTTGCTGGCTTCCCGATGCTGGAAGAAGGTGTCATCGTTCTCATGGCAGCCGCGGGTAATGCCATGGTTGGGGTTAATGGAGTGAGCGCGGAACGCTTCCACGGCACCCCTATTCACCATGTCGGCCAGATCTTCGTAGTTCCAGACGGACAGCTTCTGGATTTCGTGAGAGGTGCGGAATCCGTCGAAGAAGTTCAGGAAGGGTACGCGGCTTTCGATGGCAGCCAGATGGGCAACCGGAGCCAGATCCATGACTTCCTGAGGGTTGGATTCAGCCAGCATGGCAAAGCCGGTCTGACGGCAGGCCATAACGTCTTCATGATCGCCAAAAATATTTAGGGCGTGAGTGGTGAGGGCTCGTGCAGCAATGTGGAACACGCCGGGGAGTAGTTCGCCTGCAATTTTATACATGTTGGGAATCATCAGCAGCAAGCCCTGAGAAGCAGTATAAGTGGTGGTGAGGGCACCGGCGGACAGGGAGCCGTGTACGGTACCGGCAGCACCGGCTTCGGACTGCATTTCAATCACCTTGACAGGATTGCCAAAGACATTTTTCTGCCCCTGAGCGGACCATTGGTCAACATAGTCGGCCATGGGGCTGGAAGGGGTAATCGGATAGATGGCGGCAACCTCGGTAAAGGCGTAGGAAACCCACGCGGCCGCATTGTTGGCGTCCATTGATTTCTTCTTTCTGACTACCATTTGTAGTATCCTCCTT
>CALLZZ010000228.1 GCA_937858235.1 uncultured Clostridia bacterium
GAATCAGCTGCCCGATGAGCTGCTGCTGCTTGACCGTGGCCTGAAGCAGCAGCTTGCTCTCGTCAATCTTTTCGACACCCTCACGGGTTCCGATGTACTTCACATAGTTTTCAAGCTGGGCTGGCAGGGCATCTCGCATATATTGTGAGGTGAATATGATTTTCGGCATGGCGGCCTCCTTTCCTGTTTTTGGGCAAAAGAAAAGAGCGACCACCGTTTGTGACCGCCCTAAAGAATAATTATAAATCGTATATTAATTTAATTGATACATATCCTTTGCTTTTGGGAACTTTTTCAGCATAATGTCATTTGCTGCTTCAACCTTTTTCAAATATTCGGCATAAGCGGGACTGAGTATTTTCATGTTGGCTATTAAAACTTCCTGATAACCACTTTCTTTTTGAAAATCCAACATATACCCTTGAATTTTGCCTGCTTCGGAATTCTGATACTCATCAGATCTTTTAAATTCGATATACTGTTCAATTTCTTCCCGGTTGCGCTCTAAATAGCCGTCTGTATCGGTAAGCATCTCTTGCATCCTATCGCTTGTTTCTTCCTCCATTTTTGCCACATCCATTTTTTCACTTACATTGAAGAAGGTTTCCATAAACTCGGATAATTCTGCAGGCAGGTACAGATCCACATGATCAAGGTACTGCACGATTGCATCATAGGCCTCTCGTTGAGCCTCGGTTTCAATTGTCTTGTTTAGGAATCTGCCAAAATGCATAGATACATAAAGGCCATAGTTTCCGGGAAAAGCAAAAACGAATTTCTCTTTTATGGTGTATAAGTCCTCATCATGTGTTTGCAGATAATCAAACTCCCGATTTACATCGTAATCCGCAATCAGGTTGTCCATGCACTTTTGTATATCACTCAGACGCTGCATCCGTAATTCTGTAATGTATTTGCACTTGGCTAAAGCTGCCGGTTTGTTTGAACTATTTAATATTTCTGCAATGTCAGCAATGCTGATACCGCATTTTCTAAGCACAGAGATTTCCTTAAGTGAGGATATATCGGCATCGCTGTAATCCCTATATCCGTTTTCAAGTATCTGCGGGTGTATCAAATTTTTATACTCATAATATTCTGTCGCTTTTTTTGTTAGCTTGCATTTCTCGCAAACTTCTTTTATCAGCATAATTTTTTCCTCCTAACACGATTCTTATTGCTTTCAAAATTATCTTAAGCCAGCCCCCAAGGGGATAGTCAAGTGTTTTTTATATTTGTTTGGCGAGCATATTAATAAAATCGTGTTTTTCGGGATTTGCGTAAAAGAAATGAGCGACAACGGGTCGCTCATTGGAATTACCCTTTTGCCCTTGAATACGTTCATTAAAAACCGTTCATATACCAAAATGTATTAAGTATTTATCGTTTTTTATTGATTCCTGTATTTTATCAATCAACAAAATAAGCTGATGTGATTGAATTTGGCGGTTTGCTTTGGTAATAACATCACAGAAGGATTTAAGAGAATATGGAGGAATGAGGGTGATTCCGCTTTCTTCAAGTCCGCATATCGGCTGTGTGGAAATACAAGCAAAGGCTTTAATTTGCCTCATTTCTTCCAGATACATACTGAATACTTCATCCATCACATCCATGTCTACAGAAACGCAGTTGTATTTTTCAGGCTCATATTCCTGATACCATTTGTTTTCTTCAAACTGATCAAGGATTCCAAAGTCATGCTTTGCCAAAATACCACCTCCAATGAGAGTTTCTTATACTCTCCTAACAAGTCGAGGTTTAGATTTCACCTTTACGTATAACTTTCCTCATACCTGAACCACAATTCTCATGAGGGATTTTCTTGAACCCCATTTTTTCATAAAACGATTCTTTTCCTTTATCCGCAATTAATTGAATGCTGGCACGTCCACAAAGCGGTGTATGGCTATCCACATAGTCCAGTATTCTTTTGATCATTTCACTGCCAATTCCTTTTGACTGGTACTCAGGCATTACCACTATATCCACAATTGTGTAATATAAGCCATCTCCAATTAATCTACCCATACCAACAACAGTTTTATTATCAATCGCAACTATATCATAAAGACTTCTTTTAAGTGCTGATATAGTTTGTTCTTTTGAGAAATTGTTCCAATCCACACTTTTTCTTAATCTATAGTAATCATCATACTGTAACTTGTTTTCTTCATAAATCATCTTTCTTTTCTCCTGTAGCTTTGATAGAAATATTATATCACTCTATCCTAAAAAAATCATTAAACAATAAGGTTTATGTAAAACAGCCCCTGCTTACGCAAAGGCTGTTCACCTATGTTTCCTTACAGCGCACCTAACTTTTTGAGCAGTTCCACGCAGTCCTTTGCGCCCTGTACATAGAGGTGCTGGCATTCATGGTCAGCAATCAGATTTGTTTTCTCAAAGTAATCGGTGAGAATTTTCTGCTGATCCTCCGGCAGTGATTTCACAATATCACGAGCCTGTGAGCTGAGAGCCTTTACCTCAGCATAAAGCTGCTGCTCGCTGTCATCCAGATTTTCCTTGCGTTTGCTGATTGCGGCTTCCGTCAGCTCCCGGATGGCTGATTCAAAGATTTCACTTTTCTCCATCGCATTTTCATCTCCTTTCCCATCAAATTCATTGCTGTACACAAACATATAAACGAATATGGTTTCATAGTCCATACCCAAAAGAAACAAATTTATCTTACAATTTTAGGTTCGCCGCTTTTGGTAGTTATATGCATCCTCGAAATCAACTGCACCGTTGATCCGTTTTACTTCTTCCACACATTTTAAGTGTAGGCTTTGGAGCGCCTGCTCGTCAACCGCATGGGTATATGCCACCACATGAGAGAGCTTGGATAGCTCAGTGGCGATTTTGAAATCCATTCTGGCCAGACGGTTTTCCGTATCCCGGATGGTGCTGACGAGGACGGAGGATAAGCTCTGCAGCAGATAGTTTTCAATTTTCTGCGAGGTGAGATACCCGCAGTAAAACTTCAGCGCCTCGGTGACAAATTCGTTTCGTGATTTCACATTAGCTTGCTCCAGCAGCTCATCGCACTGATCCAGCACTTCCTTTTCAATATAAAAGCCGGTGCGGACTTTTTCCGGTTCCTTTGCCATATTGCCTCCTTTTCTCCGTGAATTTTGCCCCGGTATACAGAGTAAGCCCCGAAAATACCCGGTTTCCCTTGCTCTTTTCTGAAACCAGCATAACAAATCAGGGTTTCCGGCAGAAAGTTATGTCATGACCCGATCCCCGAACGGCTTTGCCGGTCGGTGTTTTTCGGAGTTATGCTGCCAAAGCAGCATAACTCCTTTAACCTGCACCACTTTCGACCCTACTGGAATGCCCTCATTCTAAGGATTTATCGCCGCATCCGGGGCTTTCTCACATTCTCTCCACACGGGCGCAACGTGGGCGATACGATGCTAATGG
>CALLZZ010000229.1 GCA_937858235.1 uncultured Clostridia bacterium
CCAGAGTATCCTTGCATTAGGTCGGTGAACGGATTTTAATTTTCATAAACAGCGCTTCCTTTCATATTGACATTTTTTGATGTGAAGCATATACTATATCATATCAAGATAATTTGATGTGAGGTGATAAACGTTGGAGCTTACTCCGGAGAAGAACGCTAATGTATTTAAGGCATTTTGCGATGAAAAGCGGCTTGCCATTTTGGAACTGCTGCGCAGCGGTGAAAAATGCGCCTGCGTGCTCATTGATCAAATGGAAATCGGTCAGTCCTCCTTGTCCTATCACATGAAGATTTTATGTGAATCGGGTATTGTCGAAAGCAGACAGGAAGGCAAATGGACACATTATAAAATCAGTGAACAGGGCAGCCACGAGGCCATGCTCCTGTTAAAAGCAATTACCACCCCCAATGCAACCGCTGAAGATACTCGTTGTTGCAATCAATAACGGCCATCTGATGGAAGATGGCTTTTATTCGGCACAACATATCAAGTTTTTTTGATATGACTATTGAATTTAAGAAAGAGAGGCGCTTACCCTATGGAGATCCTTCAAAATACGTGGCTGTTCTTTCAAGACCAAGTGCTTGGAATGAAATGGCTCAACGCCCTAATCGGTAATCTGCTCTCGTTGTTCGGTCTTGATGTAACAGGACGAATTGGTGGCAGCGTTCAATTCTTTATCTATGATGTACTAAAAATCACCGTACTGCTCTGCGTGCTGATTTTCATCATCTCGTACATTCAAAGCTACTTCCCGCCGGAACGAAGCAAGAAAATTATGAGCCGCTTTCACGGCGTGTGGGCAAATATCATGGCAGCACTGCTTGGCACGGTAACGCCTTTTTGCTCTTGCTCCTCCATACCTCTGTTCATTGGATTTACCAGTGCCGGACTGCCCCTTGGCGTGACTTTTTCCTTTCTGATTTCCTCACCCATGGTAGACCTCGGGTCGCTCGTTCTGCTCATGAGCATCTTTGGCACAAAGGTCGCTATCGTCTATGTCGTTGTGGGCCTGGTTATCGCGGTCGTTGGCGGTACGCTGATTGAAAAACTTCACATGGAAAACTATGTGGAAGAATTCATTCGCTCGGCAAGCGGCGTAGATTTTGAATCGCCTGACTTAACCCGCAAAGAGCGTGTCATTTACGCCAAGGATCAGGTGGTGTCAACCTTCAAAAAAGTTCTGCCGTACATTCTGGTTGGCGTGGGCATCGGAGCTATCATCCACAACTGGATTCCTGAAAGCTGGATTGAGATGGTGCTTGGCAGCAATAATCCTTTTGGGGTAGTGCTGGCAACTCTGCTTGGCGTTCCCATGTACGCTGACATTTTCGGCACGATTCCGGTGGCCGAAGCGCTGCTCTACAAAGGCGCGCAGCTTGGTACGGTTCTCTCCTTTATGATGGCAGTCACAACGCTTTCCCTGCCCTCCATCATCATGCTGCGCAAGGCGGTAAAGCCGAAGCTGTTGGGCACATTTATTGCCATCTGCACCATCGGCATTATCATTGTTGGCTATCTGTTTAATATTTTCCAGTATCTACTGGTTTAATGGGAGGGAAAGAGAATGGCTAAAAACTGGTATCCAGTCATCGATTATCTTGCTTGCACTGAATGCGGAACCTGCGTGGATTTTTGCTCCCACAGTGTTTATAACAAAGCAAAAGCCCCGTCCCCTGTGGTGATGCAACCCGGAAACTGCATTGACCGTTGCCACGGCTGCGGCAACAAGTGTCCGGCAGGCGCCATCTCCTATGTAGGCGACGATACTGGCTGGACACCGCCAAACGGCGAATGCAGTGCAAAAAAAAGCGTAGATTGCTGCCGCGGCGGGGCTTGTGAGGAGGATTCCTCCAAGGCTGTGCTTGTGGAATATCTCTATCTTGATCTCAATACCTGTGACCGCTGTATCGGCGCCGATGCGGTACTGGAAGAAGTTTTGGGCAGTATCGCGCCCGCTCTGGAGGCTGCCGGATATACCATGCGGCTTCAAAAGGTACAGATCGCCACAAAAGAACTGGCGGAGCACTACCGATTCCTTGCGTCGCCCACCATTCGTGTAAATGGGCAGGATATCTGCGGACCTGTTGCGGAAAACACCTGCGGCTGCTGTGGTGAAATCAGCGGAACCGATGTGACCTGTCGTACCTTTGCATACAAAGGTCAAGCCTATGAAGTACCGCCCAAAGCCATGCTGGCCGAAGGAATTCTAAGAGCTGTGCTCGGCATGGTGCAGCCCGTTTGTGACTGCGGCGAGTATTCACTTCCAGAAAATCTCAAAAACTTCTTTGAGGGAAAAGCTGTGAAGACCGGTTGCTGCCCTGAAGGTACTTGCGGATGAGTAAACAAAGGATATAAAAACAGTTATTCCACTTTTGATTTTCGCCGTCATTGCCGAGATTGACCTTTACGGTTTTGGGTATCCTTGCGGCCACGGCGGGCAGCCTTGTATGGAGTGTTTTGCTACTGCTGCTCTATTTCATTGGGCACGGCATTCTCGCCGTGATTGCGGAGCCTTCCATGGGCTTTGCCCAAAAGCTCTCCCAAAGCGAGAAGTATGGAAAAGCCAGCGCTATTTTGAAAATCGTCATGGGCGCGGTGATCCTGCTCATCGGTTTCTATTTGTTATATTCAGGTTTCTAATCATGAATTTAAGGAGGTTTTTATTATGGCATTGTTTGGTTTTGGTAAAAAGAAAAATGCAGAGGAAGAATTGGTGCAGTGTGGTTGCGGGGAAATGTGCAAGCCCTCCGAAATTGCCGCAAAGAAAGCTGACGAAGAAGCAAAAGCAAAAAACTCCGGTTGCTGCTGTGGCGGTGACTGCAATACAGAAACGATTGCGGAAGCCGAAAAAGCAAAAGTGAGCGGTTCATCCGTCAAGGTGCTTGGCTCGGGCTGTGCAAAGTGCAATCAACTGGAAGCGGCTACCTTGGAAGCGCTCAAAGAGCTTGGCATGGATGCCACCATTGACCATGTGACAGACTTTACACAGATCGCTGCTTACGGTGTGATGACAACTCCTGCATTGGTTGTGGACGGCAAGGTCGTTTCCTTTGGAAAGGTTTTAAAAAAGGACGAGGTCGTTAAAATCCTGCAAAAAGTACGGGGGTAAATTTATGGCAAAGGAAAAATCACAAAGCATTGGCTTCTTTCAAAAATACCTGACCGTGTGGGTTGCTCTCTGTATGACGGCAGGTGTTTTAATTGGTAAACTTTTACCTGCCGTTCCTGCATTTTTAGGCCGTTTTGAGTATGCCAGAGTTTCTATTCCGGTCGCCATCCTCATTTGGGTGATGATTTATCCCATGATGATGAAGGTGAATTTCCAGAGCGTCAAAAATGTGGGGAAAAACCCAAAGGGGTTATTCGTCACATGGGTGACAAACTGGCTCATCAAGCCGTTCACCATGTACGGTATCGCCGCGCTATTTTTCTATGTGGTTTTTAAGGGCTTGATTGCCCCTGACCTCGCCAAGGAGTATCTGGCGGGTGCAGTACTCTTGGGTGCGGCACCCTGCACAGCGATGGTGTTCGTCTGGAGCACGCTCACCAAAGGAAACCCTGCCTACACCGTAGTACAGGTAGCAACCAACGATTTGATTATTCTGGTTGCCTTTGTGCCGATTGTGAAATTCCTACTGGGCGTTTCCAACGTGTCCGTGCCATGGGACACGCTGATTTTATCGGTCATTTTATTTGTAGTCATTCCGCTTGCGGGCGGTATTCTGACCCGTGTGCTGGTGACAAATCGCAAGGGCACAGAGTATTTTGAAAACACCTTTGTCCATAAATTTGATAATGCCACCAGCATTGGTCTGCTGCTCACTTTGGTATTGCTGTTTTCCTTCCAAGGTGATGTGATTTTGAATAATCCGCTGCACATTCTACTCATTGCTGTGCCGCTTGTTTTGCAAACTTTCCTTATTTTCTTCATCGCTTATTTTGCTTGCAAATGGCTGAAGCTGCCCCATGATATTGCCGCCCCTGCGGGGATGATTGGCGCGTCCAACTTCTTTGAACTGTCGGTCGCTGTGGCGATTGCATTGTTTGGTACTACTTCACCGGCGGCTCTTGCCACCGTAGTTGGCGTGCTGACCGAGGTGCCGGTGATGCTGTTGCTTGTAAAAATCGCCAACAAAACGAAAGGATGGTTTCCAGTATGAGCAAACCTAAAGTAGCATTTATCTGCGTACACAACTCCTGCCGCAGCCAAATTGCCGAAGCACTGGGCAAGTACCTTGCGTCTGATGTCTTTGAAAGCTATTCTGCCGGAACGGAAGTAAAGCCGCAAATCAATCAGGATGCTGTGCGGCTGATGAAGCAGATTTATGGCATCGACATGGAGCGAACTCAGCGCAGTAAGCTGCTGGAGGAGATTCCCCCAGTGGATATCGTGGTGACCATGGGCTGCAATGTGCAGTGTCCTTTTTTGCCCTGTATGCACAGGGAGGATTGGGGGTTAGATGACCCAACCGGCAAAAGCGATGTGGACTTTGAACGTACTATAAAAGCAATCCGCTCTAAAATTGAGAATTTGAGAGAGCGAATCGCTGACAACAAACTATAAAGAACGAGGCTGGCGTTTGTCAGCCTCGTTTTCCTATTCTCCGTTACATCCCCAGTATCGTCCAGTCAATACTTGCATAAGGACAGTGGAAATTTGCGGCAACATATGGTACGATAACTTTTAACAAGTATTTGAATTGCTAATTATTTATAATCTGTACAGTAATTAAAGGCATCCGTAAACTCCTGCTGCAGCCAAATTACGGAGATTATCGGCAAGCACTTTATCTCATATGTGCAACTTATATCAGGTAATTGTCTGTGAGAATTGATATACTGGAGAAAGGAGTGAAGCAAATGTCTGTTCAAACAATAGAAACAATGGCAAAGTGGGTAGAAAATAACATAACAGAAAGCCCAAGCCTGCAAGATATGTCATCATATGTTGGTTATTCACCGTATTACTGCTCTACAAAGTTTCGGGAGCACATGGGTATGACATATAAACAATTTCTTGCCCAATGTAAATTAAAAGCTGCTGCTAATGATCTTTGCATAACCAATGACAGAATAACCGATATTGCTTTTCGATATGGGTACTCGTCATCTGAAGCGTTTGCAAGAGCTTTTTCACAAGCGTTTCAATGCTCGCCACGCCAATATCGGAAAACTTCCGGTGTTTCTCTTAGCTCACCTTAGTCTATAGGGCGTATTGCTCCCTCCGAATTTGTAAATGCGAGGAGATAAAATGTCTGACAAGTTTGGAAGAAATGATCTCTGCTGGTGTGGCAGCGGTCGAAAATATAAGAAATGTCATGGCCCTATTGATGAGCAAATTGAAATCTACCGCTTAAAGGGATATGAAGTGCCTTATCGAAAATTGCTTAAAACAAAACAACAGATTGAAGGTATTCGGGAAAGCAGCAAACGAAACATCGCTTTACTGGATTTCATTGCAAATTATGCGGTTGATGGAATCACCACGGAAGAGCTTGACCGGCTTATCTTCGAAAAAACCAAGGAACTGGGAGGCGTTCCAGCAACACTCAATTTTGACGGATACCCTAAGAGCGTGTGTATCTCAATTAATGATGTTGTATGTCATGGTATCCCCTCTGATCGTATATTCCTGCGAAACGGCGATATTGTAAATATTGATGTGTCTACAATTTATAACGGATTTTTTTCAGATTCTTCACGCATGTTTTGCATTGGTGCTGTTTCCGCTGAGAAACAAAAACTGGTTGATGTTGCGAAAGAGTGTGTGGAGCTGGGCATTGAACAGGTAAAACCGTGGGGATTTCTTGGTGATGTTGGGCAAGCTGTTCAAGACCATGCAAGGGAAAATGGATATTCTGTCGTTCGAGAAATCGGAGGCCACGGTATTGGTCT
>CALLZZ010000230.1 GCA_937858235.1 uncultured Clostridia bacterium
TGGCATAAGAATTGCCAAGGAACATCAAGGTAAAGGATATGGAACAAGTGCAATGAAAATACTCTTAAAATATGGATTTATGGAAAGAAGATTACACAAATGTTCTTCAACTGTTTTGGATGGAAATGAGGCAAGCATTAGAATGCATAAAAAGCTTGGTTTTGAGCAAGAAGGTATCCTTAAAGAAAACATTTATACAAGTGGAAAATATTATAACGAAGTTTGTTTTGGATTAACTAAAGATATGTATCTAGAAAATATATCGGAGGAGTAGATTTGAATTTTAAATTGCTCCCCAGTATTCTGAAAATACACATTAATGGGACCTTAATTTCAAGGTTCCATTAATAATACTACACATAGCTTTATTTTTAGAGTAGACGGTATATGCAATCGGTCAAGCCTAAAAATAGAAATACCTATATCTATTATTTGACTAATCTCATGGGCAACCGGAATCTATTCTTTTAACCTTGGAATTGGTTGCCTATATTAGCGTACATCCAGCTGTACTTTGAATGTATCATCAGGATTATAATATATAGATATTATTTCGTTTTCTTTACCATATACTAAGTCAATACGTGCAAAATATAAAGTATCATCTTCCTCAAAAAAGGTATCAAGCGCCAATCCAACTTTTCTTGGTCTTAGAAACATTTCATAAAAGCTGTTTAAAGTACCATATAGAATATACTTATCTACTTCCCCAGAGACGAATTGTCAAGGACTTTTTCATCAAAATATAAAAGCCCTGCAACGATAAAAGCATTCCGTTACAGGGCTTCATATTTGAATATTATTATTTGGCATAACCAGACTTATAGACAGATAGAAACTCAGCAGCAACAATGTATTAGACATTATGCGAAGTTAACATTTGAAAGCAAAACGACAGCTACGCTATTGACAAAAGGAAATAGCCAGTGTATTATAACGTATGTTATATAACGATTGTAATAATACAAAAGAGGTCTCTTATGCCGAAACAAAAAATTACCGCGGAAGAAATTCTGGACGTTTCATTGGAACTAATCCGGGAACAAGGCTATGAAAAAATCAACGCAAGAAGCATCGCTCAAAGAATAAATTGTTCTGTTCAGCCGATTTACAGCTGTTTTGGAAACATGGAAGGGCTGATGCAGCAGCTGTTTTTACATGTGAAAAAGTATCTCGACCGCTATGTGGACGCGCATGCGGACCGGAGCAACTATTTTGAATCCATCGGGAAATGCCATATCGGTTTTGCAAGCGATGAAAAATTTCTGTTCCGTTTTCTTTTTCAGTCACCTTATATCAAGGCAAGCAGTATGGAAGACATCTACCGAATGTATTCGCGGGTTGATGTCGCGCAGGACATTTCATCAACGCTTGGTCTTTCGAAAGAGGATGCGGAAAAGCTGTATACCCATATGATGGTTTATACCCATGGAATAGCCTGCATGATAGCAGCAGATGCGGTGCATTTTTCTTTTGAGGACATCCATGCAAAAATTGATTTTGCGTATTGGTCTTTTCTGCAGAATATTAAGGAGGGAAATCATGCGACTCATTGTTCATGACTTAACGGAAGAACAGGCAAAACAGATTTTACCACAAAATACAGATACCAGGGTTATCGGAGATGACGGTACGATTCACCATTGTATCGGCTGCTTTGGGTGCTGGGTCAAAACCCCGGCGCAGTGTGTTATTCGTGACAATTATGGAGATATGGGGGAACTGCTCTCAAAATGTGATGAGCTAATTCTCGTCAGTAGGTGCTGTTACGGCGGGTTTAGCCCGTTTGTAAAAAATGTACTGGACAGGAGCATCTCTTATATCCATCCCTATTTTACGATTCGAGACGGTGAAATGCATCACAGGCGCAGGTATGAGAATCATTTTCGCCTCAACGCGCTCTTTTATGGCACGGATATTACCGAAAAGGAAAAGAAAACTGCTGAGAATCTTGCTCATGCGAATGCGCTCAATTTAGACTGTCAGGTTGAAAAAGTCCATTTCGCTCCGGCAGCAGATTCGTTTCGAGGTGAATTTGAATGAAAATCACGTTCATTAATGGAAGCCCAAAAATAAAGGACAGCGCATCCGGTATTCTCCTCGATGAACTCAAATCTCTCCGCGGAAACGACTGTATTACGGAGTACAATTTTCGTACTCCCACACTCCCATCCGAGATGAATCTCGAAGAGTTTGCGCAGCAGGATGCCGTGGTATTTGCTTTCCCGCTGTATGTTGACGGAATCCCGTCGCATCTCGTAAACTGCCTTTGCCAGTTGGAAAAGTACTTTATAACGCATCCTTCAAATCTTGCGATTTACGCGTCTGTCAACTGTGGCTTTTTTGAAGGAAATCAGAATCGGTATGCTCTGGAAATCATGAAAAACTGGTGCGCGAGATGTGGCCTGAAATGGGGGCAAGGGATCGGAATCGGGGGCGGCGGTATGCTGCCTGGTCTTAAAAGCGTACCGGCAGGAAAAGGGCCGCGCAAGAATTTTTCGTCTGCGATTGGTCAGCTTTCCGAACATATCACGGTTGGGACAAGTGCGGAAGACATTTACGTTTCACCGAACATCCCAAGATTCGCATACAAGATGGGTGCAGAAGTGGGATGGCGTCAACAGATAAAGGCGAATGGCTTATCAAAAAAAGATCTTTTCCGGAAACTGTAAGCTGTAACAAGATTATTAACCTATTAAGGGGCTGTTCTGCAACAACTCCTTTACATCCGGCTGACCTCATTACGGAGTATCCGCTTGATTTTGTCGCTCATGGTTTCCCGGCTGGTGGTGCTGAAATGGATTTTCACCCGGTAGGTGGTCTTGCCGATTTTCTTCACAAGTGCGGGACACTCGTGCTCCTGTACGATGTGAGGAACAACGTGGTCAAACATGGTAGCGTTGTTGGCGATATTTCTGTTGTTCATGAGCGCTCCTTTTAATTATTGAATGACTGTTAGAGGTCGCTTCCCAGGCCTTGGAATATAAACACACAGGCTCACTGTTGACAACTGCTCGGAAAGCCTTGACTTATCAAGTCTCCTCCGGACCTAAATGCGTAGAAATCACATATCGTTTCCGTTGCCTCGCGGCTTCCCTGTGGCGGCGCTCTCGTCCGGCGCAATTCGGATAGTATTTTCGTCCGGTTGAATCCGGAAAGGAACAGCGTCCCGCAATATGACACAGCGTTTTCCATCCTGTCTGTGAAATAGTGCGGTTTCCAGTTCCTTATCCAGCGGAGGACGTCGCTGCGGAACCACTAGCACATCGAAGAGTTAAAAATACAGTGGATGCAGACGCATTCCTCACCATCATCCGGTGCAATGCAATTTACTCCAACATTTGCTTCTTGTGGGACATGCTGTTGCTCTCACCCTGCAGCTTGTCGCGGGACAGACATTCGTATAGTTGGGTGATTTTGTTCTTATCCATACCGCCGACCTCCTGTATGTAAAATGCTCTAAGTGGTTTCATCAACCATGACAAAAATCATGATAAATAAACCTTTTAGAGCATATAACAACACTAACGCCTTTATCACTTTTACAGTAAAACTTTTTTCACTGATATCGGTAATAATCCCTTTATATCCATAGGCGATAAATTTATCACCTATATTTATTTTAATAAGGTCATCTTGTATATGCGCTTTTATTGTTTACTTTTAATCTGCTTTTGCCATCATTGCGAGCATTGTGTCCGCTAAACTTGGAATGGTTCATTTATGATATTCTGTGCCTCACCGGTCACTGCTCTGTGGAAATCAGTTTAACGAACCTTGCTCTGCCTGCAAGATCTGATCTATTCAAATAATAATAAGTGTAATCAGAAAAAGCTGCTGTAATATCCAAATAAAAATCAAAAGTTTCTTTATATTTGTCTCCAAGCGCGGCAATCACATCATTGCCGCTTATAATATCAAAATATTTACCCTTCCATTCAAGTTCTCGGACCGTATAAGGCATTTTATAATAATTATCCTTATCTAAAATAAATACAAACAAATCACTGCTGACCTGATTAAATGCTAATCTTCCGGATATTTCAAATTCACCATCAAATTTTACACTTTCATACCCGTTCTTTATAGCAATATCTTTTACAGTAAGGTTTCCGATTTTATCGCCTTCATTTAAATTATATGGATTAAACATATTCAGGAGGTTACTTTTGGGATTGCATGATTCTAATTCTTTTCTGTATTCTTTAGCTTCCTTTTTGATTAAATTCAATATTTCATCATTTTCCATACAACTATTCTGATCAATTATCTGATCCTTTTGAGCAGTGTTATCGTCATTATTTTTTAACAGAAGGTATTTCTGATTCATTGCGCTGTTTT
>CALLZZ010000231.1 GCA_937858235.1 uncultured Clostridia bacterium
ATCACGCCGTCTGCCTGCCTCGCCATATTTTGTGCCTGTTCCGGCGTTAGGTTGATGTTAATTCCCAATGCCTCTAAGCAATCGGCAGTACCACAGCTGGAAGACGCTGCCTGATTGCTGTGCTTTGCCACGGGAATTCCTGCGGCGGCTAACACCAGTGCAACCGTTGTGGAAGTGTTGAAGCTGTGGGTGCCATCTCCGCCCGTCCCTACAATGTCCATACCTCACTTTTTTCGCGTGATCCCACATTGCCGCAGCGCGGCCGGAAATCTCCTCAACGGTCTCGGCCTTACTAGTGAAGCCGATGTATCCGATGGCACCACCGTAAATTCCCCGTTTGTTATTCTCCAGACCGTTGATCAACTGACAGGCTCGCATCTTCGGCACTCCGGATAAGGTTCCTGCAACCTCCATGTCCAAGGAGGAAAAGTAAACATATATGGGGACGGATTCAACGTCCGCAGCACTTGAATGGTGCTTGGCCTGTTCCACCATGGCACAATAGCGCTCTTTTTCAAGCAGCGGTGTGATCTCTCCCGCTAAGTGTCCGGGCTGATCCTTACAGGGCATATCGGTTCAGGTCAGCCTTCCCAGATTCTCCAACTCCATCCCCGTCTTGTTGTAGTTCTCTTCCGGATCACTCAGATCCATGTTAACAATCAAAATCATCTTCTGCCAGAAATGATCGAAGGCAATCACCTTGTCAAATAACATCAGGTCTGCATACTTCAGGTAATCATAGGAGAAGTACCCCACCAATTCCCCTGTAAAAGTAGGCAGGTAGTCAAACCTTGGGCTTCGGTACTGCTCCTGTACCTGGCGAATATAGGCTCCCGGTTCTGTACTGGGAAAGGACAGTGCTCCTACCTTCATCGTTCTATTTTGACAGGTTAGCTCCAGCTTGGGATCAAATTTCAGTAAAGTGTAGCACCCCCCATTTCTCCTGACCTGCTACCGACTCCAGCATGTAACAATGTCCCGAGATGTTTTTCAATACTTTCAGCACTTCCATTGGTGTTTTGAAATCACACAGGATTTCTGTGCTGACAGGAACCACACTATACCGGCCGGTGGTTGCAATCCCCTTCACCTGATCTAAATTGGGTCTAATCATGCTTAAGCACAAAAAAGTCCTTGATAGATCAAAACGATCCATTAAGGACAAATAACATACACTGATCCGCAGTGCCATCTTGATTTACGACCAACGCCGTACGCTTAGCAGGATACCAACATATCCCTGACAACTGACGTATGCCTCCACGTCACAGAATACTCAGCAAACGCCTTTGACTGTGCTCTCAGCCATCCATTTGAAAACTTGTTTTCCGTCCGATTCTCAGTAACACGGACTCTCTGTAGGAGCATGATCAACGTTATCTCCGCCTCAACGGTTTTTGATAACGTATCCACCTCCACCTTTTATCAAGGCGTTTTATTGTAGATTTTGCGGTGCTCTTTCAAAGAGAAGCATTGCCATCTTCCCTGGATGGAGTATAATAAAGGAAAGTATAAAGGGAGGTGGCTTCCATGAAACTGGCAGATTGCTTTCCCATTTGGGACAAACTTACCCCCACTGAGCAAGGTCAGCTGAAAAATGCTGCCGTTGTCCGCAATGCACCAAAGGGCACTTTACTGCACAACGGTTCCGCAGACTGCATGGGGCTATTTGTGATCCAACAGGGGCAGTTGCGCGCCTTTGTCGCCTCACCCGAGGGAAAAGAAGTTACTTTATACCGCCTCTTAGAGGGCGATATCTGTCTGTTTTCTGCCTCCTGCATGTTCTCCAGCATCCAATTCGATATCACCATTTCCGCAGAAAAGGACACTCGATTCTGGCTTATTCCCACCGAAGTATATCGCAAGCTTATGGAGTCCTCCGCTGCGGTTGCCAACTACACCAACCAGATTATGGCCGCACGGTTTTCGGAGGTCATGTGGCTGATGGAACAGGTCATGTGGAGCAGCTTTGACCGGCGGCTGGCCGCTTTCCTGCTGGAAGAATGCAATTTGGATGGCAACACCACACTGCGGATCACCCACGAAAAGATCGCCAGTCACATGGGTTCTGCCCGTGAAGTGGTATCCCGTATGCTAAACTATTTCCAATCTGAAGGTATGGTTGCGCTATCACGGGGTTCAATTGCTATCACCGATCCTCCCCGCTTAGCACAGTTAGCAGATTAAAACAAACGCAACTTTCTCCCTAAAAAATGTTCTCTTTATAAGGTCTTTTCGGTATATAACCCGTTTTCTTTGTTTATGCTGATTCTATCACTTCTTCACCGATTTTTACATCGTCCAGAAGGCAATTTAACCCAAAATGGAGGAAGCACGAATGGAAAAATGGATCTGTACCGTCTGTGGCTATATTCATAGCGGCCCGCTGCCAGAAAATTTTACATGCCCGGTTTGCAAACAGCCTGCAAGCAAATTTGTTGCATTTCAGGATGCCGCTCAGAAAAACCGCTATGTCGGCACCAAAACTGAGCAAAACCTGCTACATGCCTTTGCCGGCGAAAGCCAGGTGCGTAACAAGTACACGTTTTTTGCAGAAAGTGCCAAACAGCAGGGCTTTGAGCAGATTGCCGCCCTGTTCCAGCAGACCGCCGACAACGAAAAAGAACACGCTAAACTGTGGTTCCGCAACCTGGGCGATCTGGGTTCCACGGCACAGAATCTTCTGCGGGCAGCGGAAGGTGAGCACTACGAGTGGAGTGATATGTACGCTAGCTTCGCCAATGACGCAGATGCTGAAGGTTTCCCTGAGCTGGCAGCAAAGTTCCGCGCCGTGGCCCGTATCGAACAGTCCCACGAAGAGCGTTACCGCGCCCTGCTGAACAATGTAGAGCAGCAGCAGGTATTCACAAAGCAACAGGAAACAGTATGGGAGTGCCGGAAATGTGGTCATCTGGTAACCAGTAAGGATGCACCGGCAATTTGCCCGGTATGCGGCTATCCGCAGGCATTCTTTGAGGTCAAGGCAAACAACTACTGATGGTTTGTGATTTGGTCACAGAACAGTTACCCGTACTCCTGTATGATAACAACATCAGAAAAACAACCAGAAACGGAGGACTGTGCTATGGCTGTTAAACTAAACGAAAATCAAGCTGTTGTCCAAAACATTCGACACGGGTTGGAAAAAACCGGTGGCTATTGCCCCTGCCGCATTGCCCGAACGGATGAAAATCGCTGCATGTGCAAAGAGTTTCGAGATCAGATCGCAGACCCGCATTTTGAAGGCTACTGCCACTGTATGCTGTACTACAAGAGCGCCGACTGACAATTCCGAACCGTTAGTGACCCAACCGAACCACATGAATCAAAGAAAGGATGCAGTGAACATGGCTGTTAAAACGATTACACTGAAAAACTTTGAGCAAGAAGTGCTCCATAGCAGTAAACCAATTCTCCTGGACTTTTGGGCGACCTGGTGTGGTCCCTGCCAAATGATGTCCCCTGTAGTGGATGAAGTCTCCAACCAACGTGATGACATAGCGGTAGGGAAAATCAACGTGGACGAGGAGCCGGAACTGGCAAACGCATTCCAAATTGTCAGCATTCCTACGTTAATCGTCATGGAAAATGGCAAGCCTAAGGCTCAGTCCGTAGGCTTTGTCGAAAAAGAAGCGGTGCTAAATCTGCTCAAATAAAGCATCTGATAGAGACGGTCCCGGACAGTGTTTCACTGTTCGGGACCGTCTTCCTGAAAAAGGAAAGCCACATTATGAAAAACTATTAAAGTGGATCCAATCCGCTCGCACACAGGCACCGGAAAAGCTCTCTTTGCCGATAACATCCACACAGTCAGCCGGGAGCAGTTTGTTCATGGCGCTCAGACAATCGGCACTGCCCTTGCTCAGTGCAAGACCCGCAACTCTCCCATCGCTTTACTTCTACCCGGCAGCGTACATACGACCTCTACGCTCTCTGCAACACAGTCCCAGCCCTCAACAACCCAGTCACAGCAAGCCACAGCAAGCCCCCTCCACTTCCCAAAGCAACTAACCAACTTTCCTGCCATCCCCTCACATCTATGTGGAAGGGGTGGTTTTTTCCTGTCTTTGTACACGGGAAACACGTCACTTTGGTCCTCTGGCAAACACAAACTTATAATGGGGCTTCTCCTCCTGAAACATCCAATAGCGTAGATAATCATCCACAATCACAGCTGCAATGGCCAACAGGCACCAAAGAAACCAAAATGGAACACAAATCTGTCCCATTACATTTAGTGGCATGTTCGAGTAATCCCATACCCTTAACCCCAAGTATATATTCAAAAATACCCCCGCCAAAAGCTCCAGCCCGGTGATCATAGTTCCACCAATCAGACCTTGGCCAACAATTGAGATTTGCCTGGGAAACCAATCATTGATCCCTCCTACCAGCAAAAATGCGATTCCACCTACTATAATCATAGATGGGTGGGTAAACCCACGCCAGAGAATCTCAATCCCCGCATAGAGCAATCCACCCAGCAGAAACAACACGGCATATTTTACCGCTGCTCTTCCCCACGCTTTTTTCATTCTATCGACCTCCGAACCCTTTTGCTGTCATAAATCAACAACAGTATTTGTTTATTTATATCCAAAAACCGCAGAAATACTGTTGCGTTACAGTAGAATAGATCGTGGGAAATTGCACCAACCGTTTTTTATTTTTTCCATTGTAGTTCTATTTGCAGATGATCCCCCCATTTGAGGCTTTTTCGTCCTGTCATCTCTATATTGTTACGGTTGTCTATAGAACACATACTTTGCTGCGCTAAATAGAAAACGCAGACCACCTTCTGTACGTTTGTACAGCGCAGTCTGCGTCTCGTTTTTCAATTTTACCTGTTCAGTGGGAATTTACTGAAGATAAGCAGGACAGGAATAGCCGTCGCCATAGGGCTCAGCTTCAATCATGACCATGATTGTGTCTTTGACACCTTCCACCATCAGGTTCATGTTGGTGGGGCAGTAACCAGACATCTGTGCCCGTTCTGTGGTCTGGAAGTAGAGGGAGCGCTGGTGAGTTTACGCTGGCGGTGATGGCGCGCTTGAATTGCTTACTTAACAACTGTATGTTATAGAGTTGTTAATAATGCGTTATAAATACTGGAATATGAACATATAGTATTTATTTATCATACTATATAAAAAATAGTTTTATGAGGTGTTTGTGTGGAAAATGAGTATTACCCGTATATCAATTTACCCTTACCGTATGAATACGATGCGCTTGAACCATTCATTGATAAAAGAACGATGATGATTCATCATGATAAACATTTGCAAACATATATCAATAATCTCAACGATGCTTTGAAAGATTGCCCAATGCTACAAAGGCTTTCACTTGCACAGCTAATCAGAAAGTCGGCGTGTCTGCCCCAAAATATGCAGACGGTTATACGCAATAATGCCGGCGGAGTCTATAATCATCGTTTCTTTTTTGACCTGCTCATAAATCCAGCCGAGGAGCGGCCTTGTGGCAAACTAGCGGCAGCAATAGACTGCAACTTTGGAAGCTACGAACAATTCAAAAGTGCTTTTGAAAAAGCAGCGTTGTCCGTGTTTGGATCAGGGTATGCATGGCTTGTATTAAGGAATGGCAGGTTAAGGATCGTTACAACCCAGAACCAAAACAATCCCATTGAATGGGGAATGTGCCCCATACTGGCTATCGATGTATGGGAGCATGCGTATTACTTGAAGCATTACAATGTTCGCGCTGACTATATTGAAGATTGGACTCAAGTGATAAATTGGTCACAAGCAGAGTGTAACTTTCAAACTAGTATGGGATGTGTCAAAAGCATTTCTAAGGTAATGCAATAGAATTCGGTGGCTAGGATTACAGGATAATGGCATTTGTTATACAGATAGGGTGAATGTTTGCATAATAAGCAAGACCTAATAATGGAGCCGAATATTCCAAAAAGTAGCCTCACTGTTTTGATCCAGCCAATGTTGGCCGACATGGTGCAGAGCTACCTCGGAACAATATACGATATTTCCCCATATAACCGCATCTTTAGCACCAGCACAAGGTATCGCCTTTGGCATGAGATGCAGCGGGGATGCTCTTTGTCCGGCGTAAAACGCATTCGCGTTCATGACCTGCGCCATTCCCATGCTTCCCTGCTCATTGAACTTGGGTATTCCCCGCTCTTGATTGCAGGGCGGCTTGGTCAAGAAAATATAGAAACTACTTTGCAGGCCTACTCTCACCTCTACCCCAACAAGCAAGGCGAGCCGCTACAAAACTAGAAGAAATTCAAAAGTGCTACGATTTTGCTACGATTCCAAATGGAAACAACCCCGGAAGCCAGTAATACCAACGGTTTCCGAGGTTCTTGTTATTATTCCCACTCGTCAAATGTACTGTTACTCTGAGCTTTTTAAGGTGTTTTCTCGATATTTTAATGCCAATATTACAGCTTTTCAGCTCTCATCTTTCTGATATTTGAGTTTTTAGTATCAAAACAGTAGCAGTGTTTCTTAATCAATGCATAAGTTCTATTACCTTGCCTTGGATGTGAAATGTGGAGTGCTCTTTCACTTCTATTGGTTCAAATTGTTCATTAATGGGAAGTAAAATCACTTTACCATTTGATTCTGTATATTGTTTACACATTGATTCTCCATTGATGTTAAAGATTCCAATATCTCCGTGCAACAACTTTTCTTGTTCTTTAACAAGGACGATAGATTCATCTGGTATATCTGGCTCCATGCTATGTCCGGAAATTTTCACAGCATAGTCAGCATCCTGATTTCCCACCTCAATATCAACAGAATCGTTATCAGAGTCCACCGCATATATCCTATCTCCGGCACATGCAGACAGTGTGTCTAGCTTAATAACTTTAGTAGGAATCTCTAAAATGGTTTCTTCTTCAGCTATAGGCACTTCCAATCCCTCGTTAAGTGCAGAGCAAATATTCTCTATAATTTCCAAAAGCCACACACAAATATAGCTTGCATTTTTTGAAGAAATGGATTCATCTTTTGATAATAAAATTTCTTGGTATCCGGCTGCATTCTTAAAAATATTATTATAAAACTTCAAAGAATCGAACTTCAAATCTGACTTGCTAATGTCAAATATGTCTTGCTGATTTTCTTCAATCAAATAACTGGTTTCACTTTCTTTAAACAACAGATGCCTTTTCATATTTTTTCCACCTCTTTCGTATCGTATCTAACCCACCGTCTATATTTTCGGCCACTATTTCTAAAATCGAATAATCATCACAGGTATACTCAAGGGCTCCACTTTGTATCTGGATTTCATCATCTGTTTTTGATAAATATATCAAGTTATCGACATCCAAGTTTACAATAAATTGTGGATTGTGGGTGACTAATAAAATCTGTCTATGTTCTGCCATAGTATGGAATCTATCCAGCAAATTTTTAATCGCATTTTGAGATATGTTGTCTTCAGGCTGATCAATCATATAAATACCCGGTTTGCTTTTTTCATGAGATAATATATCAAAGTAGATCTGTGCATCTAGTCCAGACGATAGTTCTTTGTACCTATCCATACCTTCGTTGATGATAGCATTTCGGACGCTAAAATCTTCATCCAGTTTTTTGGACAATTCTGTTTTTATGAAGTCTAAAACAGGTTCACTACCATCATACTTCGTTTTCTTGAGCATTTCCTCTAACTGCACTTTTTCAATTGTTGCCCAATTAATAACATCATCTTTTTTTAATAGACTTTGTATTAAATTATTGAAGTATTCTATATCTATTTTTTCAATATTCAGTTTAGATATAAATTCATATTTATGTAACAAGTTGACACGAGGGTCAATTGCAACCGTCTTGATTTTTGGGGAAAAAGTTTTCAAAGAGTTTTTTTGTCTTATAATGCTGATGATATCCTCTGTTAATTTATTTGTATTAATAATAAATTTTTCTCGTTTTCTTTGCTTATCCGATATAGTTTTATGGTGTTTTTCGGCAGTTTTTCCAATGGCAACTGCTACCTTTTCTATTTTTGAATTTTCTGCAACTATCGCTAAACTCTTATTATCATATTTTTCCTTCATAAGGATAAAAGCTTGATGAACTTCTTCTGCATAAGCCTTATCTGCACTATCAATATCCAGTTTTGCTAAAGCTTCTATTTCTTTAATAATCACAGATAGCTTGGTACTTATTTCAGTAACCTTATCAGTTTTTGTCTTAGACCTTCTTAAATTCGAAACAAAAGAAAGGCTTTCCGCTTGTTCTTGATTAGTATCGACTGTAAACTTTACCAACTGTTTTATAGTATCATCTATTTCAAATTTCTTTTTTAAGTAGATAATCAAATTGCCAATTTGTTCTTCAACTGTTTTCCTATAAGGTATCGGATCAATAGGCTCCGGAAAATATTCACTCAAAAACTCTGTTTTATTGAGCTTGTTTTCTTCAAACTTAGAGCGCACCTCTCCTTGCATATCAAAATGGAATATGGCACTTTTATCAACTTTAGTTAGGACTTCAATTTTTTGTTCTTTTAAATACTTCTTATATCCTGTTTTTACATCTGTTTTTAATTTTTGTCCTTCTTTTTTATAATCTGTAATCGCATGCAACAACAACGATTTTCCAATTGAATTATCACCTATTACAACATTGATGCCCTTGGATAGTGGAACGTCGATCTTTTTACCACAAACCTTTAATGAAAGATTATCTATTGCATTTTCCTCTCCACTAAAAAAGCTGTTTACTCTTTTCAATCGGTTTTGCTCAGTTACTGCCATTACCAATCCTTTAAAGGTGGGCAAACACTTAGCGTATGTATACAAGAAATCCTCGGTTTTGTCGTCTGGATGTTCCTTGGGATAAACACTCCAGTCATGACAATCAGTGCCTGTAACAAAACGGATATCCTCGCTACTATCGTGTTTTAGAATAAAGCTTTTGTTCATAACTTCGTTTCGCTTGTTTTTGAACTCGAAAGCCTCAAAGTAATCGGTATGAACAAATTCCCAAAACTTCTGTTCTCCCAAAGAATTTGCGTCTTTTTCTCTGGGTTTACTACTATAAAGGGAGTTTTTTTGGTGGACAATTAAAATGGTATCCAATTCAATTTCTCTAAGTATGTCCAAGAACTTACTTTCCGTATATGATGGCGCAGGCCGGTTTGCATCGAGCACTTGCTGTATGCCTTTAATTTTCTCATCATTAGCATCAGAAAATATTGTAACAATATGAAGTTCTTTTTTTGTACCCCCGCAATCAAATTCTACTGAAAACTCTACGCCGGGCAATACTTTTTTGATTCTATTTTGGGGATCTTCAAAAAGCTTTAATGCCCTATACATTTCATAAGAAAATGTGTCATGATCGGTTATGGAACAAATATTAACCTCATTTTCTGTCAACTTGGATGCTAATATTGAAATATTTTCAATTGTATTGTTTTTAACTTTTTTTCCATCCTTTGCGAAAGACTGATTTGAGTGTATATGCAAATCAATCTTCACGCCTGCATTAACTATATTGTCCACCTTTACACCACCTTTGTTTTAATTTAAAATCTTAAAACCCCTTATAGCTCCCAAACCCCAGCATATACACCGCCATAGCAATCGCCACGTCATCGGAATCCATTTGCTTTTCAGCTGCAATTGCCTTTAATTCATCAATCACTATATCGTTTGGTACAAGTGCATCGCCAAGCGTATCTACTGCTTCTTGAATAACCGTTGGCAGTGCCATACACATCTGATAGAATGCATCTTCCTGACCTGTTACCAAAGCGTAGAACTGGTCAATGCTCACCCTACGAATGAGTTTGTGTCCCATTTTCTGCTTATCCACAGTGGTTTCCCACTTAATGTTTTGGGAACGCTGTGCAATGGCTTCAACCAAAAAGCAGGCACAATCATCGTCTTTCAGCAGCTGATTTTGCATCTTGATAAAAGTCTTTCCGGCAGAAGCAGAGTTCATAGTGTTATGTTTGTTCTTCATTTCTACATACACCGTATGTACCTTACCAGCATCAGGGATTTCAATACCGTCTTCATTCTCATAAATGACATCCCAGCCACCATCTTTGCCGTTGTCCGGAACACGGCAGTTTTTGATATACTGAAACATTCTCTGATGAAAATACCCAATGTCATTGTTATTAGATTTGTCACGCTGCCTAAAAATTTCGTTGCTGACAATTTCCTCCCAAGAGGACTGATAAACTGTTTTATCAAAAATCAGCTTAATCGGATCGACTAAGTTTTTATTGAAGCGCTTGAGGTCGAAAGACTCCAGCTTCTCTCCGTATTTTTCAATTGTTGCACGAACATGATTTCTGAAGTCTTCCTCGCTGATAAAATCTAAATTCCACATTATAAGCACTCCAATCCTTCTTTTATTTTCTTTCCCATTTCAAAAGCTAAATTTACAGGCACGGCATTGCCCACCTGCTTGTATTGCTGCCCTACGCTTCCACAGAACTCCCAATCATCTGGAAAACTTTGGCATCTTGCATTTTCCCGAACGGTGAACGGACGAGCTTCCAGCGGATGGCATCTATCTGTTTGCTTTTGACTTGGTGAGGTCAGCACCGTAAGTGACGGTTCATCAAGGCTCAGACGCCTTAGAATACCCGTTCTACCGCCTTCCATGTGCCAGCAGCTCTTCATATACTCCTTTGCAATATCCTCGGGGACATCTCGCCAATAGCCACCCGGTGGAACCATTTCAAATATATCTTGCTTG
Organism: uncultured Clostridia bacterium; assembly: GCA_937858235.1. Classification (GTDB taxonomy): domain Bacteria; phylum Bacillota; class Clostridia; order Oscillospirales; family Oscillospiraceae; genus Onthomonas. Next base: position 10,722 of record CALLZZ010000231.1, read on the forward strand.
TACTTTGAGTATGGAGAGCCGATACTCTTTGGGCAATCCAATAGAATATCACGCAGCACAGGCTTGTATTTATGAGGAACAGGAAATTCAAATTTGATTTTACCCACTAAGTCATTGCGAATGCCGACGGTAATTAAACGCTCTCTTTTTTGTGGGACACCATAATCCCAAGCATTTAGAACCTTTTTTTGAATGGTATATCCCTCTTGCTCAAATATATCTAAAATGGTTTTATAGGTTTGTCCTTTATCGTGGGTCATCAAGCCCTTTACATTCTCAAACAAGAACATTTTAGGCTGAAGCTGTTTGAGAAAAAGGGCATAATGATAAAAGAGAGTACCTCTTGCATCCTCCAGTCCCAACCGTTTTCCGGCATAAGAAAAAGACTGGCAGGGCGATCCCCCCGACAGCAAATCCAGTTCACCCTTTTTAAGATCAAAGTATTCCCCTAAGTCCAATTTAGAAATATTAGCAATATCATCGTGAATGACTCTCCAATTAGGGCGATTGCACTTCAAGGTATCAGCAGCATCCTTGTCAAATTCAATCAGACCCAATGTGTCAAAGCCAGCCTGCTCAATTCCTAAAGCAAGTCCACCAGCACCTGCAAAGAGTTCGATGGAAGTAAATTTCTTTTGGGGTTCAGTTTCTTCTGAAATCTCCATAATATCGCCAATATTACAATCTAAAGCATGGCATATTTTTTCAATGCTCTCGAAAGAAACCGGTTCATCCTTCCCCATGCGAGCCAATACATTAAAACTGATTCCGGAAATCTCCTTCAAATCAGTCTTTTTCATTTTTTTATCAATTAACATTTTCCACAATTTATCATAACTAAGTGCCATGTATACCTCCATAAAATCCATTACACAAAAATGGTTTATCTAATTATACCCCATAAAATGATAAAATTCAACTTTTCTCACGAAACCGTTAGATTTTCTTTTCCGCTTTTGCCCGAAGGGCTGAGGACTTTATTATTAAATAAAGGCAGGAATAGGGTTGTTAACCCTTGGGTAAAACAGCTCACAGGCAAAGCCTTTGACTTTAGTTAAAACATATCCCGCATTCGTTAAAAATGATATTACCATTATAATATAAACCCCGATTACAACAGTCTTTTGAATGTCGCGAACCCTTGCTGAATGTCGTTGCAAACTCTGTTGGCAAGCGGTTTTGAGGGAGTTTGGAAACTCCCCTATTCCTGCCTTAAGTTTCAAAACTTCGTTTTGTAATTAAGTATTCGTCACTGTCGCTCCTAAATAGCGGAAACTTAAATATAAAACCCTTTTTAAAAGCAAGAAAAAGGTGCCTGCTCTCGGCAGACACCCTTTCAGTCGGTGATGTGTGTAAATTAATTTTCGCACTGCTTGATATAAGCATCCACAATTTTCTTGACTGTACTTTTGCTGTAATTCACACTTGTGGAGCTTATAAGTTCAGCAGCAATCTCTGCAAGACTTTTATTTTCGCTTTTTAAGTACTTCACTTTGGTAATGACCTCATCGGTAATTTTAGATTTTCTACCAGCACCTCTCTCGTTGTACCGAGGAATTTTTTTGCGGAGGCGGGTGACAAGTTTATCCAGACGTTCTGCCCGTTCCGTCTGTGCCACCAGCTTTGGTTCATAATTAGCAACTAAAATGTTCTTTTGCACAATGGCGTATTTTAAATCCTCGATTTTCTTATCTTGAGCCTGCATAAGAGCGTTTTTTTGTGCCAGTTGCTGCTCTAACTCTTGCACCTCACTTTGATAAATTAGCTTCAATCGTTTATTTTCCTTAACCTGCACATCAATTCGGACCTTTAAGGCTTCTATATCTTGAGTCGAAGTTTCTATTTCATCTTCTAACTCTTTTGCCTTTTTATTAAGAACAAATGCCATTCAATCACCTACCAATCAACAAAGTCATTCATTACAATTTCTTCCACCCACAATCCCGCCTGTGTGCGTATCTGCCAAATTTCTTGAAAATCCATAGCTGCAAAGTCGTATTTGCTCAAATATGCTTGTTGTAGTTCTTCATATCGTATGTACGCTTTTTTATCTAAATCTTCAAGGTAATCAAAAAGCTTGCCATTAAAGAAAAGTTGACAATAATATTCAAACTTTTTCTCATGCAGATAGCAAAGCCTTGCTTTCCCAAACTTCCCCAACTGGTTAATTCTATCTTCCGCTATATCAATTCTAGGATATAACAGGCCGTCAATTTCTTCATATTCCAAATTTACAACTGACATGATAATTCCCCTTTTCCGTGTTTTATTTAATGGATTTGATATTCAACGATTTTTTAGCTTCGTCCAAAACCCTTTTTGAAATTTGCATAGACTGTGCTTTTTGCAACAATAGGCTTTGCGGTTGCTTTTCTTGTGCTAATTCATCACGCAACAACTTAATAGAGAGCTCAGATTTGTTTTCTCGGCTGATACCGCAAAGTAGTTTATCAACAGACATTTCATATTCACCCAACCAACGAAATCCCGCTTCTTTATCCAATTCAAAGGCGACAGAGCCACCTTCGGGTGCAAGCGAGGACTTGTCCTGCGCAATTACCCTCACCTGTGGGGTATCTTTAATTCTGCCAACAATCAGTACACTTCTTACAGTAGCTTGGAAGTCGATAGAGCCTAAGCCACGATAGGAGGACTTACCACCACCCTTATTCATGTGACCGACTAAGATGATGGCACAGCCGTATTTCTCCGCCACAACGCTTAACCGCTTGGTTACAGCTCTAATTTCATTGGCTGAGTTCATATTGACATCAGCACCGATATAGGCTTGAATCGGGTCAAAAATAACAAGCTTTGCTCCTGTTTCAATTAAAGCCTTTTCCACTCGTTCATCAAGCATATTTAGAGCATAATCGGTTTCATCAATTACCTTTATGCGTGAGCAATCCGCACGTGCTTCTATAAGCCTTGGCTTAATGGTATCACTCAGACCGTCCTCTGTGGTTTGATAGATGATATTGATAGGCTCTCGATCGGTGTCATCACAAGGCAATTCATCACCTTTAGAAAGCAATGCAGCAATGCGCAAAATTGCTGTAGTCTTGCCCTCACCAGGGTCGCCTTGTACAATTGTGATTTTTCCAAAGGGGATATAGGGATACCACAGCCATTCCACCTCGGTTGCCACAATATCCTCCATCGAAATAATATTGAGTTCCTTCATATTGTTTTCCTCCGCTCATTGAAAAGCGGAAAGAACCGTGGTAAACTATATTTGCTGATATGTACACACGGTTCTTTCCGTTTGTGCAATCTAAAAGTTCTTATCTTGCCGGATAAGGACTTTTTTATTATGATTTTTCATTGCCAATACGCTCCAAAAGTCTTAGCAGATATTCCGCTTTTTCAAACACATCAACACTAAAATGATCGGATTTTATGATGGTTTCAAGCTCGGCTGTAATTAACTGAAGATAAATCCTCAAATTT
>CALLZZ010000232.1 GCA_937858235.1 uncultured Clostridia bacterium
GGCTCTGCTTTCTGTAAAATAAAGAAAACACTACTCGCTGAGAGGGAGATTTCTTTGAGAAAATTGCGTGGCACGCACGGTGCTCTTTGACAGCCGCCATTTTTTGTACGACCGCTTTTGCGGCGGCACTTATCTTGCAGCCTCCGAATTGGAGACCGTATGCGGCCGTGGCCTTGTCTGCGGGATTGATTGCCGCTCTCCTTTTTTTCACCGCGAGAAAAAAGCTGAAAGCCGCCCCGCTGAATATCGAGAATCAGATTCTCAACATTCAGCCCGCCATCCTTCGTGAGCGGGACAGCATAAAAGAAAGCAAAATTCGATCCTGTGAAACCATCGAGATATTCGTTTCCCGCTTTGGAATCCTGCTTGGCTCTAAGGTCATCAAGTTCAATCAGGATGGTATCCGGTTGAAAGCGATGCAGATTGGACGGGACTATCTCACGCTGGACTACGGCAGGGATACGGATATCCGAAATATCCGGCTGATTCATTTAAGACCCGACAGCGCTGTCCTTGCGGGCATCATTGAGAAGTTCCGTTATGAAACCGGATTACGCCCACGATTACACATTGAATTGAAAAGGAGGATTATTTTATGGAAAACAAATTGGTCTTACATACAAAATCATACGCCGCTGGACGGCAAGGAGGGATGACTATGTACTGCAAGCACTGCCGAACTGCTTTGCCGGATAATACCCGCTTCTGCACCGGCTGCGGAGCTCAAACGGGCGACTCGTCGGACACTCGCCCTGCTGCGGGCGGTGGGCACATCGGCTACTCGGAGCGCATCCATGACCCGGTCTTTGCAAAATATATCAAGAACACCAACCGCTGGTCTGCTATTTTTTCTATGATACTGGCCGTCGCCACCGTCATCGGTTTTTATATCTACGGCGAAACCAGCCGGGAAATGGAAAACCCGCAGGCGCTGTTCATCGGCCTTGGTATCGGCGGGATGCTTTTGCTGATTGCGCTCTATACCATCATTGCCAGAAAAAGAAGCAAAACCTGGGATGGCGTGGTGGTTGACAAAACCATCAAACAGAAAAAACACCGCCAGAGCACCGGCAGCGGCGATAACGATTATTACATCCACTATTACACCGAATACGCGGTCATCGTCCGGGACGATCAAACTGGCAAGACACACCGGCTGATCGCCGAGGACGACGATACACAATACAACTATTTTCAAGTGGGCGATCATGCGCGACACCACGCTGGACTCAATTCTTATGAGAAATACGACAAATCGCAGGACAGCATTATTTTCTGCAACGCCTGCGCCACGCTGTGCCAGATAAACGATGATGTCTGCTGGCGCTGCCACTGCCCGCTGCTCAAGTAAAAGGGGGTTCCAAATGGGGAAATTTTGTAGAAACTGTGGCACCCAGCTCAATCTCCCTGCGCCAAATCCTGCCGGGGATGTGGTGTTGCCTTATTGAATGCGGTGCAGGTTCATCCGGCTTTGGACAAACAGGAAACAGCTGAAGCACGGGCAACATCCAGGCTCGCGAACCAAGTGAAAAGTACGGTGATTTCTGCTGCAAACACCACCCAAATCCAGGCAATGGGACTGCTCATAGAGCAAACAACCGCGGCAGCGGTCTCCAGTGGAGAGATAGCCTTGATTCAGGCGATTCCTCCGGTGGCAGGGCTTTCGGATATCAGGCTTGGACCAGTCAGGCGGTTGAACGGTGGTATCAAACGATTTTTCCTTTGTTTTCCGGCAGAAACCATTTCAAGCGCATGGGGATAGGTGTAAAACGTCTGTTTTCCTCCCTTTCTTCTAAAACCGGGAGTCTGCCCGCGCTTCTGATGGGCGCAGGAGTGGCGCTGCTCGCCTTTAATTTTCTGGCTGGCAGAGAGCGGTTCTCCCCAACAGCATGGTTGGCTTTGCCCCCTTTTTATCACGCTTTACGCACTTGGCTGTAACGCCGTGCTTTTTAACCTCTCTGCTCACGAAGGTCGGCAAAAACAGCATGACTTCCGTGGCGGCAACAGATTATTCTCCTGAATACAACTATGAAGAGTACAGCTATACCGTGAGCGGCCCCAGCATATCTTTGAGCATGTCAGTGTTTTGGGTGGCAGCGGTGTGGAATATGTCACCATCTATGAAAATCATAAAACCGATTCATTCAAATCCAAAACCTATCAATTAAAAATTGATTTCTCAAAGGTTCCTGAAAACGGCGCAAAGGAGATATACAGCCAAAAGGTGCAGATCGCGCAGAACATGCCCGCTGAAGAACTGACCACCGCCATCAGCACGAACGTGAAGTCAGGGTTTGTTCTGAATGCGGGACTAAATCATTACGGCATAGAGGTTACCGGATGGGACGATTTTGTTGCCCGTTATCAGAGTGACCCAAACTATTTCAACGCCACGGTGAACGCCTCTCCGGATGGGACAGCTTATTTCCAAAGTGTTGTGGCGCTGCCGCTCCAGCCCTCACCCGTGTGATGGATGACTGCAGCTCCATGCAGATCCATGCGTATTTTTGAAAAATCAACGGTGAAGAAGTTGGCTCCGCGCCCCGTTCCGACACCGTGAATACAGAAGCGTCCGGGTCCACAGGCGAGGTTGCCGTTGCATCGGCCATTGCAGTCGGTGCTTTAGGTGCGGCGGCAGCCGCAGGATCGCCCGGGGCAGCGTCTGGAGGCGATGGGACGGCGCAGGAGGAAAACCAGAAGGAAAGCAGCTACAAAATGTACGTTCGCAAGGATTTTGGCGACAAAGTCTGGCGAGGTAGCAGACAGGTTTTTGTATATGCCCGCATGGCCGAGGTGAAACGTGAAGGCACCGAGGACGCACGGCAGCTTGAGAGCGATGTGGATACCGCTGCGGAAATTCCTTTTCAGCTGCTGGATTTCCTGTCGCCGGATAACATGGTGATGGAGTTTAGCATGAAAAAGCAGAATCTGCCCTTTGAAATTGAGCTTGATTACAGCGGTGGAGATCAGGGGCGGCTTCTGATCAGGCGCAGCGGCTCAGCTGAGAAATCGAAAGAGCTGATGCCGGGCTTTATGGGCACACTGCCCACAAACCGTGTGGGTATCGGTGTTGCAGTTTGGGATGAAACGGCAACACGTCTGCGGATGATCCCGCCGTCGGAGCTGGCGGTATGGGTCAGCCTGTACTATGTTCATCGGGTCACACACCACTATTACTACCACCTTGACGAAAACAATCAACGGAACCTTTACGAAGTCGCAAAGTCAGCCGGATGGGATCTCACCGTTAAAGCGACGCTAGAGCTGTTCTTAACAGAGTACCTGTCAAAATCCCCTCAGTCGGCTCAGGTGTTCGGCAAGGATATGACCAAGCTGAAAGACATCGCGGAACATGACACGACCAGCTTTAAACAGTCGAGAGACCAGACAATTGACCATATCAAGGAGAATCTGCCCCGGAAAATTGATGAGTTCAGCGGCGCGTTGCTGAATTATATTGAGGAACTGCGGGCAGGCACACAGATTGTGTTTTGAAAAATACGCATGTGGTAGGCGATAACCGCGCTGCCAGAGATCGTTCTGAAAATGCTGCGGCTCCCACCGATATTTATTCCCTTGCTCGCTCCTTCTAACAGCTTGGGCAACAATGCGGCGAAGAACATGGCCGGCTACCGTTCTAAACCGTAAATCTATGGCAACAGGAAATAATCTTATTCTGGATGGAGGAAACCGTATGTTTTGTGAAGATTGTGGCAATAAGCTCCCCGATGACACCAAGTTCTGCGGCGGCTGCGGAGCAAAGAGCGAATTCGACTCACCTGCTTATGAAGAGCTGGTGCAGCCTACTTCGGGCCCCACACAGACTTCTCCGGTTTATACCTCGCAGCAGAGTTATACGCAGCCCATACATACCGACGCCCCACCCCTGCGCGTCGGGCAGTACATCGGCATGCTCCTTTTGATGTGTGTGCCTATCCTGAACATCATCCTGCTGTTCGTGTGGAGCTTCGGTGGAGCGGCGGAGCCATTATGGGAGCTTTAGGTGAGATCATGGGAGGTTATTAAAAGCCAGATGCGGAAAGGGGGGAGCGTGGTGAGTGATATACAAGGGGCGATCCGCTGGCAGACCAGTGTGCCAATCTTTGAAAACAAGGTCATTTTGAAGCAGTTGGGTATTGGTATCAGTATCCCCTTCGGTTTGGTGGCCCTTGTCATTGCACTTGTATCAGGGAGAAGCCGGGATGCGCTGTATGCGCTCGGGTTGATCGCCGGGTTGCTTGTCCTGACATGGCCATTTATCATGACAGCCTACCGGGGCAAATATAGGATGGAGTTGGTGCTGGACAACAAAGGCGCGCTTTGTCGGACACAAACAAGACAAGCAAAAGAGAACCGGGCAATCAATACCCTGACAGTTCTCCTGGGTTTGCTTTTAGGCAAGCCCGCCGTGGCCGGATCCGGAATGCTAGCGCAGCTCTTATTCTGTGGGCTGTCGGAAACCTTGCGCTCGGTCTTTTCGGAGAGCGTGCCAATGCTGTCGCGACCCATATCCGGTGCGAGGGCGGCGAGCGCACCGATGTAGTGCCGAGTCGGTATACCTAAAACATTAGCTATACCTTCACCCTGCCAGACGGAAACAAAGTTGATGGGTTTACCAAGAAGATCGGGGAGGCGGTTTATCTGAAGGCTAACGGGACGGGCGGGATTGCTGTAAGGTACTTTAAGGTAATGCCCGATATGAAAGCACCAGAGGGGAAATTGCCCTTTTCACTGAAACAACCGATTTTAACGGCAACGGGAGCTTTTTTAATTATTCAGATAAATCGGAAGCAGAAAGCCTCCGAATAAAACGTATAGGTGATGACTTCGAGAAAAGCAAATCCGAACCTCTTCCCGCAGGAAAGGTTCAGATTTGCTTTTTCTTCCGTATTCAATTTACCTTGTCGGGTAGGTTCACA
>CALLZZ010000233.1 GCA_937858235.1 uncultured Clostridia bacterium
GACTGCTCTTTTTATCGCCAACGATCAGTATAACACGATTGCACCCACTGCAAAAGGTCTTCCCGTTCCCGTTGGCGATAAAAAGAGCAGTCTGAACCATTCCAGACTGCCCATGGCATGGATTTTTACTTAATGGCGTTCACCACCAGGATTGCAGTGCCCGAGACTACCACAAAGCAGATGATCAACTTAGTCAACATCTCGTATGTTTTCCTCCATCCTTTGGATCAACCTTTGTAGCTGGAGGGTTTCCTCCCAGGTAAATCCTTTGCTCAGGGTACGCAGACAGGATTCCTGGCGCTGAGCCAGTTCCGCCACAAGTCCCTTCGTCTCGGAATACAGGTGGAGCCGTCGCTTCCGCCGGTTGGTGGGATCCACCGAGGTCTCCAAATATCCCCCTCTGCGCAACGCCTCGATGGAGGTGGATACGTTGGACTTGGCCAGCCCCCGCAACTCCACAATATCCCTGGTCGTGTTGCACTCAGGATTGTTGTAAAGGAACAGTAGAATATCCACTTCCAGCTGCGTCAAATCATATTTTTCACACAGATCCTGAAAATAGGAAACGTAGTAGTGTCTGAACCGATTGACAAATCGAATGTGATCCGTCATCTTTTTCCCTTCTTCCGTGTTTGCAATATAACGGTTCTAATTGTAACACGTAACGGCAGTTTGTCAATCGACAAAATATGCTTTCCTAGGCGTATCGCTTGTTCTGTCTATGCCAGCAAAAAGAACCGTCCTACTGGACGGTTCTTTTTGCGTTTGCCACATCGCCGGGTCGTATCTTATGGCTTTATAGCTCTTGGTTGTAGATGGGAAAGCGCTGCGTTAGCTCCACCACCGTCTGACGAACCTCGTCTAAGGTACCCTCAAAATCAACCGCAGTTTTATAAATACAGTCTGCAATAATTTTCATTTCCGCTTCCCCCATGCCTCTGGTGGTGACGGCAGGCGTACCGATGCGCACGCCAGAGGTGATAAAGGATTTTTCAGGATCGTTGGGAATGGAATTTTTATTGGTGGTAATATAATTTTCGTCTAAGCGTCTTTGCAGCTCCTTACCGGTAACGTGAAGGGGACGCAGATCTGCCAGCATGAGGTGATTGTCCGTACCACCGGAAACCAGATCAAAGCCCTTATCCAGCAGTGCATCGGCTAGCGCACGGGCATTTTTCACGATATTCTCCGCATAAACCCGAAATTCCGGCTGCATAGCCTCACGGAAACAGACGGCCTTTGCACCGATGGTGTGCATCAGCGGACCACCTTGGGTACCGGGGAACACGGCAGAGTTAAGGGGCTTTTCAAACTCCGCTTTCCCCATAATAACGCCGCCTCTGGGGCCGCGGAGGCTTTTATGCGTGGTCGTCGTCACCACATCTGCATAGGGCACCGGACTTTCGTGAACGCCGCCGGCAACCAATCCCGAAATATGTGCCATGTCAACCATAAGCAGTGCGCCATGGCTGTGTGCGATCTCCGCAAACCGTTTAAAGTCGATGGCTCTGGGATAAGCCGAGGCACCCGCTACCACCAATTTAGGGTGGTGCTGGTCACACAGACGCTCCACTTCCTCATAGTCGATGCGACCCGTTTCCTGGTTAACGCCATACGAGATAAATTTGTAAAGTTTCCCCGACGCATTGACCGGACTTCCATGGCTCAAATGTCCGCCGGCAGCAAGGCTCATGCCCAGTACAGTATCGCCCGGCTTCAAAATGCCGCTGTAAACAGCGAGATTGGCTTGTGCTCCGGAATGAGGCTGAACATTCACAAACTCACAGCCAAACAGTTCTTTGCAGCGGTTGATTGCTAAAGTTTCCATCTCATCTACATACTCACAGCCACCGTAATAGCGCTTACCTGGAAGCCCCTCTGCATACTTGTTGGTCAGCACCGTACCCATAGCAGCAATCACTGCGGGGGAGGCTATATTTTCTGATGC
>CALLZZ010000234.1 GCA_937858235.1 uncultured Clostridia bacterium
GGGCGCAACGGCCTCGCAGAGCGCACGGCACCGCGAAGCGGTGTATAAGTGCGCCATTAGGATAATTACAGCTATGGAATCAGAAACAGATTTAGCGTTTTCGTTCCAAAAAAGCCTTGACCTGTTCGCCCAACATGGGGACGATTTCTGGAAACACGCTTTCCAGAATGGCCCCTCGCTCAATGAGACGATGCGTCCGCGCTTTACGTTCCGCGTCAGCTTTCCGGTTAAGTAAAACTTTTTGCCGGTTTTGAAGTTGTCGGATTTTCTTCCGCACGGCTTCCGGTTCCTGTGATGACGAAATAGACTTCAAATTCAATCACTCCATCCATTTTTTCTTTTCAAAGTAACGCCGGAGATTTTTCACGCCTTTCCTCACAGAATCGCAAACGCTGCTGCTGTTTACGCCTTCGGCACGGGCAATATCCACTTTGTTCATGCCGAGAATGTAATGCGCGTAGACCCGCCGCGCCTGAATAGGCGGCAGATGGTCAAGGGCTTCATAAAGCTGTTGCAGCGAAACTTTTTGCATGAGAATTTCTTCGGGTGACGGTTCCGTGTGAAGAATACTGTTCTCGATGCCGTCGCTGCGATCTAAAGAGAAATAGGCTTTATGCCGATATGTCCTCTGGTGGTAATTGTTTTCCTGACGAGTAGATAAAAGAAAGGCTTCGGCAATTTCGTCGCTGACCTCGACAAAATAGTCTTCATTAAGAAACGGGTAATACTTGCGCAGATTAATGGTGGGCATTACGAAAACCTCCAGATAGCAAAAGGGGCAGACAGATTGAAACTGCCTGTCCCTTTTTGCTTGTGTGATAGAGCAAAAAGCCCTTCACCGGTTAGCCTGAAAATACGCTCCCGATCACTCTGGTTGCAAAGCGCATTTTACTTTTTTCCTGACCGCTTCAATGCTTCTCATAATTGCGGACTTGGAACAGCCGCAGATGTTACCGATCTGGGAACAACTCAATCCTTCCAGAGCAAAAAGCAGAAAACGATAACGCTGTTTTGCCGTGCAGCTTTCCAATGTCGTCGTGATCTCCCAGATGGTTTCTTTGCGGCATAGCCAATCCTCCGGTGTCTCATAATAGCTTCGACTGCATTCATGGGCGATAATGTACTCGTCAAACTCGCGTCCGTCCCAATGGCGGCGTTGCTCATGAGACAGGTTCTCGGTTTTGTGATCGGCTCGATCAAGATATTCTCCGACTTCAACGGACACTTCTACATTTGCGTTCTGTCCGTTAATTTTAATCTGTACCTCCATGATTTTTCCGTCCTTTCCGAATTGGTTGAAAACCTACGGAAAAGACGGCGGGAGGCGAACGGCAGAGGGCTTGAATATCGCACCAAGTTAATTTAATATTCAAAAGGAATTTGTGCCATAGGACGTTTACTAAAATCGGGTACAAAAAAACACCTTTGCAGGGAAGACCCTGAAAGGTGCCGTCTAAAAAAGGGCGCAATAGAGAGCTGCAAAAAAGTGTGATTCTTTTGAGACCTTACATGGGGAATGGCTCGATTACGTCTAACCATCACAAAGGTTGCGACTTATCAAATATCACAAACGACAATCTTCGAAACAATTATAATCATTGCTCACATTGACTGATGATATAGATGCCCCCGAAATTGTTTGGCGTACTTTGCCATTCAACTCCGGGGGTACTTCACTAGGAAACGATGCTCTTAATGCCGCCTAACATTCCATAAAACAGAGAAGATATGAATACCGGAAAGATCAATC
>CALLZZ010000235.1 GCA_937858235.1 uncultured Clostridia bacterium
AGATCGTCACCGGCGCGTGGAACGTCCACGCGGGGGATTTGGTTCCCGTGGCAAGGGACGGGGCGATTCTCCCCGGCGGCGTGAAAATCGGGAGCGGCAAGCTGCGGGGCGTGGAGTCCCAGGGGATGCTGTGCTCCTTGAAGGAGCTGAACCTCACCGCCGAGCACGACTATCCCGACGCGGTGATCAAAGCCGCCGCGATTCTGGGAGACTATACCCCGCTGAAGGGGGAGGCCCCCTCCATCCCGGCGGACATCCGGCCGGGGCATCCGCTTTTCGGGCCGGTGGTAGCCGGTAAGGTTCTGGAATGCGCGGCGCAGCCTGACGGGCTGTACCACACCGTTCTGGAGATTGGCGAAGCTACGGTCATGATCGACACCGACTGCCAGAACCTCCACGAGGGGGACATGGTTGCGTACAATGCCAAGGGCGAAACCGTCTGCACCCCCGGCGACCTCCATGCCCAGCAGACCGAGTTCCCCCACTGCATCCCCGACGGCATCTGGATTCTCCGGGAGGACGGAATCAAGCCCGGAGACGACGTGGTGGCCCTCATCGGCTGCGACGACCATGTGGTGGAGTTTGAGATCACCCCCAACCGGCCGGACTGCCTGAGCATCCTGGGCCTTGCCCGGGAGGCCGCCGCCACCTTCCGCAAGCCCTTAAAGCTCCACACCCCGGAGATTCAGGGCTGCGGCGGCAGCATCGCGGAGCTGGTGGACATTGAGATCGAGGATCCGGAGCTGTGCCCCCGGTACACCGCCCGGATGGTGAAAAACGTGAAAATCAGGCCGTCCCCCGCCTGGATGCGGGAGCGGCTGCGCAACTCCGGCGTGCGGCCCATCAACAACATCGTGGACATCACCAACTATGTGATGCTGGAATACGGCCAGCCCATGCACTCCTTTGACTTCTCCTGCGTGGAGGGCAACAAGCTGATTGTCCGTCTCGCCCGTCCCGGTGAAACTGTGGAAACACTGGACGGCACAAGCCGCACCCTCAGTGAATCCATGCTGGTCATCGCAGACGAGAAGAAACCCGTGGCCGTGGCTGGCGTTATGGGCGGCGCCAACTCTGAAATTACCGAAGGCACCGTAGACGTATTCTTCGAGTCCGCCAACTTCAACGGCGTTTCCATCCGCAAAACCGCTATGGCACTGGGGATGCGCACCGAAGCCTCCGGCCGCTACGAAAAAGGCTTGGACCCCATGAACACCCTCCCCGCTGTGGAACGGGCCTGCGAACTGGTTGAACTTCTGGATTGCGGCGAAGTCGTGGACGGTGTTCTGGATGTGGTCGCCAAGGACTTCACGCCTACTCTGGTCAAGCTGGAACCGAACAAGGTGAACGCTCTCCTGGGCACCAATGTGAGCCGGGACGAAATGGCAAAAATCCTCACCGATCTGGGCTTCCTGCTCATGGAGGACGATATGCTGGTAGTGCCTTCCTGGCGGGCCGACGTCTCTCACTACTCTGACATCGCAGAGGAAGTGGCACGCTTTGTTGGCTACAACAATCTTCCCACTACCCTCATGCGGGGCGATACCACTCGTGGCGGTCTCACCGATCATCAGAAGACAGAACGTCAGGTCGGGGAAGTCTGCCGCGGTCTGGGTTACAACGAAATTCTCACCTACTCCTTCATCGCTCCCGCCTACTATGACAAAATCCGTATGCCGGAGAATGACCCCCGCCGCAACAGCATTAAAATTTTGAATCCTCTGGGCGAGGAAACCTCCATCATGCGTACCACCGCCCTTCCCTCCCTGCTGGAGACTTTAGCGCGGAACAACAACCATCGCAATCCTTCCGCTAAGCTGTACGAATTAGCCAAGGTCTACCTGCCTCTGGATGGTAAGGTACTTTGTGATGAAAAGCAGTTCCTCTCTCTGGGTGGCTACGGTGGGGATCTGGACTTCTTCCAGTTCAAGGGCGCTGTGGAGACCATTTTCGACTCCTTCCATATTTATAATGTAAAGTACACCGCTGCCCACCGCAATCCCTCCTATCATCCCGGTCGCTGCGCAGTGCTCTCCATTAATGGTACTGTGGTCGGCGTGATGGGGCAACTCCATCCTCTGGTGTGCAAAAACTATGACGTTGATCAGCCGATGTTCGCTGCGGAAATCGACTTCGATGTTTTGCTGCGTGCCCGTCCTGACTCCGTTCAGTACCAACCCCTGCCCAAGTTCCCGGCTGTGGAACGGGATATCGCGGTGGTTTGTAATCGCTCCATCCCCGTCTCCGATCTGGAGGACTGCATTCGCAGAGGTGGCAAGGGATTAATTCGTGACATTCAGCTCTTCGACATCTACACTGGCAATCCCATTCCGGCGGACAAAAAGAGCGTCGCTTTTGCGCTAAAACTCCGCCACGATGACCACACTCTGACTGATGCGGAAGCTGACGGTGATGTAAAGGCTGTGTTGAGCCTGTTAAAAGAGGAATTAGACGCCGTTCTGCGCTAATCCTGCCACACGATTCATCGTTTTTTCTTCCCCATTCCCGGCAGATCCAGAGGTACTGCCGGGAATGTTTTTCCCTTTTCCCTCTTTACAACCCGTTATCTTTCGGTTATAATTCAAGTTATATCGATTACATTTATTACATTTTCCCCTGTTTTTTCGTTAGCACAGGAGGTTTGTTTATGTCTGATTATACACGTCGCTTTGACATTTCCGATGTCGATGAATGGGAAACCCGTGAAATTCTCACTGAGGTCTACGCTTCCCTACAACAAAAAGGGTACAACCCTATCAATCAAATTGTTGGATATATCCTCTCCGAGGATCCCACCTATATTACAAACTTCAACAATGCGCGCACTCTGATTCGTAAACTGGATCGGGATGAGCTGTTGCAGGAGCTGGTGCGCTACTATCTCAATGTTTGATTGATTGATCCGTTTTTTCGATAAATTTTGGCGGTCTTTCTGTTTTTCACCTTTTATACAACGTCCTCCTAGAAAAGGAGGATGTTTTTGTGTATTTT
>CALLZZ010000236.1 GCA_937858235.1 uncultured Clostridia bacterium
AGCGGCACGCTCTTCAGTACAGGGTGCCCGGCAGGTTCAGGGGCCGATTCTGGCCTCCACACTGACCACCATCTGCGTGTTCCTGCCCATGATCTTTACGACCGGCTACACCCGCGATCTCATGCTGCCCTTCGCGCTGACCATCAGTTATGCATTGATTGCCTCGCTGCTGGTGTCCCTGACAGTAGTTCCCACCATGGGTTCCTTGATGCTGAAACAAGCGAAGCCGAAAACACATCCCTGGTTTGATAAGGTATTGCAAGGCTATGCCAAGGTGTTGCAGTTCTGTCTGCGGGTAAAGGTGGTGCCGCTGGTAATATCAATCCTGTTACTGGCGTTCTCCGTATTTGCGGTGGCGCGGATGGCAATCATTATGATTCCTGATGTGAGCAGCGATCAGATCGCGGTTACCTTAAAGCTGGAGGACGATGTAGAAAAGGAGGATGCCTACGCTGTTGCGGACAAGGTAATGGAACGTGTGCTGAAGGTAGAGCATGTAGCGACAGTTGGTGCTCTGGCAGGTGGCAGTACCACACTGATTACCAGCAGTCAGGGTGCGGAAGAGGACTATAGCAATTTTTCCTTCTATGTCATTCCGGACGATGATATAACGAAAGCAAACCAGGTGGAGCAGATTTGTTCCGATATTGAGAAAGAAACCAAGGATATTGACTGCGACCTGAGTGTGTCTTCTTCCTCTATGGGAGATATGGAATCCATGATGAGCAGCGGTCTGCAAATTGACATCCACGGCAACGACCTGGATCAGCTGGTAAAGATCAGTCAGGATTTGGAGACGTTGGTAGAGAAGGTCGACGGGTTTGAGAATGTTTCCAACAGCCAGGAGGAAGGCGATCAGGTTATGCGCCTGGTCATCGACAAGGACAAAGCCATGCGCATGGGCTTGACGGTGGCGCAAATCTATTCCTCCATCAGCGATGGGCTGACTAAGGAAAAGGAAGCGGCCACGGTCACCGTTGACGATCAGGACATGGAGGTCAGCATTGTGGACGAGGACTCTTTGCTGAAAAAGGAGAGTCTGATGGATCTGGAATTCGAAACCACCGTGAATAACGACGATGGTACAACGGATACAGAAACCCATAAGCTAAAGGAATTTGCTAAGGTAGAGTACGCCAAAGGGGTTGCGTCCATTGCCCGGGAAAACAACTCCCGTATGATCAGCGTGACCGCAGATACTAAGGAGGGGTACAATACGACCAATCTGTCTCAGAAAGTACAGGAACAGTTAGATGGCTACGACTTCCCTGACGGGTACAGTGCGGAAATCGGTGGGGAAACCGAGAGTACAATGGCTATGGTTTCTCAGATGATGAAAATGATGGCATTGGGTCTGTTGTTCATCTACCTGGTGATGGTGGCACAGTTCCAGAGTCTGCTCAGCCCCTTTATCATTCTGTTCACCATCCCGCTGGCCTTTACCGGCGGATTCATTGGTCTGCTGGTGGCTGGAGAGCAGTTGTCCATCATGAGCCTGATAGGGTTCCTGGTGCTGATGGGAACTGTAGTCAACAACGGCATTGTGTTCGTAGACTATGCTAATCAGCTGCGATTGGAAGGCGTAGAGAAGCGACGAGCGCTGGTGATTACCGGGCAGACGCGTATGCGGCCAATTCTGATGACAGCGCTGACGACCATTCTCTCCATGTGCACGCTCATTTTCAGCCAAGCCACATCCGCGGCTGCCAGCCGGGGTATGGCGATTGTGGTAGCGGGCGGCTTGGCCTACGCTACGCTGATGACCCTTTTCGTGGTGCCGGTTATGTATGACATTCTGTTCCGGAAGCAGCCGAAAGTGATCGAGCTGGATGAGGAAACGCTGGATGATCGGACGGGATTACTGGAGGTCTAACGACAGCAAAATAGAAAAAACGGGTTCGTGTAGCGATACACGAATCCGTTTTACTGTCAAGCTGCAAAAGTAAAACCGGCACGACTTGTAGTAGGTCATGCCGGTTTGTTGCGTAAATCAATCCTGTTTTGGCATTCTATTGTGAAGACCATCAAAATCCCGAACCCGTTCGTTTAGCTCCCTGTCGTTGACGTAAACGGTGGCACCCTTGCTGGCCAGTGTGACGGCGTAGTACTTGGCGTGTTCCAGGAAGTTGGTTTCGTAGTAGCATTCAAACTGCTCGGAATTGCCCATCAGCTGTGGATGGTTCCACATGATCTGGTAGCGATAATCTGTATATCTTTTGTACATAGTAAGGCACCTCTTATGTTCAGAATATTTGCACATATTATATAGCATTCCGGTGAGATAAGCAAGATAACTTGGGATATTGGAAAAAAGATTATAGCAGTTCGGACAGGGCATCGATGTCTTGAGGACGGGTAGCCCAGCTGGTAGCGAGCCGAACCACAGTGCGGTTGTTGTCCAGGTTGTCCCAGAACCCCCAGGAAACCGATTTAGAGAGGGCGTCCAGCTGATCCTGTTCCAAAACAATAAACTGCTGATTCGTGTTGGTCTCCAGATAGAAGTGGTAGCCTTTTTCGTGGAATACCTGCTTGAGCCGTTCCGCCATTTCGATAGCGTGGCGAGAGATGCGGAAATAGAGATCGTCCGTAAACAGCGTGTCAAATTGAATCCCCAGGAGGCGGCCTTTGGCGATCAAAGCGCCGTGCTGCTTGATGAGAGTAAAGAAGTGAGGGATCAAATTAGGCTTTGGAATGACCACTGCCTCACCGAAGAGCGCGCCTACCTTGGTGCCGCCAATGTAGAATACATCACACAACTGGGCGATGGTTTCCAGCGTCACATCGGTTCCGTTGGCCATAAGGCCGTAGCCCAAACGAGCGCCATCCAGAAACAGATGGAGCTGATGGGTTTGGCAGACTTGGTGAATGGCTTCCAGTTCTGCTTTGGTGTAGAGGGTGCCATACTCAGTGGGGTGGGAGAGGTAAACCATGCCAGGTGCCACCGTATGCTCCCGGTTTTTATCTCGGTAGAAGCGATCTAGCCAGCGTGTCAGATCGTCAGCATGGATCTTACCATCGTTCTGAGGCAGCAGAAGAACCTTATGTCCGCCGGCTTCAATGGCGCCCGCTTCGTGGGTGGCGATGTGACCGGTATCAGTGGTCAAAATCCCCTGGTAGGGCGCCAGGAGACTGCCGATGACGGTAGCGTTGGTCTGAGTGCCGCCCACTAAGAAGTGAATCTCTGCCTGAGGGCAGCCGCAGGCGGCACGGATTTTCTCTTTAGCCTGGGTACAGTAGCAGTCACTGCCGTATCCAGGGGTTTGTTCCAGATTGGTTTCCAACAGGCGCTTTAAAATACTGGGGTGGGCGCCTTCCATGTAGTCACTGTCAAAGTGAAGCATTAGAATCACCTGCGTTTCAAAAGAATAGAGTGTTGTAATATGGAGGTGAGGAACACAATAGCACCCCAGAACGGTCTGCCGCAGTGGGACAGGGTTCTGGGGTACGAATGAAATCCCAGCCAAAGGACAAGCAGCAATTAGGCATCGCTCTCTCGGTGGAAGAGGATAATTTTAATATAGGCGATCAGGTATAGAGTCATGGAGAGCAACAGGGAGAGGAACGACACCAGCAGGATAAAATTGGCCAACTGAAGGGGCAGGTTGATAAAGAACAGGAGGATGCCCAAACAGATGTAGAGCAAGACGGTGTTCACCTTACCGTAGATTAAGGCGCCCTGGTTCTCGCCGCTGCGCCGCACCGCCACAAAGCCGAAAATGGCGATGGTAACCTCCTTGACCAGAAAGAAGATGAACAGTGCCAAGGTGGCTGGATAGTGGTGAAAGAGGCAGAGAATGAAGCAGGCCTGGGTAATTTTATCTGCCGCAGGATCCAAGATTTTGCCGAACTCAGAGACCACATGAAAGTGGCGTGCAAGTTTGCCATCCAGCAGATCAGTTAGTGCAGAGAGTAAAAGGATCAGCACTGCCATGAGGAGTCCCTTCAGGGTGTTCCAGTTGTAGAAATAAAAAAACAGGAAGGCCATGGGAATCCTAAGAAAGCTGAGGAGATTGGGAAATGTGAAGATATCATGCAATGGAAACTTATTCATGTGAATCACCCTCCTGCGTACAATGTGTAAGAAAAAAGCGGGTTCTCCTAAGAGCCGTTCTTTGAGTATGGCACTGGTCGAAAATCGGGAGCTTCCCGCAAGCAACACAGTAAAATCATAGCACAGACTGCAGAAAAGTCAAGCATCATGATAGAAAAGGCAGGGAACCAATACTAAGCAGTGAAAAAAGTAACAAATATGAAGAAATAATTAATCTTCTTTTCATCTTCTCTTCCTTGAAGGTTGTCCAGGGATATGCTATGATGACGAAAGATTATAAGTCAGGAGTGTGTATGAGAATGAAACATCGTAACCCCATGCTGCGTGTGCTTTTAAGCTTGCTGATTACAGCGGTTCTGGGCGCGCTTTATTTCTACATAGCTATTCCGGCCATCAACCTCCAGTCGGACACTTTCTACGTCTTTGTAGTTGTCCTCTGTGTGATCTATATGGTGGTATCCCATACTTTGGGTGGAGGAAGCAAAGAGAAAAAGCAGGGTGCGTCCAAGGAAAAGCAGACCATTCTGGAACCAGATGGCAAGGGCGGTCTGCGGGTCAATAAGGCCAGTCTACGCCATCAGAAAAACCGAGTCAAAGACAAGGGACTGCTATCGGTGCCCGGAGTGATTATTGCACTGTGTGTGGTGATGTGTCTGGTGGGTGCGGTGATCTCAGCTGTGCTGTTCCACCCCACTGCCTACTACAACCTGCTGGATGTTGAGACGGGAGATTTTGCTGAGGACGTGACGGAAATTTCCTATAACAAGATCCCGATGTTGGATGCAGATTCTGCTGTTCAGTTGGGAAAGCGGGCTATGGGCAGCATCAGCCAAAACTCCGATCTGGTGTCCCAGTTTGAGGTCAGTGATAATTATACGCAGATTAACTGCAAGGGCAATCCGGTGCGCGTCTCCCCCCTGGAGTACGACAATATTATCAAGTGGTTCAATAACCGATCCGATGGTCTGCCCGGCTACATCGTGGTGAATATGGTGACCCAGGAGGCCAAACTGGTGCAGTTAGATGAGGGAATCAAGTATTCCACCTGTGAGCACTTTAACCGGAACCTACACCGCTATCTCCGCTTCAACTATCCCACCTTCATGTTTGGTGACGTGAACTTTGAGGTAGACGAGGAGGGGACACCCTACTGGGTGTGTTCCCGGGTCGTGAAGACCATTGGACTCTTCGGCGGAGAGGACATCAAGGGAGCCGTGTTGGTCAATGGCATCACTGGTGAGTGTCAGTATTACGAGGAGGTACCCAACTGGGTAGACCGGGTCTATAATGCGGATACAATCATCAATCAGTACAACTACCACGGAAGCCTGGTCAATGGCTGGATTAACAGCTGGCTGGGGCAGAAGGGGGTTACTGCCACCACAGAGGGATATAACTATATTGCCCTGAATGACGATGTTTATATGTATACCGGTGTCACTTCTGCCGGTTCTGATCAGTCCAATGTGGGATTCGTCCTGGTGAACCAGCGAACCAAGGAGGCAAAATACTATAATGTGACCGGTGCGGAAGAATATTCTGCCATGTCCTCCGCAGAAGGTGCGGTACAGCATCTGAAGTATAGTGCGACCTTCCCCCTGCTGCTGAACATTTCCGATCAGCCGACCTACTTCATGGCACTGAAAGACAGTGCGCAACTGGTGAAGATGTACGCCATGGTAAATGTGAAGGATTATCAGATCACAGCCACTGGGAACACGGTAGCGGCATGTCAGAAAGCCTACGAGGAAATGTTGGTAGAGAACGGTGTTACCACGGAATCGAAGGCGGATGAAGAAGAAGTCAATCAAAGAACGGTGAGCGGCGTCGTATTGGAGATCCGCAGTGCCGTTATAGACGGCAATACCTGGTACTATCTGCGTCTGAAAGGGGAGGATGTGGACGATACAGTCTATTACTCCATCAGTGCAGCTAAGTATAAGGATGCGATCATCCTGAGTAAAGGGGATCATGTGACTATTACCTATGCACCGGGAAAGGAGAAAATCCTTGCCGCAGACAAAGTGGAACGAAAGTAAACAATAGAAACATAAGAAACACCTCCGGGTTAAACCAGAGGTGTTTCTTGCTGTTCATCGGCAGGTGCTGCGGTAACTGTATTCGGTCCCGGACTGGGAACGTCCAGGGGATTGACGTGAACCATACAGTGCTTGACAGGGGGGAAACAGGCTTCAATTTGATCATGTACTTCATCGGCGATCTGGTGAGCGGCAAAGAGGGGCTGATTGCCGTCAGCGGCAATTTCCACGTCGATGTAAAGCCGGTTACCGAACTGACGGGTTCGCAGTACGTCCAGATGAAGGACGCCCTCCTGCTGTTCAATGATGTGAGACATAGCCAGTTCTACTTCTGGGTCAGCAGATTGATCAACCAACTGGCGAACGGCACTCATGAAGATGTCATAGGCCGCTTTTAAGATGAAGAGACAGATCACTAAGCTGGCCAGGGGGTCTAGCACCGGGAAGCTCAACCGTGCCCCTAAGATGCCTACAAGGGAACCGATAGAAGAGAGAGCATCGGAACGGTGATGCCAGGCGTCAGCCATGAGGGCAGCAGAATGAATCTGATCGGCAGCCTGCTTGGTGTACCAGAACATGCCTTCTTTGACAACAATAGAGACAACGGCGGCAATCAGAGCCAGAATGCCGGGGACTGCTAAATTGGTGTAGCTAATGGAAATGATCTGACGCAGGCCGCTGTAGCCGATTCCAACGCCGGTAATAGCAAGAACAACGGCCAGAAGGATTGCCGCGATGGATTCCAGCCGCTCATGGCCGTATCGGTGAGCACCGTCAGGTTTTCGCCCGGAGATTCGCATACCGATCATAACAATCAGAGTAGAAAACACATCGGAACCGGAGTGGACGGCATCGGAAATCATGGCGCTGGAGTGTGCTAGGATACCAGCTGCCAGTTTGAAGGCGGTCAGCAGCAGATTACCGTAGATTGTGCGGCGAGACACCTTCATGGCGAGCTTGGAATTGCTGGTGTGAACATGCGGATTCGTCATAAAGAAAAACCTCCTTTTGGAAACCGGGCAAAAAAAGACATCTGAGGAACAAGAGCTGTCCCACAGATGTGAAAAACCTGCTGCCTTGCGGCCCGGCTGAATACCTGATCATGTAATGGGTTTAGAAGTTACCTTAGCACAGGAAATAGCAGAGTGTCAAGAGAAAAGTTGGGAAAAACGTTATTTTCTTTTGAGAAACTTGAGCACAGCCTGCCCCATTCGATCTCCGTAGATAAGGCCGATGAGAAACAGCGCGCCGCAGAGAAGTAAAATGGGTAGGCTTTTGAGGGAGAACCCACAGAGGGAACCGCCGAAAGCACTGGCGATCAGAAGCCCCCAGGGACGCGCAAACAGAACGATAAAGAAGAAACGGCGAAAGGGGATATCAGTAAGGCCCGCCATAATACAGAGCAGATCATCGGGGAAGAATGGGAACAGAAAGGCGAGGATGAGAAAACTATCCCGCTTCCGATCCAGCAGTTCCAGGTAATGTGCCGGCAGCTTTTTGCGAACTATGCGGTCTGCAAAGTTCTTTCCCAGTGTACGCGCCAGCCAGAAAGTGGTGCAAGATCCAATGGTAACGGCCAAGATGGTAATCAAAAATCCCTGCCAGGTTCCAAAGAAGGCTCCGCCGGTAGCGGCAACCAGGTTGCTGGGAATGGGGGCAATGATGACGCTGCACAGTTGGAGTCCGAAAAAGATCAACTGAGACCAAGGTGCTTGATCGGATAGATAGTCACGCAATGCAGCGGTGTCCTGAAGTCGCTCCAACAGGTCGGTGCGCCATAGGAACAGGCATAGTCCGGAGAGCAAGGCGATCCCTACCACAGCGGCAATCCATTTTTTTATCTCTTTTCGTGCCATTTGCACCAGCCTCCTTTGCCGTTTTTATTGTTTCTAGTATAAGCCTTAACCATGAAAAGAATCGTAAGGGAGTTTAAAATTTCCATTAAAGTTTTAGAAGAATGGGTTAAAATATGAACTTTTTGTGAAGCGCTGAGATGGGGAATAGCGCGCAAGCCGTTGTTCACCAAAGGCTTTTGTGATATGATAAATAAATATTGTCTACATGCCGAAGGAGAGGGCAAAGAATGAGATTGATGATTTTAGATGGAAACTCCATCGTTAACCGGGCGTTCTATGGGGTTCGGCTGCTGTCGACCCGGGACGGTCTATATACCAACGCCATTTTCGGCTTTTTGAACATTTTGCAGAAGCTGACAGGCGAAGAGAATCCAGATGCCCTCTGTGTGGCCTTTGATCGAAAAGCACCCACCTTCCGGCACCAGGCCTACGAGGGATATAAGGCCAAGCGCCACGCGATGCCGGAGGAACTGGCGGTACAGATGCCGGTGCTGAAGGACGTGCTGGATGCGATGAATATCCCGCGCTACGAGTTGGACGGGTGGGAAGCAGACGACCTGCTGGGGACGGTTTCTCGAAAATGTGAGGCTGCTGGCTGGGACTGCGTGATTGTCACCGGTGATAAAGATGCGCTCCAGCTGGTTACAGAACACACTACGGTCAATTTAGTCACTACCCGTATGGGTCAGACTACCGTTAAGCAGATGACTCCGGAGACGTTTGTGGAAACCTATGGCTTTGAACCGATCAAGATCATTGACTTGAAGGGGCTGTGGGGAGATACGTCGGATCAGATTCCAGGGGTAAAGGGGATCGGAGAAAAGACGGCTATGGGTCTGATCCAGCAGTACGGTACCATTACGGAAATCTATGAGCAATTCGATACCCTGGAGTTAAAACCAGCGGTGCGTAAAAAACTGGACGAGGGACGGGAACAGGCGGAGCTGTCCTATGATCTGTCTCGAATCCGCTGTGACGCGCCCATCGACTTTGCACCAGAAGATGCCATCTGCAAGCAGTACAATAGAGAGGCGCTGTATCAGTTGTTTCTCAAGCTGGAGTTCAACAAGTTCATCGAGCGGTACGGCTTGTCCACTGCCCAAGAGGTACAGGCAGAATCAATGGAGGAAGTGACGTGCAGGGCAGAGCTGGTGGAAGACCCGGCGCGGCTGGAGCAGCTGCTAGAGCTGTGGCAGAAGGCAGAGTGGGTTTCTGTATTGACGTTGCCTACGTTGGACGGCGTAGCGGTAGACGGCGCAGAGGATGGCGAGGATGATGTAGGGGCGGTGGTGCTCCAGTCCCATGTGGGGGCGGAGGCATACCAGCGGTTCCTACAGGTGTTGTTCTCTGACCGGATTAAAAAGGTGACCCATCAGGTGAAAGAACTCATGGGAGCGCTATTGGCAGAGGGGCTTTCTACTGACGGATTCCTCTTTGATACTGCCTTGGGCGCTTATCTGCTGTCACCTACCGATGGCAGTTATGCGTTGGACAGGCTGTCAGTGAGCTGGCTGAACTTCCAACTGCCGGAGCAGAGCCTGTACATGGGAGCGGATGCCTTTGCACCGTTAGGCGATTCAACTCAAGCGATGGCCACTATGCTGCGCTATACGGCAACAGTAGGGGCGTTGTATGAAAAAATGGCACCGAAGCTGGAAGAACTGGGGCTGATGGAGCTGTTCCAGACGGTGGAATTGCCTCTCTGTCCGGTGCTGGCAGAGATGGAGCAGGCTGGGTTCTTGGTGGATCGCAAGGCACTTGCCGCCTTCGGCGAACTGTTGAGCGAGGGCATTGATGCCAGTCGGCAGCAGATCTACGACTTAGCGGGGGAAGAATTCAACATCAATTCTACCAAGCAACTGGGAGAGATTTTGTTTGATAAGCTGGAATTACCGGCCTACAAAAAAACCAAGCGAGGATACTCTACCAATGCGGAGGTACTGGAAAAGCTACGGTGGCAGCATCCCATTGTAGAGCAGGTTTTGGAGTACCGTCAGCTGACGAAGTTAAAATCCACCTATGTGGATGGGTTGACCAAGGTAATGGGACCCGACTGCCGAATCCACACCAGTTTTCAGAATACCGTTACCGCCACCGGGAGATTATCCTCTACCGAACCTAATTTGCAGAACATCCCGGTTCGCACGCCGCTGGGAGCGGAGATGCGCAAAATGTTTATCGCGGAGCCGGGAAATGTGCTGGTGGATGCGGACTATTCCCAAATTGAATTGCGGCTGCTGGCGCACATTGCCCAGGATTCGGTGATGCTGGAGGGGTTCCGAACCGGTGCAGATATTCATACGATGACAGCGGCGCAGGTCTTTGGCGTACCGGAGGAGCTGGTCACGAAACAAATGAGATCCTCGGCCAAGGCGGTGAACTTTGGGATTGTCTATGGTATATCGGAGTTTTCCCTGGCCAAAGACATCGGAGTAACCCGGGCAGAAGCCAAGGACTATATGGATCGGTACTTTGCCACCTACGTAGGTGTGCGTGCTTATCAGAAGCAGATTGTAGAACAGGCAAAGGCAGACGGCTATGTGTCCACCCTGATGGGGCGGCGGAGAGAGATGCCGGAGCTGAAGGATGCTAACCGCAACAAGCGCGCCTTTGGAGAACGAGTGGCCTTGAATATGCCCATTCAGGGGACGGCAGCAGACATTATGAAGCTGGCCATGATCCGGGTGCAGCAGCGGCTGAAATCGGAGGGATTAAAGGGTCGGTTGGTGCTACAGGTACACGATGAACTGATCGTAGCGTGTCCGGAGGCGGAAGGAGAAGCCGTTGCCCGCATTCTGGAAGAGGAGATGGAGCGCGTGGTATCCCTGGACGTTAAGCTGGAAGCAGAGGCGCATGTGGGTCACAGCTGGGCAGATGCCCATTGAGCAGGAGGGAACCCCATTGAGTGATACGTTTATGGCGGCCAGCTACCGGCTGGTGCCGATGAATTTAGAGCTGATTCCCCAGGTTGCGGAGTTGGAGCGGCAGTGTTTTTCCAAGCCGTGGAACGAGGCCATGTTGACGGAGGAACTGAGCAATCCCCTGGCCTCATTTATCGTGGCGCAGGGCGATAACCAAGAAGTGTTGGGCTATGCTGGCCTATCCGTGGTGGCGGGTGAAGGCTATATTGACAACGTGGCAGTGCGGCAGGAGTACCGACGGAAAGGGATTGCCCAGGCGCTATTAGAGGTGTTTCTACAGTTCGGAGCGGCGAAGCAGCTGTCTTTTTTGACCCTGGAGGTGCGTGCGTCCAATGATCCGGCAAAGCAGCTGTATATGAAGCATGGGTTTGAGCAGGTAGGGCGGCGTAAGAACTACTACGATGCGCCCCAAGAGGATGCGATTATAATGACAAAAATGTTTAAAAGGGAACCAACGGAAGGATAAGAGGTGTTTTTTGTGCTGATTCTTGCAGTGGAAACCTCCTGCGATGAAACCGCAGTGGCAGTGGTTCGGGACGGACGCACCGTGTTGTCCGATGCCATTGCATCCCAGATTGATATGCACACCATTTACGGCGGCGTGGTGCCGGAAATTGCGTCCCGCAAGCATTTAGAGGCCATTTACGGCCTGGCGGATCAGGCGCTGGCCGACGCAGATGTGACCCGGAGAGAGCTTGACGCTGTGGCATGTACCTATGCACCAGGGCTGATTGGTGCGGTGCTGGTGGGGGTAAACTTTGCGAAAAGTGTTGCCTACGGATTAGGTGTACCGTTGATTCCGGTTCACCACGTTCGGGGGCACATTGCTGCCAACTACATCACGCACCCAGATTTAGAGCCGCCGTTCTTATGCCTCTGCGTGTCCGGTGGGAATACCCTCATTGTAGACGTTCAGAACTACACGGAAATGAGACTGCTGGGTGCTACCCGAGATGATGCAGCAG
Source organism: uncultured Clostridia bacterium (assembly GCA_937858235.1). GTDB lineage: Bacteria > Bacillota > Clostridia > Oscillospirales > Oscillospiraceae > Onthomonas. Next base: position 11,833 of record CALLZZ010000236.1, read on the forward strand.
GGGAGTGCTTTGATAAGGTGGCACGGGTATTGGGAATCGGGTACCCGGGAGGTGGCCCCATGGATCGGTTGGCCCAGGGTGGTGACCCGAAAAAGTATCACCTGCCCCACGCCAAGGTAGACGGTGCGCCTTTGGACTTTTCCTTTTCCGGACTAAAAACGGCGGCGCTGAACCTGATTCATCACGCGGAACAAAAGCAGGAGGCGTTGGATCTGCCATCCTTCGCTGCCTCCTTTGCTGGTGCAGTTGCCCAGGAGCTGGTGCCACGAGCGATGATGGCGGCTGACCAGCTAGGTTACGGAAAAATTGCAGCTGCCGGAGGGGTAGCGGCCAACTCAACCATCCGCAGCGATTTGGAGCGTGCCTGCCGGAACCGAGGGGTGCAGCTTTATTTGCCCAGTCTTTCGTTGTGCGGAGATAACGGGGCAATGATCGGCTGTCAGGCATACTACGAGTATCAGGCAGGGCATACCGGGGACTTTAGTTTAAATGGGTATGCCAATCGATTGATTG
>CALLZZ010000237.1 GCA_937858235.1 uncultured Clostridia bacterium
CAGATTCCCGGTGGGTTCATCCGCAAGGATAATGGCAGGCTTAGTTGCCAATGCTCTTGCAATTGCCACACGCTGCTGCTGACCGCCGGAGAGGTTGTTCGGCAAGTTGTTCAGCTTCTCTGTCAGCCCCAGCATCTTTACAATTTTATCGACGAAGGTTTTGTCCGGCTTCTCGCCGTCCAGCTCAATGGGCAGAACGATATTTTCGTAAACATTTAGAATTGGTACAAGGTTGTAGTTCTGAAAGATAAAACCGATATTCCTGCGCCGAAAAATTGTGAGCTGATCATCATTCATTTTGGACAGTTCTTTCCCATCCACTTCCACGCTGCCGGAGGTAGGGGTGTCCAGCCCTCCGAGCATGTGCAGCAAAGTAGACTTACCGCTGCCGGAGGTACCGACAATGGCCACAAACTCTCCCGGCTCCACGTTCAAGGCAACACCGTCCAGAGCTTTCACAAGATTTGATCTGGTTCCATATTGCTTTTTTAATTCGTTTGTCTTTAATATACTCATCATAAATCCTCCTGTTTTCATTTTATCTTCTTCATTGTACAGAACAAATGTCTCCGAAAAGTCTCAATCACAAAATCAATTGTCACAGTTTTGAGACATTTCATTCAACATAGAAAAAAGACAGCTCTCAGAGCTGCCTTTCGTTTGGGAGGAACACCGAGAAGGTGGAGCCTTGGCCTATTTCAGATTTCACCTGAATGTAGCCGCCCTGCTTGGAGATGATTTCACGGCACAGGTAAAGACCAACGCCAACACCACTGATATCATGCACTTCATCCTCCCGATAGAAGCGTCCGAATATCTGTGCGTAGTGGTGTTCCGGGATGCCCCTGCCTGTGTCGGAAATATCAATTTTAGTTGCCATTTCCCAATGCTCCACCATCACGGATATTTTGCCGCCTGACGGTGTGTATTTTACCGCATTGTCCAGAATGTTGAACAAGGCTTCCGCAGTCCACTTTTTATCGTGGGGTACGACAATAGAAGGGTCACAGTCTACGATTACTTCAATCTTTTTCTGCTCTGCCATCCGTTCAATTCCAGAGAGTGCAAGCCCTACCGTATCGTAAATCGGTGTGGGAGAAACGGAAAGAGTGATAACGCCGGTTTCCAGCCGGGACATCTTTACCATCGCTTGCATCAAAAAATCCAGTTTGTCAATCTGCGATTCCATCAGTTCATGAAACTCCCTTGCTTTCTCCGGCGTAAGCTGCCGCTCCAGCAAAGTGGAGTTATACATTTTCAGATTTGTCACCGGTGTTTTCACTTGATGGGAGATGTCGGAGATCATTTCCTGAATCGCCTGTTTTTCCTCCTGCACCTGCCTTTTTCCGTTCTGCATGATTTCATACAGGCGCTGGAGCTTATAGTTGAATTTTCCGGTCAGCGTTTCCGATTCCAAATCAAAGGTTACATCTTCTTTTCCGGCTACAATATCATCGATACAAGCGTTCAGAGAATCCGAAAAGGCTGTCAGCTTGCCTTTAATCAAGACAATCAAAAGTATGCCAAGAAGCAGAACCAGCAGAGAGAAGATGATAGCCGTTCCCCGAATTACCCGGTTTTCAGTGTTGTAAAACAGAATGAAATAGAATACAGCTGTACAAATAATAAAAGCAGCGCCAATGCCGATATAGATTCCGTTTGTCGATAGATTCTTTTTCATTCCTTATCACCAGCCCATAGATAGCCCATTCCATAAACAGTTTTGATGTATTTTCTGTCCCCAGTTTCTATCTTGTTTCTTAAACGATTGATGTTGACAGTCAAAGCGTGTTCATCCACAAAGTTTGCATCCACATCGTACAGCTTTTCGAGCAGTACCTGCCGGGTGAGCAGTACATTCGGATTGCTCGTAAAGATTTTCAGAATTTTATACTCCGTGGGCGTGAAAACGACCGGCGCATCCTTGATTGTTGCTGTCAGTTTATCGAAGTCTATCAGGAGGTCGCCGCATAGATAAAGTTTTTGACTTGCCGGTTCTCCCGACCGCTTCAAAACAGCGGCCACTTTTTTTCTGAAAATATTGATGTTGAACGGCTTTGTGATGTAATCATCCGCACCTAAATCAAAGCCTTTCATCACGTCAGCTTCCAGATCACGGGCGGTCAGAAATATTACCGGGATATTCCGTGCAGCCCTGATTTTTTTACATAGCTCAAAGCCGTCGCTGTCCGGCAGATTCACATCCAGAATCATCAGGTCAAAGGTTTCATTCTTTAGCTTTTCAAGAGCATTTGCTGCATCATGGGCGGGAACCGCTTTATATGCATCCAGTTCGAGGTTATAGCACAAACCGGAGTTTAGCATCACATCATCTTCCACCACAAGAATTTGTTTCATTGTATCACTCCTTTTTTCTGTTTTCTTTCAGCCTGCCGTCTGCAGGCTTTGGTGCATCCTTGGGAATTGCCCATGCACGACCGAAGCGAACCGCTCCGTCAATTCTATTTTCTTCGCAGAGCTTTTGTATTCTCCGCTTGGAGATTTCCCATTCGTCAGAAGCCTGCTGCACAGATATATAATCAAGCATTTGTATTCCTCCACCATGTATGTTGATTATAGTATATACGCAAAAGCGAATAAAATCAACAGTTCGTTTTATGCAAATATGTTCGTGGCAACAGTCATTGTTGGTTCGTTCTCAATCCTATGTCCATACTGTAAAATGGGTTAGGAGGTGAACTGACAGTGGATGAATTACTGAACTCATTTGGCCAGACCATAAAAGATGCCCGAATTGCCGCAGGCATGACGCAGGATGCGCTTGCGGAACAGACCGGAGTCACACCAAGATATATAATGGCCATTGAAAATGAAAACAAACACCCAAGAATGCCGGTGCTGCTTAAGATCATCCGCACCTTGAAAATATCAGCCGATACAATCTTTTATCCGGAAATTCAACATACAGACAGAGAAAAAGAACAGCTTTTGCACATGATCCAGCTGTGCGATGAAAAGGAAATCAAAATAGCTGCCGCAACCGTCAAGGCTTTATTGGATGCCAGATAAGCAGAATCCATCTTCTATATTTGAGGATGGATTTTCTTCATGTCAAAGAGATAGATTGTTCTTTCTCTGTGTTTAAGAAATCCTTAGAGTGACAAGTTCACTGCATAGGCCATGATGACACATACCATATGCCGCCGACAGGACACCCTGCTCCCTTGGCAGCAGGGTATGTGTTTGTTATTTCACCGTAAACAGCAGGCTGCTCTTGCCGCCGTTTTCCCGCCAGCGCTGTTCCTTTTGAAGATGGCCTGTTTTTTCAAGGTCAGCGATGGCTCTCTGCACCGTGCGGCGGGAGAGCTTTAAGTCTTTGGCGATGGTACCGATGGCAGGATAACAGGTTCCGTCCTTGTTCGCCCGGTCTTTCAGATATCGGTACACCACCACGGCACGGTGTGGGACATTTTCAGCATAGAGAGACGAAAGGTAGCTCAATCACGAACACCTCCTAATCGGTACGCAGAGGCATGGCAAGAGACTCCGGCTCATGTTCCTGCACCGGTGTGTGCAGCGTACCTCCGCTGCGATCATCACCGGGAGGCTCCGGGAATTCGGCAAAGTCCTCCTCGTCATAGGCACAGCCCCGCTGGAGGATTTCCTGCTCCAGCTCAAAGTGGTCAGCGTAGTGAACCTTTCGGGCGGCACGTTCCTCCACTTCAAAGGATTTTCCAAACCGGATGCCCCATTTGAGAAACAGCGGCAGCTTGGTGCGCATAGGGCAGCAGCCGGTCTTGGCCAGAATAAAAATTCCCTTGGGTAGCGTTTTTAGCTCATCTGGTGTCATCAGCGGGCGCTGGATCATCTGCAGGCTCTGGCTGGGATCGTTCTTTCCTCTGCTGATGGAACCGGACATAACAGTTTTGTTTCCCAGCGCCTTTGAGAGAATATCTGCGCTTTCGGAGTTAGGAGCAAAGCCTCCGAACAGAACATCCTGACAGTTATCAATGATGATGGCGGAACCCTCCTTGCCGTAGTTTTTCTCAAGCTGGGCAAATGACTGGATAATGGGTACCATGCTGATGCGGCGTGAACGGCCTGCGGAGAACATCATCTCCATCGACTGAATTTTCGGAATGGTTCCAATCTCATCGGCAAAGATCATCACCCGGTTGGGGAGCTTGCCTCCATATTCATCAGCCACCGTCAGCATCTCCCGGTAGAGCTGCTGGAGGAACAGGCTAACCATAAAGTATTTCGTGTTATCTTCCTCTGGCAGTACGATGAAGATAGCACACTTTTCTTTGCAGAAGGTTTCAGTATCCAGTGAGCTGTCAAAGCACAGAATCTGCTCCATCTCGGAATCCAGAAAGGCATTGAGGCGTGACATAGCGGTGGACAGCACTGAGGCCATCGCTTGATCGGCGGTATTGAGGGCGGCTCCCGCAAACCACCTTGCCTTATGGTCGGAGGGCAGCTTATCCATCAGCAGCTGGAACTGACTTTTATTCTTCACCGGCGAGGGAGCCAGCAAATCCTGTATCATTTTGAACACCGATATGATGTGCCGCTTTTCCGGAGGGCAGTATTCCGCAATCAGCAAAATCACCGAGGTAAGCAAGCCCTCAGCAGCATCGTAGAAGAAGGCATTTTGACCATAGCTTGCAGAATCCTCACCGCTGCTGGTGATAATGGTCTTGGCGGTGATCTTGGCATACTTCTCGGCCTTGGCTTTCAGGGAGAGGTTCTCTGGATTTTTCAGATAGGCATCCATATAGCGGTTCACCAGCTGCAGGATGTTATCGCCGTCTGAGCGGGTGGGGTTACGCAAATCCAGCACCGATATTTTGTAGCCGTAGTAATCCTTTGCGATGCCAGCGTAGTTTCGGAACAGGTCGCCCTTGGTATCGGTGCAGAGGAAGCTCATGCCGGAGGCACAGGCGTATTCAATATTAGGGTAGAGAAAGTTGGCGGTTTTACCGACACCGGCAGCGCCGATCATGAGGCAGTGAATGTCGCCGTCATCAATAAGGGCGGTAGTTGAACCAGCTTTCTGCTTGCAGCCTACCACAAGCCCTTGCAAGGCGGGGAGATTCTGCCCACGCCGCCATTTCTCCGGCTCATAGGGTACATGAGTGTATGTCCGCTTGATTTCGGTTTCTGTGGCGAAACGAGCGGTACCGTGCTGACCGTCACCAACCGTTTTGGATTTGATGCCGCTAAGGGTGTAATAATGCGCTAAAAGAGAAAGACCGCCGATGACGAAAAACATCACGGCGGCCACAGCTATGAGGATAAATACTTGGGATGGCATAGAGGGACTCCTTTCTATAAGCGGCTCATGATAAACACAAGCCACCTTGCTCTTGTTTTTTCTCTGCCGTTTGCTGAATGGAAAGCTCCGCAAGAACAGCGCCTTTTAAGCATTCGGACGCCAGCTGCTCAAGGCTCTCCGCATGGTTTTGTTTTTCACTCTGTGTTTCTATTTCGGAGCATGAAAAAAGCGGCATCAGAGAGTTTCCGATGTCGCTCAGTTTGTTTTCCAGCCTGCCACGGTTTTGATAGGGCTTGAAACCGTATCGCAACCGGATTT
>CALLZZ010000238.1 GCA_937858235.1 uncultured Clostridia bacterium
TAAACACAACCGATTTTGTTGCCGGATCGTATTTCGCCCCTGCCATCTCGGTAAGATTTCCCTTGCTATCGATGTAATAAGCGGTGATGCCGCTCGGATTTTGAAGTTCCTCAGCAGTCGGTACATACGGAATGCTTACTGTAACCGGTGCTTTGGAATTGTTCCATTCTGTAACCTTGCCATCAATCAACAGGCTAAGGGAAACAATCGGACGTCCCGCAAGGATGGTCTGTACTTCTTTGGTTAGATTGCTTGGATTCACAGTGGTCATCTTGACCTCCGCCTTTGCGGTCTTTGCCACATTCAGATTGCTGAGCATATCGGACGGAAGGGTCACAGTACCGGCAGTACTCTTTATCGCAACATCAGATTTCTTTCCGTCGGCTAGATCTTTCACTGTCAGTCCGGCGGTCACTGCGGATGAACCGCCACCGCCGCCTGAATTGCCACCGTTATTGTTGTTGGTAGGTGTCCAGTGGGCATAGAGGGTCGTATCGGCATCGAACACAGTACTTTCAGTAACTTTTATGCCATTGCTCCTCTCCGTGAACCAGCCGTCAAAAGAGTAATTGTTTCGGTTGGGATTAGGCAGAGCCGACAGCTTTCCGTCACCGTTCGTTTGCATAGGAGTATCCGGAGAAGCCGAACCGTCGTTGATATTAAATGTAATAAGATAAGTTACTGTCGGCATTGCCGGAATTTTGACCCACACATAGTTGGAACCGGACGAATAGGTATCGTAATCCGGTTTTGTCGTCGATGCAGACATGTCGGTAATCGCCTTATGTTCCGGTGCGGCAGAAGCACCAACGGCAATGTACTTTGAAGGATCTGTTACGGTAATCCTTCCGTCTATTGTAACGGTTCCGGGTCCGTCATCGCCGGTCACTGCGCCTGCACCGGTTTCCGCAGCTTCAACATTTCCGTTGATAACGACTTCACCTTTATTCAGTGCCAGCACTCCATACTGAACGCCTGTAGCATTCCCTTCGACCGTAACCTTCGATTGGGAATTGGCACGTGCACCGATTCCATCTGTACCAGTAGCCACCGCATCGCCCTTCACAAGCAAAGAACTTCCCAAATTTACCGCAGTTGCACCGCGCCTCATCCCGATGGCATCCCCCCACACAGTAACAAGGCCGCCGGGCTTATTGATATTTGGATCGTCTGCAGCCATTCCATTTTGAGCACATGCTCCGCTGCCCGATTTTCCCGCCGCAGTTGCATTTCCCTTGACCGTAACCGTACCGTTGAAATTTGCAAGTACGCCATATGGAGATATGTCCTCTTTCACTGTACTGGCTTCAGCGTTTCCTTGAACACTCACCTCGCCGCCGTCTTCTGCGTATACGCCCATAACGATATAGGAGTAGCTTGTATCAATATCGTCTCCGGTTGCCATTGCGTCACCTTTTATTTTAATTAAAGACCTTTCACCGGTAGCATAAGCGCCGCAATATCCCCCAATGGCGTCACCGCATACAGTAACAGTGCCTCCGCGATCACTCCTTGCACCTATGCGCTCCCCTTCGGCACGGTTAAGCACCGTAACAATACTGCCGTCTCCTGCAGCCAGAGCACCGATACCCTGGTATCCCATTGACGAAACGATTCCTTTCGCATTGGTAACCGTGGCTGTACTGCCATCATCAGCTTGCACACCAGTGCCTCCGCTTACGTTAAACGCACCATTACCTTTAAGTTCAACCTGTCCGGGGTTTCCTTGTTTTCCGGTAACATATAGCCCAGGGATTATACCCTGTCCTTGATCACTATTAGGTGCTGTGACATTCATATTATATCCGTTCAAGTCAAAGGTTACATGAATGCCTTGGATCTGAATACTTTTATCATAGTCGACCGACTGCAAGAGTTTGATAGTCTCTCCGTCCTGCACTGCGTCCAGAGCGGCACTCAAAGAGGTGAAGTTCTGATCTCCGATGGAACAAATGCTGCCCTCTTCTGCAAAGGCCACCGCCGGCATCATGGTAAGTACCATACACAGGGATACTATCAGGCTGCCCAGCCGTTTTTTTAAGGTTTGTTTCATATAAATATTTCCTCCTTCTAATTTTTTTACAAACTATTTTTGACACTTTCCTGTTTTAATAGGACTTTCCAAGGGTCATTTTCATGATTTCATCATAGGCAAGCTCCGCCACGGGTGCAGGACATCCGCTTTTGTACCAGTGAACAAAACTGCCGTCGGTATCCGCTGAATTCCAAATATCCGAGTGCTGCAACGCACCGAACCGAAACCCGGTAAATCGGGGCTTCATATCCACCGTTACAAAGTTCCCGGTATCAAAGGTCACTTGCAACATGCCGTTTTCCATAGGCTCTACTTTGGTAATAGGCCGACCCTCCATGCTCCACCTCCTCTTTACAGCAAAAGAACGCTACCGTACAGCTTTATTGTACAGCAGCGTTCTCTTTTTGTAGTGTGACCATTTGTCACTGTTTTTTATTTTTCAGTAAACTTTCAAGCAGGATACGTTTATTCTTACCGTCCCCTGCCAATCCCAACTTATCAAAAATCCGTGACAGCTGATTTCTCACCGTCCCCTCGGCAAGATGAAGCTCTTCCGCAATCTCCCGATTGGTCTTGCGCTGAGCGGCCAGCCGAGCTATTATAAGTTCCCGTTCCGATAGACCATAGCTTTCATTTTCTCCAAAATGCTCCCGGCGGATTTGTTCTCTTGAAGCATGAAATTGTTCCGACAAAGAGCAGATTTTTTCGATTTCCTCGGTGTACATTTCCCTGCCTTTCAGCTCCTTCAACAACTCAAGAAGGTATGCTCCGCTCTCGGCAAAAGGCATGACAATACCATCAGGAAGAGCCGAATCCAATGCCAGTTTCAGTTCATCCAGAGCTTCCTTGCGTCTGCCCAGCTGTTCAAGAGCAGCCGAAAGCTGAATATGAAGCCGGATTTCACAGAGGACATTGTGATAAATGCCGTAGAGTGCTTTACACTCCTCCTGCCTTGCGATCACTTCCGTCCATTCCTCCTGTGCCAGCAGGAGCTGATTATAGAAGGTGTGCAGCATCGGCGTAGCGGGAAACATAATCAAGGCTTCGGACAGTTTCCCCTCAGCAAACCATTTCGGTGCATATTCAGGAAAACCTAATAAGCTATAAAGAAAGCCAAGGCACATATCTAAGGTATTTAAAAGGGCATACTGCCGCTCCTTATAAAGCCATTCCCGCAGCTCATGGCTCTTCTGCTTTACCTTATCATAATTGCCTTGAAAAATTGCCATGCGCAGGTCAAGAAACTCACAGCACATCAAAACGCTGTACTGGTTCTTCCGTCTTGCCGCCGATCGAGCCATGCGATTCGAAATATCGGCGTCGGTCACTTCGCCTCTCTCATAGAATAAATCCGCAGCAAAGCTGTGCTCCGCACCGTTGCCATGACCGTTCGACACTTGATAGTAATATGGCATGCACTCCTTCATCTCGGCACTTTCACTGTCCGCATAGCTCACCCTGCGATGATACGACATGAAAATCGACGGAGAGGAAAAGGTCCATGTTCCCTTCGAGTCTACGCTTACAGTGCTTCGCCTAAGAAGCAGGCAGGCTCTGCGGTGATAGACGCTCATAGCGGAGATGTCATTATAAGCAAGGAGACTTTCTGCTACCTCCGCATCCCCCAAAATATTGTTGCGCTCCTCCTCTGTCAGGGAGGTATTCTGCTCTAAGGATACGAGAAGTAATTTCTTCATTCGCTTTATTTCAGAAATACAATGGAAAGAAAACAGTTTGAGCATAAAGACCACAATAGCGGCAGGGTTCTGTAGTAAGATTTCTTTCGGGCAGTTCTCGCTCCATTCAACAAAAGCTCGGCTATGCTCGCTGTTGAGGCTCTTCGCATTGTCCTCCGTCAGAGTCGCCAGCAAACCGACCCAATCATAGGCGGCGGCAAAGGCAAAATAGGCGGCTATGTACTCTTGTTCTTTTAAGTGCCATTTTCCAAGCCTGGAATAGCTTTCTTGCCGGTAGCCTTCCGGCTTTTCGGCAAACATCAGCCGGACGCAGTGTCTCAGCATGTGGTGATAGCGATAAATCCCCTGCTCGCTTCTTGTAATAAAGGCGTTGTTTTTGGTGAGAGAATCCAAAAGGTTTTGTGCATCGCCGTGCTGCCACAAGTATGCCGCCTGCCCTGCGGTAAATTCGTCTGTCATGCCGATAAGAATAAGGAATTCCCTCTGCCGTGATTCCAATGGCACCAGCAATACCTGATGGATGAGGTCGAAAATATCCGACGAGCTGGACAGCCAGTGGCCGTTCTGCGCATAGGATTTGAAGTTCAGATAAATCATGGAAATCCATCCCTCACTTTGCAGTACAAGAGTGTCCAGTTCTTCCGGGGAAGCCGCAAGACCGCAGCGATCGGCGTATGCTTTTAATTCCCGGGCATTGAGCCGGAGATCGTCTGCTCCGATTTCGCAGAGCAGATGTCCAAGGCGCATCCGCTCTTCTTCACTGAAAATCTGATTTCGAGATAAGAGAATAAGATGCACGCAGTCGGGCAGATTTCGGGAGAGCAGCAGGAGCAGTGCGGTAACGGTGTTCTTTTCCAGAAGGTGCAGGTCATCCATGATAAAATAGAGCGGAGAGGAACTGGCAGATAAAGTCTCATGCAGCAGCTCCGACAGCAAAGCCGTGGCGGGTACGTCCTTAGGATATCCCAGTGCTTTCATCTCTTCAAGCAGTTGGGGATATCCCTTAAAGGCACGGCAGAATCCGCTCCAAAACTCAGTCACACTGTCCGTAACGATCATCTGACGCAGAACGACCGCTTCCCCTCGGCTTTTCGCAAGCCGCTTCGCCCACCAGTTCACCGCCGTTGTCTTTCCAAAGCCCATGGGGGCAATAACAGTGGTAATCGGATGGCTGCCAATTTCAGAAAGCCGCTCTTTTAATCGTTCCGTGATAAAAATATCATTTAATCGGGGGTAAGATGCCACAGCGTCACCACCTTTCTGTTACAATATATTTATAATTTTTGCTGTTTCCCTTCATTCTCATTTGTCCGCACCATATATTAAAACTTGTATCCATCATACTGGATTTTTTCTAAAGAAACAACTCTATTCTACTATAAAAAATGGAAGCAGTCGATATTTTATAATCGAATGCTTCCAAGGCAATGCACTAATCTTTTCCTCATTGAAATAGTAATCTCCGTCAGCCTTCTATAGTTTCAAGGACAACTAACCTCGCCTTCCTGATCAAATCATTTACAATTGTTTTGAAGCTGTTCAGTGATGCTCTGAAAACGCTGTTCACCTGAGAGAGCTAAAAACGCCGGGTGTTTAACAATCGCGTCACACATGCTTTTTCGAATCGTTTTTTCGTCCCGTGGAAGATTCGTTCCCAGATCCAGTTCTGCCAGCCAGCCGTCCAAAAGGTCAAAAAAGGCATCACCATGCAAGCACAATGGATAAATGTCGCTTGTTACGATCTCAGTATATTTTTCTAGCATTTCAAGAGCCTTATCATGACTTTTCTGTGCAATATATCCCTGTGCCGCTGAAATATAAAGGCCGA
>CALLZZ010000239.1 GCA_937858235.1 uncultured Clostridia bacterium
AAGGCACCTATTACGATGTTTATTATGCCCGTGACAGCGAAGGGCGAAAATGGAAACTTATGAGCGATGCCAGCATTGATTGTCAAAGAAAAGAAGGACGCAGAAAAGTAAGTGCTGACAGAAGCTATAGTGTTGAGCTGGTTAGCCCCATCTGTCAGTACAAAGATATTGAAACCGTGCAGGAAATAATACGAAAATTAAGAGGTTCAGGCGCTTTTGTCAATTCCTCCTGCGGAATTCATATCCACATCAATGCGGCTCCGTTTGAGGCTCCGAAGCTTCGCAATCTTGTCAACATCATGGCTGCAAAAGAAGATATGATTTATAAGGCACTAAAGGTTTCAAGGGGCAGAGAAACCAGCTACTGCCAGAAGATTGATCCAATCTTTTTAGAGCAGATTAATCGTAAAAAGCCAGCTACTTTAGAAAAACTCAAAAGTATTTGGTATAACGGAGGCGATGGCAGTCGGGAACATTATCATTCCAGCCGCTATCGCTGTTTGAATCTGCATAGTGTATTTCAAAAAGGCACGGTTGAATTTCGTGCCTTTAACGGTGATTTGCATGCTGGTAAAATTAAAGCCTATGTTCAATTCTGTCTTGCAATCACAGCACAGGCTCTTAATCAGCGTTCTGCAAGTCCGATAAAAACTGAATCTACCAATGAAAAATATACCTTTCGTGTATGGCTTTTGCGTCTTGGTTTGATAGGTGATGAATTTAAAACAGCCCGAAAACATCTACTGGATCATCTTGAGGGCTGTATTGCCTGGAAAGACCCTGCCCAAGCGGAAAAGCAAAAGGAAAGGCTGAGAGAAAAACGTGAAGCGGAGAGAATACAGGCAGAAGAAGCAGGACAACAACAAACTGAAGAAATTATTTTAGAAGCGGAGGATGAAGAGTCCCCCGCTTTTACTATGTCAATGTGAGGGAGTGCTTATGGAAAACAAACTATATATTGCTTATGGTAGCAATCTTAATCTGCCCCAAATGGCAAAAAGGTGCCCTACTGCCAAGGTGGTAGGGACATCTGAAATTAAAGATTATGCCCTTGTTTTTAGAGGTAGCGGTCATGGTGCGGTAGCTACCATTGAACCTTGTGTGGGAAGTTCTGTCCCCGTTTTACTTTGGAAAATCAGGCCGGATGATGAAAAAGCACTTGATATCTACGAAGGGTTTCCAAGGTTTTATGAAAAGGAAACCATGGAGCTTATACTGGACGAAAAAACTGTTCCTGCTATGGTTTACATCATGACTCCGGGACACCGTCTGGGCTATCCGTCTGATTATTATTACAATACCATCCTTGAAGGATATAAAAGTGCAGGGTTTGACCCTGCTGTTTTGGAGCAGGCAATAGACTATACCGAACAGCTTATGGAAAGCGAGCCGGAATTAGAGCAGCAGAATCTGTTCGGGTTCGGTGGACTGAAATGGTGGTGATTTTATGGCAGACCCGGCAACGATAACAATGGCAGCAAAAGCCGCTGCCACAGCGCTAACAGATGAACGAGTCCGTAAAACCATTGGCTGGACAATTGGTTTGATTTTATCGCCTGTGATCTTAGTCATTGTTTTAGTCTGTAGCATGTTATCAGGCACATCAGATCACAACAATACAGCAGTAGGACTTTGTTTTGACGGCGGTATTATTTCGGGCAATGTTCCCGAGGATTACCGTGGATATATTGAAGATATGAGGAACAGTTTTACTCTTTTAGACGGTACCATTGCCCCAGTAAATAGTGACATGGAAGATGGAGAAAGCCTCGACTCGGTAAGGGTTAAGGCTATTTTTTATTCTCTGTTTTTCGGCGCTGATAGCCCCTCAAGGCTTCAGCACAGACAATTTGTAGACTCATTTGTCACCTATGAAGAACGAACCAGAACGGTCACCTCCACCGATGCAGATGGCAATGAAACTACAGAGGAAGAAACCTATATCGTGGCGGTTCCCATTAGGGAACTGCCCGTAGTATATGAAAATATTTCTTCTTCTATGGGTGTAGCTATCACTCATGAAAGCCAAATCAATGCAACAGAGATTTATTACCGTGTGCTTTATGGCAGACCAGCACCAACCTATGGCCATGAGTTTGATGAATGGTCAAACAGCTTGCCCCTGTCATCCGCACCCTTTATCGGAGCAGATGGTTTCTGCTCACCCCTTGGAGAGAATTGGCGCAGCATTGTCACCTCGGAGTTTGGATACCGTAAAGACCCATTCACCGGCAAGGGCGCAGGGCATGGTGGGATTGATCTTGGCGCACCCAAGGGCACTTCCATTCGAGCGGCACTCCCCGGAACGGTTTATGTAGTCCGTTATTCCACCAGCGGATATGGCTACCATGTGATGGTGGATCACGGCGGTGGATTTGTCACTCTTTACGCTCATTGCTCCAAAATATTTGTAAGTGAAGGGCAGACCGTAGATGCCGGAAGTGTTATTGCTGAAGTGGGATCTACAGGAAGAAGCACAGGAAACCACCTGCACTTTGAGGTGCGAATCAATGGAGAAAAGCAAAATCCAAGAAGTTATTTACCTTAAAAGGAAGGAGTCAAATTAATGAAGTTACAAGTACCCTTTGAAAGAAAAATACCGACTTTTAATTTAAGCGAAGCCTTTATAGAGGCAGTTGTTATTTTACCGGAGCAAAAGTTCAAAGCTTTTTCAGGCGG
>CALLZZ010000240.1 GCA_937858235.1 uncultured Clostridia bacterium
CTGCCGTGATGTAGGTCGCCAACGTCTTTCAACTGGCGGAAAGCGTCTCGCATACAGGTCAGAATCTCTGGCTGAATGTCCAGACTGTGATGAGCCGGAAATACTTTTTTCACGGGTAGTATCGCAATTTTTTCAAGCGAAGTGAGATATGCCTGCGGGTCGGTGGAAGGGTAGTACGCAAACAACGTATCCTTGTAGACAAGATCGCCGGTAAATAAGTATCCACGTTGTGGTTCCCAAAAACATAAATGCCCAGGCAATGTCCCGGCGTATGCAGTGCAGTGATTACACGCCCACCCAAATCGATGGTGTCACCGTCATGTAGTACCCGCGTTGGTATTCCCTGAAAGAGCTTATAAGTGCTGACATCATAACATTCCGGTAAGTCGCAACGGTCTATAACCATACCGCGGATGGTATCCATTGACAGCGGAAATCCACCGTTCAGCCAGTTTAGTTCTGCCTCATGTGCGTAGAACTCCGGATAGTATTTGTGTCCACCGATATGATCCCAATGGATATGTGTCGCCACAGCAATTACCGGCTTGCCCGTCAGCTTTTTCACTTCATCGGAAATATTGCAGATGCCAAGACCTGTGTCGATGAGTAAGCACCGTTCTTCACCTTCAAGCAGATAGCAGTGCGTCTCCTCCCAATGGCGGTATTCGCTGATAATATGGGTATCTGTATCAATTCGATCAAGTATAAACCAGTTTTTTTCATTTTGATTCTCCCCTTCGTACTATGTAATTAAATTCAAATTTGTCTGTTACTCCGCATCCTCAGCCATTGTCTCAATCAAAAAGCTCACTGGACGGAAGCCGTCATTACACGAAATCATAGCTGACTTCTTATTCTTCATCCAGCCATCATAGCCGTGAGCAAGAGTCATGACGAAAGCAGACATACTTTCCCATGCACTGTTACACATGCCATCTGGCTTTTCCCAGCCATTGGCAATGTATACTTGTTTGACTTTCATGTCACAGGTATCCTTTATCGGATTTTCGTATTGATCTATCAAATCTTAATAGATCGTTTGTTTCATCACCATGATTTTTACTTTTTTCATATGTTACACCAATCTTTCACATCTTATTTTCAACCTTTGTTATCAATACAACGCACTCAACATGGCACGAGCGGTGAGAATGGATGTCGGATATGTTCCCGTTTACGGAAAAAAGTCGTCTCTCCGTTCGCGGGAACCGGTCCAGAGGAAAACCAGCTCAAAATTACTGTATTTTTGCTCCTGACCGTTTGCGGGAAAAGGTCGAGAGCCCGTTTCTCCATAATATAATCCGTACCGTCCATTCCGCCAATCGTCTCGAGAGCAGGGCATGCGGGAAAAGCCCTGAATGCCATCGTCTCGACCCGTTCCACCAACGAATCGTTCGCCATGAATGTGGCGTCCGCTCCATAGCCGGCGGTATGACGGTTGTTGAAAAGGGTAACTGCTCAGAGGATCTCCTCATCCTTCAAGATGTCGTAGAACGTCAATTCGTCGATGATTTCAATATCCTGACCCGCGAGTTTCAACTGTTCAGCCTTCTTATGCTTCGATGATTTCTCACCGTGGAGAATGGCATTGTAGTCATTGTTCCCGAGGACAAGGTAGTTCGTCTTCTTGGTAACGGTGTTGTCAAGGACACCGCCAAGATTCACGACGAGCTGCATGGCGTCCTTGCGAAGCATCTTCTCAAGCTTCCCGGTAAAGACGACGTGCCTGCCGTAGAAGAATCCGTCTTCGTTGACCTCGGCAGTGGGCATGATGGAGCCGATGTCTATTCCATGCCCGCCACCGGATGCCCACAGGTCCTCGATCCTCAACCCTCTTTCGGCCATGAGGGATTTTTCCGCATCGTAGAGTTCCTTCGTCGCGATGCAATCCGCGATCGAGCGATGCACATTATTGGAGAGCCCAAGGTATTCCGTCAGGTCCGAAAGCCTGTGATGCTTGAGCTCAGGGTATAACTTTCTGGCGAATTGCATGGTGTCCATGTATTGGTTGTCCAACTCCTGCTGGAACCCCGCTTGCAGGAACCGCATATCGAACGACGTGTTATGCCCCACGATGATATCCGATCCGATGAATGACAGGACGCTGTCTTTCACCTCGCTTATGGTGGGCATCCCTTCGACCATCTCATTCGTTATCCCTGTCAATTCCGTGATGAAGTCGTCAATCTCGTATTCCGGTTGTATCAGCTGTGAATACCGATCGACGATCGTGTTGTCCCGTACTCTCAGGATGCCGATTTCGATGACCTCGTCATAGTAAGCGGACAGCCCTGTGGTCTCTGTATCCAGGACGCAGTAGTCATCGACGATCTGCTTAATATAGTTAGTGTTGCTCCTGTCTGCCCTCCTGATTCTTCTCTGGTTCAAACATCTCTGGCATATTCAGCAAAATCGTTTTGGCCTGTTCCCTGACATTTTGGTTGCCGCATTCAAGCAAGTCGCGACTGAGCAGTAGCTTCGATTCGCCTTCCTGCAGTATGTACTTATCCTTGTGACCACGTATATATGTGGAGTTTTCACGAGTGAACCCTATTCGCTGCAAAAGAATGGTCACCTGATTCGTGGTTCCGTATTCCACATATTCATACCAGTTATTGTCGAATTCCGTGACGCCATGAATCTTCTTGTATTCGTTGGAAAAACGCAGGAAGTAGTTTGACAGGCTGAAGAGGATGATATTGTCAATGACTTCGAGGGTATCCGCAAACAGAATGTTTCGAAACTCCACGTTATCCTTGTAAATCGTTGTCTGGGTTTTATTAATCCAGAAATTGTCCGGATGCTGTACGTGATGCCGGATACCTTGTCTCATAATGTTGCTCAGCCCCAGACCGGACATCCACTGAATGAGAATTACGGCATACCACCGCAGCTTCTTATGCACTCCATCTGTGACTTTTCCAAGGGTGGAGTATTCGTATTTCTCCCATTTAAATATAGTGCATAGCTTTTCGAGGAATCCGACTACATCTTTGTATACGAATTCCCCGTTTACCATCTTCGGGTACTCAAGCCCATTCCGGATGGCAATGATAAGGTTTTTCGTCTGGTCAGCTGAAATATTGATGTCGTCATCTGGTAGTGCAATAGGATCTTTAAATTTCTCTTTGATGCACTCTGCATCAGCTGGTGTGACCAAATCCGAGAATGATTGCCGAACGAGGCTATTATTGTCGGTCATGATGTCTCGCAGAAGAATCAGACCGAATTTTCGCATCATGACATAGGATTCCTCCGACTGAGACTTATTCCTTTTTACAAGCTCAATGTTGCCTTCTTTGAGTGCCTCTACGATATATTTTCTTTCCGGATTCGTAAGTGTCTTAGCCCCAGCGTCAATGGAAAGCGTCTGTTCAGGAACCGGCTCCTTGAGCATCTTCACGTACTCGGTCTCCGGTAGCTTATCATCCTGCGAAGAAACAAAAATCACATTGCCATAAAGGTTGTATTCAATTCGCCCGACACGGCCTATGAGATTCCTGAAATCCACCGGATTCATCGGCGTTCTGAAAATCTTGTTGTCCGTTATGAACAGATTATCCGCTGGAAGGTTCACGCCTTCCAGTAACGTACTGGTGCAGAACATGGTCGTGATTTTGCCTTTGCGGAACATGTCCTCGATTCTCATACGTATCGCTGCTGGCAAATAACCGATATGGTAGGCGATGCCCTTCTTGATGATCTTTGCGAGATAGTAATCTCCATGAACTTCACTGGCTATGTCACTGGACAAAGCCGTCAAGTCGTCATCATCCAGTTCGTCGAGGTACTGCGATAAGTCAAGTGCTGCCTCGACGGCCTTCGCCTTTCCATTGAAATAGACTATCGTCTGCCGCCTAGCTTCTTCCGGCAGGCCATCATTCCGTCGTTCGATCTTGAGCAAAAAGTGCGTCAATGTCGCCTGGCCTTGTGGTATTTCCGCTATGCGCATCTTTGCCCCAGAATGCTCGTTATAAACCGATATCTCGCGATTCTGCAAGTCCAAGAGGAATTTCACCTGGGTCACAGGCGAGAATGCAGTCCTCAGCTTTTTGTCTCCGTGCTCGCTGATATCAGTCAGAAGTCTCAAATACACTTCCGGATTCGGAACGTTTGGTGAAGCAAAAATAAAATGCGGCGGGTTGGCGCGGTTCTTGAGCATATCCACTGTCTTGTAATAGAACGGGCCACGGCTGTTCTTTCCAGACATCTTGTGTGCCTCATCAATAAAAAGATAATCTATCTGCAAATCGGGCTTTCCGATCAGCAGGTAGAGAAGTCTTTCCGGAGTCAACACCAGAATGAAGTTATGATTTCCCTCCAACGCTATGTCACTGGCGGCATTTACCACCTTGTAGTTTTTCTCTTCGAGTAGATCTTTCAGATCTTCTTTAATGATCTTTTGCGAAGTCTCGTTGATGAGAGCTTTGGTCGGAACGATGATCGCAAAATTCAGCTTTGCGCCATTAGCAACCTGCTCTTTTATGAACATTCGCATCAAGAAGGACTTTCCCATAGATGTAGGTGCCGAATAGCTAAAGAACTGGTCGTGCAGGTGATCGTAAGCCCTCTTTTGTGCTCCGAAGAACTGCAGATTCGGAGCGGCGGGTATCCTCAGATAGTCTCTTTTATAATCCGAAAAGATTCTATTCAGGACAAACGGATCTTCAAAGTCGGCATCAAGTAATGATACGCCTCTCGCATTATCCGTGTTTGCAAAAACCGATCCTGCAACAACTCTGATCTCATTGTTATCCGGATAAAGGACGTTGAGGAGCACAACAAGCTCCTGTGCCCACATCTTATGCTGTTCCGCTTTGTCAGGACTGTTTGATTTTGAAAGCAGGTCAGCGAAACGCAAGGCGTCATGGACATTGACATCTCTATAATCCACACCAGTGCGAAGCGTCTTATTAGCATAATTGAAGAGGATATCCCCATACAACTGGTTTAGGTATTTGTTCTCTTCTATATCAGCGAAGATCACATCGCCGAGCCTTTTTCTTTTTCTGCTCATAAAATCATGCCTCCGCTTCACATAAGCAGGTTTTCTATGACCTGCTGTTTATCCATCTTCGCATCGTTGAAAGGTACGATGTAGAAGTAAAACGAGTGTGTATCGAGCCCTAGCGTCTTGATTTTGCCTGCAATATACGTTGCATGGTTCTTGATGTCCGTATCCATCTTTGTGCCCAGATCAGCCAGAAATTCAGGTGTTGACCTCGTATGCGGATCAAGTCCAAGCGAATATCCGAGAAAGACACCATAGGCGCGGTCGTTAGCCACGGGGAGACCTGGCTCGGGAATCATGATGCTTTTAAGTTTTTGCACGGTATCCTCATCAAAAGAAGCGTTCAATGAACGACTATCAACGAATTGTATGCCGTTCCCATTTTCTTTTTCGATTCGTACTATGGCATCAAAAGCCTTGTCTATCGCATCCGCAATGTCTCCCTCAATGTCCGAAGTCCCGAACACAGTCTGGTAATAGGACACGCCAGTATCGTCACCAAGGTCAAGCAGATGAACGCTGTCGCATGCGGTGCCAAACGGCGTTGTTCCTGCGTTCAACTCTACTTTGCTAAATATCTTGGGAGCGTTGAGTTTTTCTTCCAGAAATGCGTACAACAGAATTTCTCCGAGCTCGTTTCCTGTTCCTTTCTGGTTTGCTGCTCCGTTTTGTTTCATGACGCGGAGTGCTTTCATTCCAATGCTACGTGGGTTTCCGGCACCTGGCTGGGACAATTCCTCAATCTTCGCACGAGAGAAAACGTACTCGCTGATGATATCCGTCAGATAGTCTTCAAGGCTCTTGTAGATAAAGGCATTGTTGCTGACCTGCAGACGAAAAAGGCGCAGTTGTTCCGGATTACGCAATCCAAGCTTCTCATTGTGCTGCACTTCCGTAAACACGGAATCTATGCTCACATCAGGTAGTGACCTGCTTATTGGATTCTCCATAACATCTGCACTTCCTTTCCGTCTAGTTACTCATCTTCATACTTCTTAAAATTCTCCGCCTGCTCCATAACCTTCTCAAAGACTTCCTCGTCCCATTCTGGCGGGTAGCCATTCTTGTAGAGCAGCACCGTCAGATCCATGTTGAGCTGATTTTTGATGTCGTCGCGTGTTGACCAGTCTGCGAACTGAGCCTTGTCATCGACAAGCTCCTTAATTTTCTTAGCCAGCACGATGCATTTGTCATCCGCATACGGGAAACCATGCTCATCACGAACTTTTACGAGGATGTCATAGAATGCCTTTTCTTCGAAGGTGATTCCCATTTTTGCGAACGAGTCCTGGTCTTCCTTCAGGTCTTTCATTATGTTAATGAGCTGATCAGAAAGGTCATTGACGAAGTCGGCGACCACTTCACTGGTGAATACCAGCTTGTCGCGGCTGTTATATGCGTCAACAACCTGTTTCAGTCTCTCATCGAATTCGATTGCCTTTACTTTGTTCGTCCGGCCATAAGCCGTGATCGCCTTCTTCAGAAGCTTTAGAAGCGCGTTGAACTTGGTAATAGGCAGCTTGACCTTCTTCAGCTCGTCGATAAACTCATCGCTGAATAGATCGACCGATTTGTTTTCATCAACAACATTTTCGATGCCCGTGCAGGTGATGGCATCGTGTACCATGTCCTCAACAACGTTGTTCATGACTTCCGCGTCAGGCGCATCGCCTTTGGTCTGCTTGTAGATGATGGAGCGAATCGCCAGATAGAACTGCGCCGTTGCAGTCTCCTCGTCCGTCAATTCACCTGACGGGAAGCAGATTTGGTAGGCGCTTTTGAGCCTGCGGGAAAGTCCCATGAACCGTGTCTGCATGTCCTTGCTTGTCTGCACGTACTCCGCCGCATCATTGAGACAATGCAGCCGCTCAAGCGGAGTCCCCTTATAGAATGGAGTCGCATCGAATTCCGACAGCAAATCGCCAATCAATGACAGATGGTTTCGGAAGATCGACAGAGAGACATTCAGCTCATCGATTGGACTTTCTTGCGGCCCGCCATACTTCTTGACGGCAGCCATCATGTCGTTCTTGATGCCGATATAATCTACGACTAGACCTTTATCCTTGCCATCAAAGACACGATTAACTCTGGAAATCGTCTGAATCAACGTATGCTTCTGCAGCGGCTTGTCAATGTACATGACCGCAAGCGACGGCACATCAAATCCCGTGATCCACATATCGACGACGATAGCGATCTTGAAGTTTGAATCATTATTCTTGAACTGTTTGTCGAGCATCTTGCGATAATCCTTGGTCCCGCAAAGGTCAAACAGTTCCTTCTCATCGTTCTGCCCCTGCGTGGCCACAAGGTTGATTTTCGGAAGCGCCACCAGTTTGTCGAGTCTGTCACGTGTCAGCTTGGATTCGTCCTCTGCTTTCCGAGGAACATTCCAATCCGTTCTGATTG
>CALLZZ010000241.1 GCA_937858235.1 uncultured Clostridia bacterium
GAGTGTGAATCATCTATGGTCAATGACGTGTATTTCGGCAATACCCTGCGAAAGAGCTTTGCGCGGAAAAAAGAAATCACTGAGATGCCAGGTTTGCTGGACATTCAGAAAAGGTCTTATCAATGGTTTCTAGAAACTGGTCTGCGCCAAGTTTTCAAGGATGTAGGCAGTATTTCCGACTATGCGGGGAATTTGGAACTGTCGTTCATCGACTTTACCATGAAGGAAAGCCCCAAGTATAATGTGGAGACGTGTAAGGCGAGGGATGCAACCTACGCTGCACCTATTAAGGTTAAGGTGCGTCTGCGCAACAAAGAGACAGACGAAATCAAAGAGCAAGAAATTTTTATGGGCGATTTTCCGTTGATGACAGATGGGGCAACCTTCGTTATTAACGGTGCAGAGCGCGTCATTGTATCCCAGATTGTACGAAGCCCTGGCATGTACTATGGACAGGAAGCGGACAAGACCGGGAATATCTCCTATTCCGCAACGGTGATTCCGTATCGCGGTGCCTGGCTGGAGTATGAGACGGACTCTTCGGATATCTTTTGGGTTCGCATCGACAAGAACCGGAAGATCCCCATCACTTGCCTCCTCCGTGCTGTAGGGCTGAAAACTGATGTGGAAATTCTTGATGTGTTTGGAGAGGATCTCCGTATTCTCAACACACTGGAGAAGGAAAAAGAACTGTTTAGCAAGGATTTGGGAAATCATACACCCTACGAATTTGCTATGCTGGAGATCTATCGCAAGCTGCGTCCGGGTGAACCGCCTACGGTAGATTCCTGCGAATCCCTGATGCAGTCCCTGCTCTTTGACGCCCGCCGCTACGATCTATCCGCAGTCGGCCGCTACAAGTTCAATAAAAAGTTGGACATTGCCCGTCGGCTGGTGAATCAGAAGTTGGCAGCACCACTGGTGGATCCCTGGACTGGTGAAATTATTGCTATGCCGGAAGAAGTGATTACCCGGGAACGTGCGCGTGAACTGGCCCAGCGGGGGGTTAACGAGGCGCTTGTAGACGTAGAAGGCGTCCAAGTAAAAGTATTTGCCAATAACATGGTAGATATGAGCGCTTATGTAGACTTTGATCCGGAAGAATATGGGGTTACGGAGCGAGTGCGTATTTCTGTCCTGAAAGAGCTGCTGGAGCAGTATTCCGGAGAAGAACTGAAAGACGCAGTTCGAAACAATCTGGATGAACTGATGCCTAAGCACATTATTGTCGACGATGTTTTGGCCAGCATTAACTATTTGAACGGCCTGGCCAACGGCGTGGGCAATAAGGATGACATTGACCATCTGGGCAACCGCCGTCTGCGCTGCGTAGGTGAGCTGCTCCAGAACCAGTTCCGGATTGGTTTTTCTCGTATGGAACGAGTCATTCGAGAGCGTATGACGATTCAGGATCTGGATATTGTGACCCCCCAGTCCCTGATCAATATCCGTCCGGTGACGGCAGCTATTAAGGAGTTTTTTGGCTCCTCGCCCCTGAGCCAGTTTATGGATCAGACTAACCCCTTAGCAGAGTTGACCCACAAACGGCGTATTTCTGCACTGGGACCTGGCGGTTTGTCCAGAGAACGCGCTTCCTTCGATGTGCGAGACGTTCACTACAGCCATTATGGCCGGCTGTGCCCCATCGAAACGCCGGAAGGTCCCAACATCGGTCTGATCTCCTATCTGGCATCCTATGCACAAGTCAACCGATATGGGTTTATTGAAGCGCCTTACCGCAAGATTGACAAAGAAACCGGATTTGTTTCCAACGAAGTAGAATATATGACCGCAGACGTGGAGGATGAATTCATAGTCTGTCAGGCAACGGAACCCCTGGATGAAAACGGCTGCATGATCAACACACGTATTACCTGTCGTCATCAGAACGATATTATGGACGTGGACCGTTCTATGGTTGATTACATGGATGTGTCACCCCAGATGATGGTTTCGGTGGCAACAGCAATGATCCCCTTCCTGGAAAACGACGACGCAAACCGAGCACTGATGGGCGCTAACATGCAGCGTCAGGCAGTGCCGCTCCTGGTCACGGAAGCCCCTGTTGTGGCAACGGGACAGGAATATAAGAACTGTCAGGATGCGGAAGTCTGTGTGCTGGCAGAAGAGGACGGCGTAGTTACCAAGGTCAGTGCTGATGCCATCAGCGTGCAGTATGACAGCGGAAGATCTAAAACATATCGACTGATCAAATTCTTGCGCTCTAACCACGGTACCTGCATCAATCAGCGTCCTATTGTGGATGTGGGACAGCGGTTTAAGAAAAAAGAAACGCTGGTAGACGGCCCCTCCACTGACAATGGCGAAATTGCACTGGGTCGTAACATTTTGATGGGCTTTATGACTTGGGAAGGTTACAACTACGAAGATGCAGTCTTGCTCAGTGAACGGATTGTCAAAGAGGATGTTTTCACCTCGATCCATATCGAAGAGTATGACATGGAAGCACGGGACACCAAGTTGGGCCCGGAAGAAATCACCCGCGATATTCCTAACGTAGGCGAGGATGCCCTGCGAGATCTGGATGAACGTGGCATTATCCGCGTCGGCGCAGAAGTGCATACCGGTGACATTCTGGCCGGTAAGGTTACTCCTAAGGGAGAAACGGATCTAACGGCAGAAGAACGTCTGCTGCGCGCTATCTTTGGCGAAAAAGCCAGGGAAGTGCGGGATACCTCACTGAAGGTTCCTCATGGCGAAAGCGGAATTGTCGTAGATGTTAAGGTGTTCACCCGTGAAAACGGCGATGAACTGGGCCCGGGGGTCAATCAATGTGTCCGCGTCTACATTGCGCAGAAGCGTAAAATTTCCGTAGGCGACAAGATGGCAGGCCGTCACGGCAACAAGGGCGTTGTATCCCGGATTATGCCGGTAGAGGATATGCCTTTCCTGCCCGATGGTACACCTCTGGATATCGTCCTGAATCCCTTGGGCGTTCCTTCCCGTATGAATATCGGACAGGTGCTAGAGGTTCATTTGGGTTATGCGGCGAAAAGTTTGGGCTGGAAGGTGGCTACGCCCATCTTTAATGGCGCAAACGAAAAGGATATTCAGGAGCTGTTGAAGCAGGCTGGTTTGAACGAAAACGGAAAAAGCTGGCTCTATGACGGACGTACCGGACGTCGGTTTGACAATCCGGTAACCGTGGGCTATGTCTACTTCCTGAAGCTCCATCATCTGGTTGATGATAAGATCCATGCCCGCTCCACCGGCCCCTACAGTCTGGTGACCCAGCAGCCCCTGGGCGGCAAAGCGCAGTTCGGCGGGCAGCGGTTCGGCGAAATGGAAGTGTGGGCACTGGAGGCCTACGGCGCAGCTTACACCCTCCAAGAGATTCTGACTGTCAAGTCCGACGATGTTGTAGGGCGTGTTCGCACCTACGAATCCATTGTCAAGGGTCACAACGTGCCTAAGCCGGGTGTGCCGGAATCGTTCAAGGTTTTGATGAAAGAGCTGCAAGCCCTGTGTCTGGATGTTCGCGTTCTGGATCGCAATGGCGATGAAGTGGAACTGAAGGAAGAAGAAGAAGGGTTTGTTCCCGATAGACGTCCCAACCCTGAATTCGACTACGCCAGTGACGAGGGCGAATTCGCCGCTCACGGCTTTACAACCGGTCGAATGGAAAAGGACGGGAATGTGGTAGCCGATTTTGAAGAGGGTGCCCTCTTTATTGACAAATCTGCAAACGATGAATCCACGAACAACGAAGACTAATTCAGAGGAGGTAGATATTAATGAGTTGTCCTGATTTTGACGCGATTAAAATCTCTATCGCCTCCCCAGATACCATTCGGGAATGGTCTTTTGGTGAGGTTCTGAAGCCAGAAACTATCAATTACCGCACACTGAAGCCGGAACGGGACGGACTGTTCTGCGAACGCATTTTTGGGCCGACAAAGGACTGGGAATGCCACTGCGGTAAATACAAAAAGATTCGTTACAAGGGTAAGGTCTGTGACCGCTGTGGCGTAGAAGTCACGCGGGCTAAGGTTCGCCGTGAGCGGATGGGTCACATTGAGTTGGCTGCCCCTGTATCTCATATCTGGTACTTTAAGGGGATCCCCTCCCGTATGGGTACCATTTTGGACATCAGCCCCAGATTGTTGGAACAGGTTTTGTATTTCGTATCTTATATCGTTACAGATCCCGGCAGTACACCCCTGTCCAAGAACCAGATCCTCACGGAGCGGGAATACCGGGATATGCGCGAAAAGTATGAAGGAGACTTCGATGCCGGCATGGGGGCGGAAGCAGTGCAGAAATTGCTGGCCGATATCGACCTGGCAGATCTGTCCGTCCGTTTGCGGGAGAACCTGAAGGGTGCCAGTGGCCAGAAGAAGATCAAGCTGGTCAAGCGCCTGGAAGTAGTGAATGCATTCATGCATTCCGGAAATCGCCCTGATTGGATGATCATTGAGGCGTTGCCGATCATTCCACCGGAGCTGCGCCCCATGGTTCAGTTGGATGGCGGTCGGTTTGCGACCTCTGACCTAAACGATCTCTATCGCCGGGTCATTAATCGGAATAACCGATTGAAGCACCTGATGAAGCTGAATGCACCGGATATCATCATCCGAAACGAAAAGCGGATGCTTCAGGAAGCAGTAGATGCGTTGATTGACAATGGCCGCCGTGGTCGTGCCGTTACCGGCGCCAACAATCGTGCGCTGAAATCCCTGTCCGATATGCTCAAAGGTAAGCAGGGGCGGTTCCGCCAGAACCTGCTGGGTAAACGTGTTGACTACTCCGGACGTTCGGTTATTGTTGTTGGACCTGAACTGAAGATCTATCAGTGCGGTCTGCCCAAGGAAATGGCAGTAGAGCTGTTCCGCCCCTTCATCATGAAGAAATTGGTGCAGGATGGTGCTGCAAATAATATCAAATCTGCCAAAAAGATGGTAGATAAAGGGCGTCCCGAGGTCTGGGATGCGCTGGACAGCGTCATTAAAGATCATCCCGTCATGCTGAACCGTGCGCCGACCCTCCATCGTCTGTCTATTCAGGCGTTTGAACCGGTGTTGGTAGAAGGCCGCGCCATCAAACTGCATCCTCTGGTTTGTACTCCGTTCAACGCAGACTTTGACGGTGACCAGATGGCAGTTCACGTCCCTCTGAGCTCAGAAGCCCAGGCAGAAGCTCGTGTGCTAATGCTTTCCGCCAACAACCTGCTGCGTCCTCAGGATGGCAGCCCCGTTACTGTTCCCACGCAGGACATGGTGCTGGGTTCCTACTACCTGACCTATGAACGGGATGCACCTGTTGTAGAGGGGATGTGCTTCGAAACTGCTGCTGAAGTAGCTAAGAAGGTAGATGAGGGAGAACTTCTGGGTGATGATAAGGTCTGGGTACGCGATCCCAACAAAGATCGGTACCAGCCCTGGATTGCCACCACTGGTTACCTGTGTCAGGAGGCCGTAGAAGCGGGTACGCTGCCCAGAGAGGTTTATCTCATGTACAGCAGTGACATTGAAGCGCGTATGGCTTATGATGCAGGGGTGTTGGATCTGCACCTTCCGATTCTGGTACGCAGAGAAGACCCGGAAAGAGGTCATTACGGCATGGTTCGCACCACAGTGGGCCGCCTGATCTTCAACGACCAGGTACCTCAGGATCTTGGCTTTGTGGATCGTGAGGATCCGGAACACAGGTTGGATCCGGAAGTCAACGAGATTTGCGGCAAAAAACTGCTGGGCAAGATCATTTCTTCCTGCATTGTCAAACATGGTTTTGCAGTTTCCGCCAACATGCTGGATGGCATTAAGGCGCAGGGTTACCACTATTCTACCATCGGTAGTGTGACGGTTTCCATCTACGATATGGCCATCCCCAAAGTCAAGTATGACATGGTGGCAGAAAGCGAGAGGATGGTTGTTAAGATTGAAAATCAATTCCGGCGTGGCTTCTTGACTAATGACGAACGGTATCGTTTGGTGGTTAAAGAATGGGAAAAGACCACTAACAACGTTTCTATTGCACTGCGGGAGGGTATGGATCAGTACAACCCCATCTTTATGATGGCAGATTCTGGTGCGCGAGGCTCTCAGGCGCAGATTCGTCAGTTAGCCGGTATGCGTGGCCTGCTAGCGAATACCGCAGGTAAGACCATCGAAATTCCAGTTAAGTCCAACTTTCGAGAAGGTCTGTCCGTTCTGGAATACTTTATCTCTTCCAGAGGTGCGCGAAAGGGTCTGTCTGATACCGCTTTGCGTACTGCTGACTCGGGCTACCTGACCCGCCGTTTGGTCGATGTATCCCAGGAGGTGATTGTCCGCAGTGAAGATTGCGGCACCAGTGACGGCATTATGATATACGAGATTTCGGAAAACGGCCAGGTGATCGAAACCTTCGGCGAACGTCTCAATGGCCGCTTCCTCAGCGAACCGCTGTGTGATCCCGAAACCGGCGAGGTACTCTTCGATACAAACACCATCGTTTATCAAAAGGATGCTGAATTGCTGGAGGCACATGGGATTCATCAGGCAAAGGTGCGCAGTGTCCTTACTTGTCACGCTCGTAACGGCGTTTGCTCCAAGTGCTACGGCCTGAATCTGGCGCTACAGGAACAGGTTGGTATCGGCGAATCGGTTGGTATTATCGCAGCTCAGTCCATCGGTGAACCGGGTACTCAGCTGACCATGCGTACCTTCCATACCGGCGGCGTAGCTGGCGGCGATATCACGCAGGGTCTGCCTCGAGTGGAAGAACTGTTCGAAGCACGCCGCCCCAAGAAGATGGCACAGCTGGCTGAAATCAGCGGCAGAGCGACCATTGGTGAAACCCGTAAGGGTACGCTGATCAGTGTTAACCTGACTGCAGACGACGGCGATGTGCGTAGCTACATGTTGCCTGCAGCACAGTTGCTGGTGAAAAACGGAGACTATGTGGAAAAGGGAACACAGTTGGTTCCCGGTGCGCTGTATCCCCAGGATATCCTCCGCATTCAGGGAATCCATGCCCTCCATGAGTATTTGGTTAAGGAAGTTCTCAAGCCTTACCGCAGCCAGGGCGTAGATATCAACAATAAGCATATTGAAGTTATCTGCCGTCAGATGATGCGTCGCGTCAAGGTAGAAGAATCTGGAGATTCCCAGTTGCTGTCCGGATCTACCGTCAGCCTGCCCGTCTTTGAGGATGCTTGCGACGCAGTCAGAGTCAGAATGGAAGCTGGAGAAACCCGTGAAGACGGTACTCCGCTGATCCTGCCGACCTGCACCAGACTGTTGCTGGGCATCACAAAGGCCGCACTGTCTACGGATTCCTTCCTATCTGCCGCATCGTTCCAGGAGACCACCAAGGTTCTGACTGAGGCCGCTATTTATGGTAAGGTTGACCACCTGTTAGGTCTGAAGGAGAATGTTATTATCGGCAAGCTGATTCCGGCGGGAACCGGATTGGATCAGTTCCG